>CANQRW010000033.1 GCA_947626365.1 uncultured Lachnospiraceae bacterium
TTGTATTCCTCAGAAAGACGGATAAATCCCAAATCATAATTTCCTTTGAGCAGTTCCTGGGCCAGTTTGCCCTGAGGAGCAGGAAGCTGTACGCTAAAATTTGTAACCGCTGCCCCAATGGTATGATACATATCGGAGCGGATACAATTATCCAGGGCGTTGCGGCTCAGACCTTTATCAATCGTACGCTGAATATAGAATAGAGCTTCTTCAACGCTTTTACATTTTGTTATGATCAAAATGTGATGTCCCCACGGAACATAGCTAAAGAAAAGCGGAAAAGGAATTTCTCCAACAGGCTGTTGGAGTTTTTCTTCCTGCAGCGGTGTTCCAATCTGCTGAAGCCGGGGAAAATTTGCCCGCGTAATTTCTCCGACAAGCTGTTGGATTTTTTCATCGCACAGCGAAGCCGAATAGAATTGATACCATTTTTTCATGTACCAGAGATTCGAGGTACTGAATCCCTTAACATTGGGAAATTCTGCCTGCAGATCAAGACTGACCTGTTCAACGATTCCCTTCCCCCATTTTTCTTCAGCACGTCTGATGACGAGATCCCGGCCGAGCCGCCAATTAAAAAGAAGCTGTTCGGAATTCACTTTGACAGCGGCTTTTAGCTGCGCATTGCGAAAACGCTGTTTGATTTCATACAGCCACTGAACATACTCGCTGTCAAGGTTTACATTCTGGGAACGTACAACCGTAAGAGTTTCATTTGACGGATTCGTCATCAGAGCACACCTCCTTCTTACCTGTGACATACTCGAAAATGAGGGACTTTTTGTATTCCTCGATTGTAGCAAGCTGCTCGCGCTTTTGGGTAATGATTTCGTCAATATCGGCACATTTGGCGTCGAGATAATCAGCTATAGCTTGTTGCTCGCTAATGGGAGGATACGGGATATATGTGTCCCCGAAATCTGCAAAGGCAATATTTTTCCCATCTCTGAGCGTCATAGTGTAAGAGTTCATCTTTTCTATGAATCCGCTCTCTTTGAAAAGATATTTGTAATACCCATCCGCTATATCAACTATAGGGTAGAATACCTGATAGGCCGGAGAAACTACACCCTCATACTCTGAATACTCAAAGCCTCCCTGAAAACTACGCAGACTAATGCAATAGTCACCCTTATGTATCGTCTTTAAGAGCATCAGATCTGCCTTTTCGTTGAGCTTGACTGCACTCATTCCGGAAAGCTCTTCATAAAGTGATTGCGGAATAACACCATATTTTTGCGTCGGAGATAATAGTTGCAGCTCTATTATATTTCCACGCAGATTTCGTTGCTCAAACAGATATTTTCCTTTTTTCATTTCCCACGATGAAGGAATTGCTCCGCCCCATTCCTCACCGCTGTCCTTCATCTCCGCATTGGGATTCAACCCCTTTGTGACTGCCTCGGTGATGACGGAACGCTTGTATTGTTCAAGCGTGTCAGTCTGCGCCTGAATATCAGCAGTCAGCGCGTCAATTTCAGCACACTTAGCGTCGAGAAAAGAGGCAATAAGGCACTGCTCGGAAAGAGGCGGCTCAATTAAACGCAGTTTTGATAATTCTCCGTAATTCAAGCTCTGCCTAACACCATTTCCCATATTGTATAATACTTTTACGACGTCGTAGGCGTACAATAAATAGTAAAAATAATTTGAATTGATTTGCTTTTTTGGACGAATAGTAACATACGCCGATGTAATTATGCCTTGCTCTTTGACTAAGCCTGTTCTTAGACTTCTTTTATCATTTTGAAGATCAGTCAGCCTGAGAACAATGTCACCCTCTGATACAATATTGTATCCATTAAAGTTTTTAGGAAGTAGTCCCTCAGAAGTATTTATATCTTTTCGGACTATTTTACCATAGCTCAGAGAAAGCAAATTAGATTCGTCTCCAGAATAATTTCTTTGCTTGTGTTCGGTGAAATAGTAATATACTGGGTGACTATTCCACGACATAGGAACGCTTCCAATCCACTCAATCCCGCTATCTTTCATCTCCCGCATCGTCCGTCACCTCACTCAAACAGCTTCGCCACCCGTTCAGACACAGAAAGCTCCAGCTCCATAAACCGGGCTTCCAGCTCCTCGCTGGGCGTGGGCTGCTGGTACTTGTAAAAATAGCGGGTAAACGGTATCTCCGCACCGGTCTTGATCACAGGCTTTTTGGTGGCAAGATTTTCCTCGAAAAACGCCTTGGCATCCGGAATATGCGGCAGCACCTCCCGCGCCATGTATGTATCGATGTCCTCCTCGAATTTAACGATTTCGGTGTCCTTCGTCTCCTTGTCATAGATGATCTCGCCCTTGTGGTCACGCTGAATTTCTGCCTGTTTGTCCATTACCGAAAGCCCGTCCGCGATGCGCTCTAACAGCTTTTTGTCAGCAGTAACCTGTGCCAACACATTTGTCAAAATAGGCATAAAGGCATTGGGAGAGTAGAAGATTTCCTCCGATACGGCAGCCTCCAACGCGACGACGATAGCGTCATACACGGGCTTGTTGTTTATGTAGCTCTCCAGCTTCTTCTTATTCTTGCCGGTCAGCTCCTCGGCGTTTTCCAGCTCGGCGACCTTTGCTTCATCATAGAGCGCCGACAGGCTCCCCTTGGAGAGCATGGCAACAATGCGCTCCTGTGTAATGGCATAGTTTCGCTGGAGGGGTTGCATTACTGTGTATTCGCGGTAGATAAACTCCTCATTTTTATAAATTTTGCACATCTCATTTTCCTCGAAGTCAGCGTAAAGTCTTGTGATGATTGAGCGATCCCCCGGGGAAATTTCGTTGCGCTTGTTACCCAGCGCCTTGCGGAGCTTGTGATAAATCTGGCTGGCGTCGATAAGCTGAACCTTGCCTTTGCGCTCCTGACGCTTGTTCTTCGACAGCACCCAAATGTAGGTGGCGATACCTGTGTTGTAGAAAAGATCTGTGGGCAGGGCGATGATGGCTTCAATCAGATCCTGCTCCAGCATCCAGCGGCGTATCTGGCTTTCGCCGGATGCCGTGCCGCCATTAAAGAGCGGGCTGCCGTTTTCGATAATGGCGCAGCGGCCGAGGCAGTCATCCATTTTGTTGATTGCGGATTGCAGGAACAGCATCTGCATATCGCCAGAACCAGGCAGTCCTGCACCCCAGCGACCATCAAAACCTTTTTTATACTCTTCGTTGACCGCTTCCTCTATGCCCTCGGGCGCATCCTTGCCGCCCCATGCCTGTCCAAACGGCGGATTTTCCAAAACAAACCGCATCTTCGTGTTTCTAAAACAGTCTGCTTTCATGGTGTCCTGATAACAGATGTTCTCCTCGTTCTGCACCTTGATAAGCATTTCCGCAAGGCACATGGCATAAGATTCCGGATTAATCTCCTGCCCGAACAGCCGCACGTCTGCGGTGGGATTGTACCGCTTGATGAAGTTGTATCCCGTGGAGAGCATACCGCCCGTGCCGCACGCCTGATCCAGTATGGTGATAACTTTCCCATCGTCGAAGATATCGTCGCAACCTTCGGCCAGTAAAATGTTGACCATGAGCTTGATGATGTCCCGCCCTGTGTAGTGGTCGCCAGCCTCAGCATTTTCAGAAAATTTACGGATCAGTTCCTCGAAAATATATCCCATCTTCACGTTGTCGATGGTGCGCGGGTCGAGATCAATCTCGGAGAACGCCTTGACAACAGAAAGCAGCCGATTGTTCTTGTCCATCTTGTCGATCTGCTTATAAAAATCAAGACCACGCTCATTGGAGATAAGGATCTCCTGCACGTTAGGGGAGAAACCTTGAATATAACTTTTGAAATTCGCGGCAAGATGATCCGGGTCATTCACCAACTCAGCCAAGTCATAGTGACTTGTATTGTAAAGATGAAAACCGGAGATTCGATACATCGCCTTAGCGGGGAAAGTCGGGTTCTTTTCATACTGCTCCACAACTGCTTTTTTCGTGGGAGCAAGGGCGCACTCGAAGCGCCGGATGATCGTCATGGGGATGATAACGTCCTTATATTTGTCGCTCTGATACGTTCCGCGCAGCTTGTTTGCGATAGACCAGATAAAGTTTACTTCTGTGGTAACATCCACCGGGGAATCGTCCCACATCGCGTCAATGATTGTTCTGTCAGCCATTGCTTTTTACCTCGATTTTTTTTCGTTGCCGCTGTCAGAGGCGGGGCGTTTGATATACTTTCCGCTCTTGATCCTTGCGTCTTTCGGCTTCGGTTCATCGTCCGGTATCGCCCACGAGTAATCAATCCTGACTGCGCCGGGGACGCGACCCTCCGCGCATAAAATCTGTATACGCCGGGTTGAAATTCCCCAGCGTTCCGCTGTCTGACGAATGGACAGATACTTCATTATTATTCTCGCCTCCTGACGATAAATTTCCATTCATAAATTATACTCGATATTGCGAATAAAATCAAGATAATCCTCGCGTTTTTACCAAATATCCATCAAATACCCCGAGTTTATGTATGTACAAAATCCAATTATTATCATATACTGATAACAGCGGATTTATCTATAGCGGATTGCCTGAAGAGGAAAAGGAGGAATTGTACAATGACTAAACGCGAACGATTTCTGAATGTTCTTGCCAACAAGCCGGTAGACCGGGTTCCTGTAGCCTTCTTCCATCATTTCTGCGATATGAATGAATGGTTCCGAGGCGTTGAGAATCCGGCTGCTTTTGAAAAAAATGTGGAAGGCCACCGCAAATCCAGGGCCGTGTTCGATCCCGACGTAATCAAGATTATGAACGATTCCCTGATGATCATGCCGGTAGACACATCTTTCGTTAAAAAGGCTGCTGACCTGAGAAAGATTCAGGCCCCTGCCATGGATTCCCCTTATGTGCAGAAAACCCGTGAACTGACGGTCCGGGCCATGGAAATCTACGCCGGCTCCGACGCTCCCATTTATGCCACCGGTTTCTCACCGGCTATGATCCTTCGCACCAGCCTCAGCGGCCTTCTCCCCGTTTCGGGCAAGAAACCCCTTCTGGTACAATTTCTGGAGGAGGATCCGGATTCCGTCATGGCAGGTCTGGACATCCTGGCCGAACGGGTTATGGAGATCAATGAAATGCTCATTAAGGAGTGCGGTGCAGACGGCATCTATTTCAGCGTCAACAACCAGGCCCACTATGTTCCCGACGATCTGTACCACAAGTACATATCTCCTTCCGAGAAGAAAGTTATGAACCACGCCAATACCTTAAGTTCCATCAACCTGCTGCATATCTGCGGCTATCATGGCAAAGCCAATAATCTGGAGCTGTTCACCGACTATGAGGCGGCAGGCTACAACTGGGCCGTTCACGCCGAGGGAATCTCTCTGTCCGAGGGCAAAAAGATGTTCGGCGGCAAAGCTGTATTCGGCGGTTTTGAACAGGACACCGTCATTTATACCGGAACCCGGGAGGAAGTGGAAGAATATACTTACAAGATTCTGGATGATGCCGGACAGATTGGCGTTATGATCGGCGCGGACTGCACCGTTCCCACCGACATCGACGATAACCGTCTGGAATGGGTCCGGCAGGCAGCCATCAAGTATGCCAACCGATAAATATCATGGCCTCCGGCGCATATGCCGCTAGTTATATTGTCACTGTGGCGGCTCCGGTCTTATTACCGCAGCCGCCACAATGGTCCTGTTCGCTATACTTTGTCTCACACTCTCTCAAATCCCACGCTGGTCATAAATCGGTCGAAGGCTTCTCTTCCTTCCTTCGTGTACTTGTACACGCCGGCGTCCTCCAGAACCTTCTCAAACACCAGTCCTACCTCATGCTTTAAGATTTCCTGGACATTCTCCGCCGTGACGCTCTCATACCGGGGAAGGAAATCCGCCACCCAGTCGGCATGCTTGGCGATAGTCTCGTTGGACGCGATATCCCTGCCCTCCACGATATATTCACCCAGAAGAGCCAGCTCCTCCTTCAGCCTGGCCGGAAGAACCGCCAGACCCATTACCTCGATCAGGCCAATGTTCTCCTTCTTAATGTGGTGCAGTTCCTGATGGGGATGGTACACGCCAAGAGGGAACTCCTCCGTGGTAATGTTGTTGCGCAGCACCAGATCCAGTTCGTACTTTCCGTTGGCTTTTCTGGCAATGGGCGTGATGGTGTTGTGGGGTTCCCCGTCCGTTTCCGCAAAGACAAACGCCGCCTCGTCGGTGTAGCCTCTCCAGGCGTCCAGAATCTTCGTCGCCAGATCCACCAGCCGTTCTGTCTCCTCCGCCCTCAGCCGGATCACAGACATGGGCCACTTGACAATACCGGCCTCCACATCCTCAAAGCCTTTCATCCGGTACTGTTCCTCCACAGGCGCCTTCGCCATGGCAAAGGTGTAGTGGCCGCCCTGAAAATGGTCGTGGCTTAAGATGGAGCCGCCTACAATGGGAAGATCCGCGTTGGACCCCAGGAAATAGTGGGGGAACATCTTCACGAAATCAAAAAGCTTGATAAAGGTGGCCCGCTCAATCTTCATGGGCACATGACGGCCGTTGAACACGATGCAGTGCTCATTGTAATAGACGTAAGGGGAATACTGGAAGCCCCACGGACTGTCATTGATGGTAATGGGAATGATCCGGTGATTATTCCTGGCCGGATGATTGACGCGTCCCGCGTAGCCCACGTTCTCCATGCAGAGAAGGCACTTGGGATAACCGCTCTGTTTAGCCAGCTTGGCCGCGGCAATGGCTTTGGGATCCTTCTCCGGCTTGGATAGATTCACCGTCACATCCAAAGTGCCGTACTTGGTCTCCGCCGTCCATTTCATATCCCTGCAGACCCGGTAACGGCGGATATAATCCGTATCCTGGCTCAGCTTGTAGAAATAGTCCGTCGCCTCCACCGGAGAATTCTCATAATGTTTCCAGAAGGTCTCCACCACCTGGCCGGGTCTGGGCACCAGACAGTTTATCAGCTTCGTGTCAAACAGGTCGCGGTAAGTAACTGTGTTCTCCTTCAGAAGGCCGGCCTCATACGCGTAATCCAGAAGTTCCTTAAGAACCTCCTCCAGCACAATCGGCTCCCCGGAAAGCGCCGGCTCCTCATATTCATCCATCCCCAACGCCTCCAGGATCTGATTCGTGGCGTAAATCTTATCCACCTCGCCGATCAGTCCCGTATCCAGGCCGTACTGCACCAGTTTTCCAATTGCCTCATAAACCATGTTCTGTTCCTCCTTATGCCCGTTTTTTATATCTGATTTCCTTATGTCCGATATCCCTGAGTCCGATCTCCGGACGTTTTCTGCCGCGCCTTTATCTGGGACGCTGCCAGTTTCATTGCGGGATTCTCTCTGTATATCCCTGGATCCGCTCTGTCACCAGGCCGCCCAGAAGCCCGATCAGGGCTCCCGCTATGGTTCCCGCCACAAGCAGCACCGGAAGGTAGGCAAATACCCCCGCGGTCCGCGTCACCAGCGCCGCCACCGCCAGCTGACCTATATTGTGCCCTACGCCTCCGACAATGCTGACTCCCACCTGGCCAAGGCCGGTAAACCGCTTCACCAGGATCATCAGGGCCAGGCTCAGCGCCCCTCCTGCCAGTCCGTAGACCATGCTGAACGCATTGCCGAAGGTCAGCCCCGCCAGCACAATCCTTATGAGAGACACCGCCGCCGTCCCCCCGGCTCCCACGGTATACAGGCCAACCATGGTAACCAGATTGGCCAGCCCCAGCTTCACGCCGGGAACCGGAATGGGTACGGGCAGAACCGCTTCCAGATAACTGAAAATAAACGCCAGCCCGATGAGCATGCCGTAGGCAGCCACCCAGCGGGCAGTCTTGTGGGAATTCATAGGCAACCTCTCTTTTCTGAGGAAATTTTATCACATCCCGGGCTTCTCTTCAATCTCTTTTCAGTTATTCTGAATGTTTCATCTCCAGTTTCAGCCTCATTCCCACTCCATTCGCCAGGCGTTTCAGCATTGCCAGGCTGGGGTTCCTGCTGCCATTTTCGATTCGGCTGATATCGGCCTGTGTAATTCCGGTTTTTTCAGACAGTTCCTTCTGGGTAATCCCTTTCTGCTTTCTGGCCTCGATCAATGCCTGAATGATATCGTACTTAGGCTCCAGGGCATCATACTCCTTCCGTACTTTCGGATCCTTCAGCACTCTTTCCTTGAATTCGGAATTTTAAATTCTCGGCTTGCTATTTACCTGGAATTTTAAATTCTGAAAGGATAATAATGAAAATGCTTTACTTTTTCATTACAATGTCATATACTATAGCCGAAAGGAGTGTTTCGTATGGCACAGACAGTTAATGTGAACTTCCGCATGGATGCGGATTTGAAAAAGAGCATGGAGCAGACATGCTCTGATCTGGGGATGTCCATGAGTACGGCATTTACCATTTTCGCAAAAAAGGTAAGTCGTGAGAAGCGTATTCCGTTCGAGATATCGGCGGACCCTTTCTATTCGGAAAGCAATATCCGCTATCTGGAACGGAAAAAAAGGGAGATTGACGAGGGCAGAGCGCATTTTGCGGAGCACGACTTGATAGAGGTGGATGACTGATGCGGTTATCATGGGAAGATGAAGCCTGGGCAGATTACCTCTATTGGCAGGGACAGGATAAAAAGACCTTAAAGCGCATCAATATGCTGATAAAGGATATACAGAGAAGTCCATATGAGGGCTTAGGAAAACCGGAGCCGCTAAAGGAAAATCTAAGCGGCATGTGGAGCAGACGCATAGACGAGGCCAACAGGATCGTCTATTATGAGAAATATGACGGCATTATTATAGTATCATGCCGGGGCCATTATGATGATTGAGTTTTCTGCTTGTATGGACTCCTGTTTTGGTGGTAACATTGGTTATCATTACCACAAAAATAGAAAGACTGAACGGTAAGCCGGACTTCTCTTCAATCTCTTTTTATGTTATACTGCACATTGATGAAACTGGCATGCCGGATCTGCCGGTATGCCAGTCTGATTTTGTATCTGTACGGAAGGAGCCCCGCGTTCATGAAAACATCCGGGAAACCGCTGATCAAAAAATGGGACCTGATCCTGGTCGTCCTCATCCTTCTGGCGGCCCTGATTCTCTATGGGTTTAACCGGTACTCCCACCGCGGGTCTGCCGCTTACGCGGCAATCTCTGTAGACGGTGAGACGGTAGCGCAGCTGGACCTGGATCAGGACACAGATTACATGGTTTCCGGCTATGGCGGCGGCAGCAACCACGTGATTATCCAGGATGGGGAAGTCTGGGTGGATGAAGCCAGCTGTCCGGATAAGATCTGCATCCACCAGGGACATATCAGCAGCGACGGGCAGATGATCATCTGTCTGCCTAACCGGATGATAGTAGAAATAAAGAGCGGAGACTAACAGGATAAAAATCCTTTGTATCCACGCCGTTACACTGGCTGCCGGCGATAAATCCGCTGAGTGCGAAATAGTTAAAGGACCTGCGGATCGTCGCCGATTCGCAGGTCCTTCTGTCGTTACGTCAGTATGCGAAAAACGCGCCAGTGACGCATTTTTTGCATTACGTCGTTTTCTTTCGATAATTCTGACATTCTATGATTCTGTTCCGTGTCCCGGTCTCTCGGTCAATCTCCTGACCGGACTCCGTTCCCCGTCCCACCGGCTCATCAGCTGATGATCTTGGACGGGCACTTGGCGGCGCACTTGCCGCAGCCTGTACATTTCTCATAGTCGATGACGGCCAGGTTGTTGTCCATGTGGATGGCGTCGAACTCGCACTGTCTGGTACACAGGGTGCAGCCGATACAGCCGTTCTCGCACTTGGCCTTTACGTCCTTGCCCTTGTCATGGCTGGAGCACTGAACCCGATGCTTGGCGTCGTAGGGAACCAGCTCGATCAGGTGGTTGGGGCATGTAGCCACGCACTTGCCGCAGGCCACGCATTTCTCCGGATCCACCACGGCTACGCCGTCCACCACATGGATGGCGTCAAAGGCGCAGGCCTTCACGCAGGAGCCGTAACCCATACAGCCGTAAGCGCAGGCCTTCTCGCCGGCTCCGGGAACCACGGAGATCATCCGGCAGTCGTCGGCTCCGAAATAATTGTACTGAACCCTGGTCTTGTCGCAGGTGCCCTTACACTTGACGAAAGCAACCTTCTTCACGGCGCTTCCTGCGTCTACGCCCATGATGGCGGCAATCTTATCCGCCACGGCGGGACCGCCTACGGGGCAGGCGTTCACAGCCGCCTTGCCCTTGGCGATGGCGTCGGCCAGACCGTCGCAGCCCGGATATCCGCAGCCGCCGCAGTTGTTGCCCGGCAGCTCCGCCCGGACCAGCATTTCTTTCTCATCCACTTCTACTTTAAACTTCTCACTGGCAATGCCGAGGAGTACGCCGATGATGATACCGATGGCGCCTATGATCACGGCAGCCAAAATAAGTCCTGTCATATCACGCTACCTCCTTCCTCAGATCAGTCCCGCGAATCCCATGAAGGCGATCGCCATCAGACCGGAGGTGATCAGCACAATCGGGGATCCCTGGAACGTGAACGGGATATCATTGTCCGCGATACTCTCGCGGATACTGGACAGCAGCACGATGGCGATGGTGAAGCCTACGGCGGTGCCGATGCCATTGAAGACGCTCTCGATGATTCCGTAGCCGGACTGCACGTTGGTCAGGGCAGCGCCCAGAACCGCGCAGTTGGTGGTGATCAGGGGAAGGAACACGCCCAGCGCCTGATACAGGGAGGGAATGCTCTTCTTTAAGAACATCTCAACAAACTGAACCAAAGCCGCGATAACCAGGATAAAGGCAATAGTTTGCAGATAGGTTACATCCAGGGGTACCAGCACAAACTTGTAGATCAGGCTGGTCACAAAGCTGGACAGGGTGATAACGAAGATAACCGCCACGCCCATGCCTACCGCCGTGTCCGTCTTCTTGGAAACTCCAAGGAACGGGCAGAGGCCCTGGAACTGGCTCAAAATAATATTATTTACCAGGGCGGAGCCCACGATAATCAACAATAACGATTTAATTGCATCCATGCTCTTCCCCCTCCTTATTCATCTTTCTTATCCAGCTTGGCGCTGAGTTCCGCCTGTTTCCTGGCCAGCTCAGCCTGCTTGGCCTTCAGAGCATCCTCTTCCGCCTGCAGTCTTCTGGTCTCAAGAGTCGCGTGGTTGGCCATACACGCGGAGCCGGAGCAGTGCATGCAGTCGCCGCCGCAGGCCAGTACGGAACCATTGCCTTCCACATTGGTGGCCGACGGCATCTTGAACTTGTTCTGCAGGGCCGTAAGACCAGCCAGGACGAAGAATGCGCCGGGGGCCAGACCGAAGATGGAGATGTGGAAATCCTCGGGGATAATGCCGATACCGAAAGCGGAACCGGAACCCAGAAGTTCACGGACCAGGCCGATACAGGTCAGGGCCAGGGCAAATCCAAGTCCCATACCGATACCGTCGAAGGCGGATTCCAGGGGACCGTTCTTCGCCGCGTAAGCCTCGGCACGGCCCAGGATAATGCAGTTTACCACGATCAGCGGAATGAAGATACCCAAGGCATCGTTCAGAGTCGGTATGTAAGCCTGCAGAAGCAGCTGAACGATGGTAACCAGGGAAGCTACGATAACGATGTAAGCCGGAATACGGACCCGGTCCGGAATGATATTCCGCAGGGCGGAGATGATCAGGTTGGAGAAGATCAGCACCGCCGTAGTGGTCAGTCCCATGCCCAGACCGTTGATGGCTGATGTGGTGGTAGCCAGTGTGGGGCACATGCCCAGCATCAGGACAAAGGTCGGGTTTTCTTTGATAATGCCGTTATATAAACGTTCTGCACATTTACTCATAATCAATCCCACCTCCTACTGGGCCAGGCAGCTGTTAACGAAATACAGGCTTCCGTTAACCGCGCCGGTCACTGCTCTGCTTGTGATGGTAGCACCGCTGATAGCGTCGATCTCGCTGTCAGAGGTGGAACCGGTCTTCGTCACAGTAAACTCATCTACCGTCCTGCCGGCAAACTGGGCCATCCACTCAGGCTCGGAAGCCCTCATGCCCAGGCCGGGAGTCTCCGCCAGAGTCAGGAAAGCGATTCCCTTCACTTCACCCTCGGTGCTGATTCCCACGGATACGGTTACATCCCCGCCGTAACCGTCGCCGGAAGTGGCGGTCACTACATGGCCGATGGGATTACCGGAGGCGTCAACGCCGGTAACGCACTCATCGATGGTCACATTGCCGAAGCCCAGGCCGGGAATGTCCGCCGCTGCCTTCTCCATGGCTGCCGAGTAATCATCTTCCTGGAAACCGGATGCATCGGCCAGAACGGTACGGTAGGCCTCCTCCTTGGCTGCCTGCTGAGCCGCAGCGATGGGCTCCTTCGTCACTGTATAGACGCCGCCCAGGCAGGCGCCTGCCACCAGGGTGATGGCAAACAGGATCAAAGCGTCTTTCATAAAGCTTACGGATTTCATGCTTTCTTACCCTCCTTTCCAAATGCCGCCGGAAGGGTAAACCGCTCGATCAGCGGCACAAACAGGTTGCTGATGATGATGGCGTAGGATACGCCCTCAGCAGAGCCGCCGAAGAGACGGAACAATCCGGTCAGAACACCCAGCAGGACGCCGAACACGATCTGTCCGTTGGGGGTAATGGGGCTGGTCACATAGTCGGTCGCCATGAAGAAAGCGCCGAAGATCAGGCCGCCGCCGCACAGATGGGCCAGAACCTTGTTCAGGTCCATTCCGCCGAAGATAAACACAAAGATCGCAAATGTAAGAATGTACGCTCCCGGGATCCGGATGCTGATGACCTTCTTATACAGCAGGTACGCCGCGCCGATGAGAAGGGCGATGGTGGAAACCTCGCCGATGGTTCCCGGGATCCGTCCGATGAACATGGCGGAAATTTCATTGGGCCCCATGACGGTTCCGCTCTTCATAAGAGCCAGGGGCGTCGCTCCGGACACGCCGTCCAGGGTAAAGGAGGACATCTTGCTGGCAAAAGAGATCAGCAGGAAACATCTTGCCGCCAATGCCGGGTTCATAAAGTTCTGTCCCAGGCCGCCGTACAGCTGCTTCACCACCACGATGGCGAAGACGCCGCCCAGGAAGGGAATCCACAGGGGAATCTCCGGAGGCATGTTCAGGCCCAGGATCATGCCGGTCACCACCGCGGACAGATCGCCGATGGTAATGGGCTTATGCAGCACCTTCTCATACACGTACTCGCTGAGCACACAGCTGAGAACGGTAACCAGAAGGACCAGAAGGGCTTTCACGCCGAACTGCCAGACACCGTACAGTGATGTGGGAATCATGGCGATAACCACGTCCAGCATCAGATTGCGGGTCGTCACGTCACTCCTTGTATGGGGTGAGGAAGATACGTTTAATAATTTATTCATGTTCACCCCTCCTTATCCTTTTCTGCGGGCAGCCGCCACGGCTTTCCGCATCTCTTTAAACGACTGGGTCAGCGGCTTTCTGGCCGGACATATGTAGGAACAGCAGCCGCACTCGCAGCACTCCATGCCGTCCAGCTTGACAAAAGCGTCCATGTCATGCTTCAGCGCCGCCCGGTACATCTTCTGGGGAACGATATGGCTGGGACATACGGACACGCAGCGTCCGCAGCGGATGCAGGCGCTGGGCTCCATGGCCGCCACATCATCCTTGCTTAAACAGGTCAGGGAGGAAGAGGTCTTCGCCACCGGAATGTTCAGATCAAACAGGGCCTGACCCATCATGGGACCGCCGGAAATGATCTTCTCCGGATCCTTCTTAAATCCGCCTGCCGCGTCCACCAGCTCCTGATAGCAGGTACCCAGACGCACGCTGTAGTTTTTCGTGTTGGCGATGGCGTCGCCGGTAATGGTCACCGTCTTGGTCATCAGAGGCGTGCTTTTGCAGACCGCCATATAAATGGCTGCCGCCGTGTCCACATTGTCCACGATGCAGCCTACGTCCGCGGGAAGCATGGAGGAATTGATCTTCCGCCCCGTCACCGCGTAGATCAGGGTACGCTCACCGCCCTGAGGGTATTTGGTCTTCAGGGGACAAACCTCGATTCTGGACTCGCCCTTTACCAGTTCCGTCATCTTCTTGATGGCTTCCGGCTTATTGTCCTCGATGCCGATGACGCCCTTGGCGCCGTCAAACAGCTTCAGGATCACCTTCAGACCGCCGATGACCTTCTCCGGTTCCTCGATCATCCTGCGGTAGTCGGAGGTCAGATAAGGCTCGCACTCCGCACCGTTGATAATGATATAGTCGATCTTCTCCGGATTCTTGGGAGCCAGCTTCACATGAGTAGGAAAGCCGGCGCCGCCCAGGCCCACGATTCCTGCCTCCTTCACCATACCAAGGATATCTTCCTTGGAAAGAGAATCCAGGTCACGCTCCGTACCCAAACCTTCCACCGTCTTGTACTGACCGTCATTCTCCACGATAATGGAGTCAACCATACTGCCGCCTGCCGTCCTGCGCTTCTCAATCCCCTTCACCGTACCCGAAACGGATGCGATGACGTGGGCTGAGACGAAGCCGCCCGCTTCGGCTATCTTCTGGCCGGCCAGGATCTGATCGCCCTTTTTTACCAGAGCCTTGGCCGGAGCGCCGATGTGCTGGGATAACGGAAAAACCAGTTCTCCCTTTGGCATCAGGACTTCCATCGGCTGATTTTCTGACAGTTCTTTTCCCTCATAGGGATGAATTCCGCCAACAAATGTAGCCAATCCCATACCACATAACCCTCTTTCTTTCTAAATTTGTTAAAAAATACACAAACAGGCCCATAGAAAAACCTGCGCTATTGCCAGTATAGCACAAAAATCACCCGGACTCAATTACAAAAATCGATACAATATACATAAATCCTGCATAATTTACGCAGCAAAACCGCTATCCCGCGCTGAACACCGCCACTGACCTGGGCCGCAGCACAAAACTGCCGTCGATCCGTGGTTCCTGACCTTCCGGATAACAATACCGGCCCTGCCCATCTCCATAAGTATTGACACAGAGATACCAGCTCTGGGGGCCGTTCAGAGACGGAAGGGTGATCGCCACATCCTCCCAGTAGGTGTTAACGGAAAGATAGACCAGATCGTCCTTCCCCGCTTCCTTGTCATACCCGGCAAAACTCATGGAAAAGGTTCTGGTATCCCGGGGAAGGTTGGTCTCCTCGGCATTCACATCATGGGCATGCATCGGCTCCATGCCGCAGACCGCGTCCGGAAGCTGCCTGCGGATTACCGTATGCTTCATCCGGAAGGCGATCATAAATTTGAAAAACTCAAATAACTCCCGGTTCTTTTCCAGCAGGCCCCAGTCCAGCCAGGAAATGATATTGTCCTGGCAGTAAGCGTTGTTGTTGCCGAACTGGGTATTGCCAAACTCATCTCCCGCCAAAAACATAGGCGTGCCCCGGCTGCACATGAGAACAGCGCAGGCATTGCGGATCATCCGGTAGCGGAGACGCAGCACCTCCGGATCGTCGGTATCGCCTTCCTCCCCGCAGTTCCAGCTGCGGTTGTCATTGCTGCCGTCCGTATTGTTCCAGCCGTTGGCTTCATTATGCTTCTCATTGTAGGAGTACAGGTCATACAGTGTGAAACCGTCGTGGCAGGTAAGGAAATTGATGCTGGAATTATATCCTACATAGCTGCTGCTCTCTCCCAGGTAATAATTACCGTACAGATCGCCGGAACCTCCGATACTCCAGGCCGCGTTCCAGGCCTCCCAGTTATCGCCCTTGAGAAACCCCCGGACGGAATCCCGGTAGCGGCCGTTCCACTCCGCCCACCGCTTGTTGGCCGGGAAATGTCCCACCTGGTAAAGTCCTCCCGCATCCCAGGCCTCCGCGATCAGCTTCACATTGCCCAGAACCGGGTCATAAGCCAGAGCCTCCAAAAGGGGCGGCTCGCTCATGGGGGAGCCGTCTTCCTTCCGTCCCAGGATACTGGCCAGATCGAAGCGGAACCCGTCTACCCGGTAATTGATGGTCCAGTACCGGAGGCAGTCCACGATCATCTGACGCACAATGGGATGGTTACAGTTCAGTGTATTCCCGCAGCCGCTGAAATTATAATAATTTCCGTCGGGCGTCATCATATAATAAACCTTATTATCGATTCCCTTAAAATTGATAACCGGACCTCTCTCGTTGCCCTCCGCCGTGTGATTGAAGACCACGTCCAGGATTACCTCGATACCGTTGTCATGGAGGGCTTTGATCAGGTCCTTCAGCTCCGCGCCCTCCTGATTGTACTCCGGCGTAGAGGCATAGCTGGTATTGGGCGCAAAGAAACAGACGGAATTATAGCCCCAGTATTCCAGAAGCTTCTGCCCGCCTGCCTCCCGGGCATTGATGGTCTCGTCAAATTCAAAAACCGGCATCAGTTCCACCGCGTTGACGCCCAGCTCCTTCAGATAGGGAATCTTCTCCTTCAGGCCGTGAAAAGTCCCCGGCCTCTCTACCCCGGAGGACCGGTGCTGGGTAAATCCTCTCACATGAAGCTCATAGATGACCAGATCGCTCAGTTCCCTGTTGGACTGAGGCTTGCTGCCCCATTCATAATTGTCCTTCACCACTCTGGCGCGATAGCCGAACTTATTTTTCCGGATTCCCCAGAGGCCCTGATCCGTCACAGCCCTGGCATAAGGGTCCAGAAGAATATTTTCCTTATTAAACAGAAGTCCTTTCCCGGGATCCCAGGGACCGTCGATCCGGTAAGCGTATTCAAATTCATCCAGCTTCAGATTGAACACGATCATGGAATACACGTCGCCGATCTTGTACTCCTTGGGAAAGGGAATCACGGCGTAAGGTTCCTGCTCCCCGCGGTGAAACAGCAGGAGTTCGCAGGATGTTCCCCTGTGGGTGTGAATGGTGAAATTCACTCCTACCTCCAGGCTTGTCGCGCCGTTTAAATCAAACATTCCGGGACGGATCCAATAGCCCGCAATCTTATCCATGGGGCGGACCGATACCGGATAATCCACTTTTTCATAACGATGAAAATGACCCTTCATAACTGCCTCCTTATTCTGTCTTCGATTATACGTGACTTTCCTATGTCCGTCAAACAACTTTTTTCCCGGAGCTTCCGGAAACTTCTTGCAGGATTTCCAATTTTATATATAATAGTACTCAGCAAACATTCTGTCGCTGTACAGAAAATTGTTTCAAACCATAAGGAGGATCATAACTAATGCCAAAACGAACCGACATCCACAAGGTACTTATCATCGGGTCCGGCCCCATTATCATCGGTCAGGCCTGTGAATTTGATTATTCCGGGACCCAGGCCTGCAAGGCTCTGAGAAAACTGGGATATGAGATTGTGCTTGTCAATTCCAATCCGGCCACCATCATGACAGACCCTGAGATGGCCGATGCAACTTATATTGAGCCGCTGAATGTGGAACGGCTCGAGATGATCATCGCCAAGGAGCGCCCCGACGCCCTGCTGCCCAACCTGGGCGGCCAGTCCGGCTTAAACCTGAGTTCCGAGCTTTACAAGGCAGGTATTCTGGACAAGTATAACGTCAAGGTGATCGGCGTCCAGGTAGACGCCATCGAGCGGGGCGAGGACCGGATCGAGTTTAAGAACACCATGAACGCCCTGGGAATCGAGATGGCCAGAAGCCAGGTATCCTATTCCGTAGAGGAAGCCCTGGCTATCGCCGACGAGCTGGGCTATCCCGTGGTTCTCCGTCCCGCCTATACCATGGGCGGCGCCGGCGGCGGCCTGGTCTACAACCGCGAGGAACTGAAGACGGTCTGCGCCAGAGGCCTTCAGGCCAGCCTGGTGGGACAGGTGCTGGTGGAGGAATCCGTCCTGGGCTGGGAAGAACTGGAGCTGGAAGTGGTCCGCGACGCCGAAGGCAACATGATCACCGTCTGCTTTATCGAAAACATCGATCCCATGGGAACCCATACCGGCGATTCCTTCTGCTCCGCTCCCATGCTGACCATCTCCGAGGAGACCCAGAAGCGGCTTCAGGAATACGCCTACCGCATCGTGGATTCCGTTCAGGTCATCGGCGGCACCAACGTGCAGTTTGCCCATGACCCGGTAACGGACCGTGTGGTGGTCATCGAGATCAATCCCCGCACCTCCCGCTCCTCCGCGCTGGCCTCCAAAGCTACCGGCTTCCCCATCGCGCTGGTCTCTTCCATGCTGGCCGCCGGACTGACCTTAAAGGATATCCCCTGCGGCAAGTACGGAACTCTGGATAAATATGTGCCGGACGGGGATTATGTAGTCATCAAATTTGCCCGCTGGGCTTTCGAGAAATTCAAGGGCGTAGAGGACAAGCTGGGAACTCAGATGCGGGCCGTAGGCGAAGTCATGAGCATCGGCAAGACCTTCAAGGAAGCCTTCCAGAAGGCCATCCGCAGCCTGGAAACCGGCCGCTACGGCCTGGGCCACGCTAAGAATTTTGACAGTCTTCCCGTAGAAGAGCTTCTGAAGCGGCTGATCAACTCCTCCAGCGAGCGGTATTTCCTGATCTATGAAGCCCTGCGGAAAGGCGTCTCCGTAGACGAACTGTACCGGATCACCAAAGTAAAACACTATTTCCTGAACCAGATGAAGGAGCTGGTGGAGGAGGAAGAGACCCTCATGCAGTCCAAAGGCAGCCTGCCGGCGGACGAGGCTCTGATTGCCGCCAAGAAGGACGGCTTCTCCGACAAATATTTAAGCCAGATCCTGGAGATTCCCGAGGAGGACGTGCGCAGCCGCCGTCTGGCCCTGGGCGTGGAGGAGGCCTGGGAGGGCGTCCATGTCAGCGGCACCCAGGACAGCGCCTACTACTACTCCACTTATAACGCGCCTGACAAAAATCCGGTCAGCAGCGACAAACCCAAGATCATGATCCTGGGCGGAGGCCCCAACCGGATCGGCCAGGGTATCGAGTTCGACTACTGCTGCGTCCACGCGTCCCTGGCTCTGAAGAAGCTGGGCTTCGAGACCATTATCGTCAACTGCAATCCGGAGACCGTGTCCACTGACTACGACACCTCCGACAAGCTGTACTTCGAGCCTCTGACTCTGGAGGACGTGCTGAGCATTTACAATAAGGAAAAGCCCCTGGGCGTCATCGCCCAGTTCGGCGGCCAGACGCCTCTGAACCTGGCTTCCGATCTGGAGAAATACGGCGTAAAGATTCTGGGCACTTCCCCGTCGGTCATCGACCTGGCCGAGGACCGGGACCTGTTCCGGGCCATGATGGACAAGCTGGAGATTCCCATGCCGGAATCCGGCATGGCCACCACCGTGGCGGAAGCCCTGGAAATCGCCAAAAAGATCGGCTACCCGGTCATGGTCCGTCCCTCCTACGTGCTGGGCGGCCGCGGCATGGAAGTTGTGTACGACGATGAGAGCATGAAGGGCTACATGGAGGCCGCCGTAGGCGTCACTCCCGACCGGCCTATCCTGATCGACCGGTTCCTGAATCACGCCACCGAGTGCGAGGCCGACGCCATCAGCGACGGCGAACATGCCTTTGTCCCTGCCGTCATGGAGCACATTGAGCTGGCCGGAATCCATTCCGGCGACTCGGCCTGCATCATACCGTCCGTACACATTTCCGACGAGAATTTAAGGACTATCAAGGAATATACAAAAAAGATCGCTGTGGAGATGAATGTAAGAGGCCTCATGAACATGCAGTACGCCATCGAAAACGGCAAAGTGTACGTGCTGGAGGCCAACCCGAGAGCTTCCCGCACGGTGCCCCTGGTATCCAAGGTCTGCAACATCCGCATGGTGCCCCTGGCTACGGAGATCATCACCTCCGAGCTGACCGGGCGGCCTTCGCCGGTACCGGCGCTGAAGGAGCAGGATATCCCCTACTACGGAGTCAAGGAAGCCGTGTTCCCCTTCAACATGTTCCCGGAGGTAGACCCGCTGCTTGGTCCGGAGATGCGTTCCACCGGCGAGGTGCTGGGACTTTCCACCTACTACGGCGAGGCCTTCTACAAGGCCCAGGAAGCCACCCAGACCCGGCTTCCCCAGTCGGGAACCGTCCTTATCTCCGTCAACCGGAAGGACAAACCGGAGGTGGCGGAGATCGCGGAGGACTTCGCACTGGCAGGCTTTAAGATCCTGGCTACGGGCCATACCTGCGACCTGATCCGCCAGGCCGGCATCCCGGTTGAGCGGGTGAACAAACTCCATGAGGGCCGGCCCAACATTCTGGATCTGGTGACCAACGGGACCATCCAGATGATGGTCAACTCCCCCGCCGGCAAGGACAGCGTCCACGACGACAGCTACCTGCGCAAAGCCGCCATCAAGGCCAAGATCCCTTACTTCACCACCATGGCCGCGGCCCGCGCCGCCGCTAAGGGCATCCTGTATGTGAAATCCCACAGCCAGGAAGAAGTGAAGTCCCTGCAGCAGCTCCACGGGGAGATTAAGGATAAATAAATGTTACAAAACTGACGTAATACAAAAAACGGGGCTGTCACAGAATAATACAGTGAAACAATGATTCACTGCTTCAATTCTGCAGCAGCCCCTCGTATTTCTATGCAAGCGGCAATGGCGCTTTTGTATCGATCACAGCTTCGTATCCCATCTCTCGCACCAGACGTTTTCGTCCGGCACTCCCTTAAAGGCGCTCTTGCCTACCAGCTTCTCCACCAGGGCGTGAACCACCTCAGGGCTGGAAGCATAAGCATTGATGTAGCAGTGGCTCATGGTCAGATCGATCAGGCAGTTGGCCAGATTCAGGCTGATGAAAACCGTAGGCACCTGGGACACATACCAGGGCTGATCCGTGGGAAGGGTCCATTTCACCCGCATACTGTTCTGCTGAGCGAATCCCACCTGGTTGCTGATAACCAGGACGGCGTCGCACTCTTTTTTGAACTCTTCCATGCTGCCCTTGCCTTTGGCAGCCACCTCCGGCTCATCGGCATAAGTAACCGCAAATCCTTCTTTCTCCAGTTCTTCCCGGATCAGATTCTTAAGAGGCGCATCGTCCGGCTTTTCCAGTTTTCCGGCTACCACATGCCCTTCACCCTGCAGATAGACTATGCGGAGCTTTTTGGATTTGGCCGGATCAAGGGGAAGATACCCCTGGGTGTCCTTTACCAGGGTAATAGCCTTATCGGCACATGCGGCCGCGATGGCCTTATGTTCTTCGCAGCCTACAACCTTGATTCCCTCCTTCGGCGGCATCAGGGTACCGGCCGCCTGCTTTTTGTGAAGGCCGATGGCCGCTTTCACGCCCAGAATGCGCATCAGGGCGTCCTGCATCCTCTCCTGGGTAATGAGTCCGGACCGGTAGCCTTCCATCATATACCCGAAGTCCTCTTCCATATCATTGAAAAACAGGAACATATCGCAGCCGGCGGCTATGGCCCTGGGAACCACCAGGCTTCTGGGGCCGGAAGCAAACATACCGATCATGTGAGAGGCGTCGGTAACCACCAGGCCGTTAAAGCCCAGCTTCTCCTTCAGAAGGCCGCTGATCAGCTCTTTGCACTGGGTAGCCGGGAGAATATCCTTATCCTCAACCGGGCCGTCGGCCAGGGCACGCTGCCACGCGGGCTGGGCGATATGGCCGGCCATAACCGTCATGACGCCGTCGTCGATCAGTTCCTTGTAAACCTTTCCGAAGGTATTCATCCAGGTTTCACAGTCCATATCATTAAGTCCCATCATCAGATGCTGGTCGTTCTCTTCCAGGCCGTCCCCGGGGAAATGCTTGATACAGGTAGCCACATCGCACTCCCGCTCTCCGCGGAAGAATGCTTTCGCGTAGCGGATCGTCTCATCCACATCATGGTTGAAGGAACGCAGCTGGACAATGGTATTTCTCCAGTTGTACAGAAGGTCCACAATGGGGGCGAAATTCCAGTTGGAGCCTATGGCCATGGCCTCGATGCCGCCCACCTTCGCCGCCTGATAGGCGCACTCCGGATCCCGGCTGGCCGCGGTGGCCGCTCCGCAGGATACGTAGGTGCCTCCGCCCACTCCTCCGTTGCCGCCTGCCTCGCAGTTGGATGCGATCAAAAGGGGAATCCTGCTTTCTTTCTGGAAGCAGTTGTTCTGTTCCCACAGCCGGTCCGCCGGCATATTGCGGTAGCGCAGGGCCCCGGGATGATAGGTCTCCACCACATGTTTGATATCTTCCGGCTTATCGCTGGATACCATATTGACGAAGAGTTGGCCTACTTTCTCTTCATCCGTCATACCGGCAATGGTGTCCATGACCCATTTGACCCCCTCATCGTCCAGATAATAGGGTTTTGCTTTTAAATCGACCATCTCGTATCCTCCTTCTCCTTTATTTTGCAAGCCGCTTTCAGGCAGTGCCGCTTATTGCCCCAGGCGGCCCGTTTTCATATCAGGCTGTTGACGCAGATCGCCCCGTAAGGGCGGATGCTCATCCGGTAGGCGCTGCCCCGACCGATGCGCTTCTCCATCATCTCCACATATTCGTCTGCCAAATCGTTTGGCAGCATGGCCATGATAACTCCCGCGAATCCGCCGCCGTGAACCCTGCAGGCCCCACGGCCTTTCCCGGCGATGAACAGCTCCGTAAGAGCCAGAGCGATGGTGATTCCCTGCTCCTGAACGTCCGCGGTGGTATAGCAGTTCTGAAGCCATTTCCAGGAAGAATTGCCGGAAGCGGTGATCCCCTTCAGGAAATCGTCAAAGCGGCCCTCCTTCAGAGCGGCAACCTCGGCATCCACCCTCTTGTTCTCCTCAAAGAAGTGAAGCGCCCGCAGGACCGAACGGTCTCCGGCATACTCCCGGACAGCCGCCAGATTGTCAAGCACCTGCTCTTCCGTGATCTGGGCGCAGACCTCCCTGCCGAAAAATTCCGCCACTTTCTTCATCTCATTGGGGACGGAAGAATAGTCGGCGCTCAGGTCCGCGTGGCCCTTGCCCGTGTTGACGATGATCAGGCTGTGGTTCTGAGAGGCGAAATCAAAATCGATCTTCTCCACCGCCGGCTTCAGCGGATCCTCAAAATCAATGGTGATCAGGCCGCCTACAGCGCAGGCCATCTGATCCAGCAGGCCGGAAGCCTTGTCCCAGTAATGGTTCTCCGAATATTTGCCGATATGGGCGTAGGCCACCGTATTCATGCGGCCGTCATTGAAAAATGTGTTCAGCATGGAGCACAGAAGCATCTCATAAGCCGCCGAGGAACTGACCCCGGCAGAACTGATCACATTGCTGGTGATATAGGCGTCAAAACCGCCGATATCATATCCGGAATCCACAAAGCCCTTCAGCAGTCCTTTGGTCAGATCCTCTGTACCCGCCTTCTTCCCGCTGGGCTCCAGCCGGTTCAAATCAATGGTAAACTCCTGATGAAACGTCTCACTGATAATATTCACCTTATCCGTATGATTGACGGCAGCCACGCCCACACAGTCCAGGTTGATACTGCCTGCCAGCACTTTGCCGTAATTGTGGTCCGTATGGTTGCCGCTGATCTCCGTCCGTCCCGGGGAGCTGAACAGAAGGATGTCCTCCTGGCCGAACTTCTCTTCAAAGCATTTAATCAGAGCCTCATAGCGCTCCTTCGCAGCCTCCGTCTGGTCCTCCCCGTACAGCTTCGCAAACAGCCTGTTCGCCGGTTCCGTCTCCAAAAGCCTAAGTGTCTCGGTGATCGTCATAGCCTTCCTCCTGCTTTTCATGCATTATTTGTCATGCCTCATATATCATTCTGTCCGGAATACAGGAAATTCGCCGCAGGCGATTTACCCGCATATTTCCGCAAGATAAGCTTACGTTCTGATTATAGCAAATTCCCAGCTTTTATGGAATAGAGAAATCGAAACTCTTTACAGAGATTTAACCTGAATTTCACGAAGATATGACAGCGGCTGCTTGGGACGTCCTTTCCTGTCTTTCGATGCGGTACAGGAAATGAGCCTGCACCTGACAATAGGCACAGGCTCATTTCTTGGAGTTATAGTTGGCTATCTGGTCAATATATTCCGGCTGTACAATCACGGATAGGTTCAGGGAAAGACCCATACGCATTTTGTCCCAGGATAACGCCGCAGGGCCGGATCATCCGGGTGCCGCTGAATATAACGCCGTCCGCGTCTGTAAAGGTGTAAGCGCCCTCCTCCAGGGAAAACAAAGTGATATCCGCCCTGTCTCCTTCCTTAAGGACAGCCGCCTTATCTGTCAGCCGCAGCATCTCAGCCGCGTCTGCCGTTACTTTTCTTATTACGGTACGAAGGTCAAGGCCGCAGGCCATCGTTTTGCTCATGGTCATGGGAAGGCTTTCCACGACTGCCAGGCTTCCGCTGTGAAGGTCCGTGGAGATGGCGTCCGGCAGGAATCCCTGTTCAAAGGCAGCTTTTGCCACCGAACTGGAAAAATTGCTCTTTCCGTGGGACAGATCGAACCGCACGCCCCTTTTTCTGGCTTTCCGCGCCGCTTCTTTCACGTTTCCGCTTTCATCTAACAGGCCGGGCAGCTTGTTGGCGTAAGTATGGGCGAAAACATCCCCTTCCTTCATAAAGGAAAGAATCTCTTCCAAGGTCATCTGGCTGCAGCGGCTGGCGTGAACCGTCAGGGGCCTGCCTGTGCGCCGGCTCAGCCGGCTGATCAGTTCCATGGCTTTTGGTGCGTCGCTGCACACTCTGGGGTCGATCCTCAGCTTTACCCCGATAATCTCCTCCGGATACCTGCGGATCATCTCCTCGCAGGCGTCCAGATCCACCTTTGACAGATCAGTCAGCTCCCCATATCCTTTTACCGCTCCCATAGGAGCCAGATTGAGATAGGATTTCAGCGCTATCTTTTTTCCGTAAACGCTGGTTTTCAGATAGTCCTCAAAGTTTCCGGGACCGGCAGTTCCGGCTTCCAGCACGAACGTAACGCCGTCCTTCAGATACCGGTCGGGGTCGATACCAATGCTGCCTTCTCCCACGTAAGCATGTACATGGGCGTCAATCCACCCTGCGGATGCGTATTTTCCTTCCGCCTCAATCACTGTCGCTCCGGCCTTTTCAGGAATCTCCGGCGCGATCTTTGCAATCTTTCCGTCTTGGATCAGAATATCCGCCTTTCGATCGTTTTCAGATTCCACGTCCAGGATCAATGCATGTCTGATCAGATAATCTGCCATATCCGTACCCCTTTCCATATATCACGTTCTTTGTCTATCGGCTCCACAGCCCAGCGATTACAATACTCACAGTTCCGTCACACAACTGCCGCGCTTCGCAGCTCTACAGCCACACAATGGGAATCACAACCATGCCCACCACAAAATACACGATCTGCATCATGAAACCGGCCTTAAGGAAATCTTTGTAGCGGTATTGGCCGGGCTCCATCACGTAGGTCAGCACCGCCGTCACCAAAAGAAGCACCGCAATGATGACCAGAGGGCTGCTGTTGCTGCCGCATACATTCAGGATTCCGCTGGCGATCACCTCGCCCAGGCCGCTGTTGGACACTCCGTTGGCCACGGTGGTCATACCTGCGATCAGGAATACGGAAGTCCAGGAAATGCTGTCGAACATCTGCTTCTGGGTGATGGTTCCGGTTACCAGAAGAACTACAACGCCTGCGGAAGAAATCATGTACAGAGGCAGATTGTCGGGAGATATTACCATCATAACAAAAATCGCGATCAGAACAATACCGGAAATCCACATTTTTACAGGAGATTTCTCCGATGTATCCTCGGCGGCCTCGCTCATCTGAGATTCAACCTTGTTATTGGGAAGCATTTTCGTCCCGAATACCATCAGCATGATGATTCCAACGATTGCCAGAGGCACGCCTACATAGGCCGGCTCCAGAAATCCCCAGGCCCGAAAGCCTGCGTCCTCCAGAAGGCCGGAGGAAGCGGTTCCCATACCGGAGGCTGCCACCGTCAGCATGGAGCCGAAGCAGATGCCGTATGCCAGAGGAAGATAGGTTTTCGACACGGACACCTTCGCTGTGATACACAGGCTGGTGATAATCGGAAACAGTGTGACCAGCGTCGCCGTGCCGCTGCAGACCGAGGAAAGCAGCGTGCCGCTGAGAACGGCGATCAGTATCATACTTCTCTCACTGCCGCCGGTGAATTTGTAAAGGACATTGCCTATTTTCTGCGCAAGCCCCGTGTAAAACAGGGAAGAACCGACGATCATCATACTGATCATCAGGATCATGGATGTAGACGCAAAGGATGTAAATACCTCTTTGTGAGGAACAAAACCCAGAAGACCTACCACTACCGCGCCTACCAGAGACGTTACCGCCAGAGGCAGTTTCTCGCTCAGGAACAAAGCTATGATCACGACGAGAACGATACCCATAATAATAACCTGTGAATTCATAATGGACCCCTTTCACTTTTGTGTTTGCGTTTGTCGGCAAAACCCCTGGCCAGCGGTTTCATCTGTTTGCTATGGTCTTATTGTATCACCATTTGTTTATAATATCAAATTCATATAATTCAAAATATATTAACTAAAAGTTATAAATATCTGGACTTTTTCGGAAAAAAGCGATAGAATATGAGCGATAGGGGTTGTGCCGCGGCCATGGCGGCAGCTAAAAAGCCGCGGGTACAGCGACAATGAAAGAATACAGCTACAGCTGCAATAAGAAGGAGGTTTCCCATGAACGTCAGGGATTTTGAATATATCGCGGAACTGGGACGGTCGGAAAGCATATTAAAGGCGTCTAAAAACCTGTACATTTCCCAGCCGGCGCTGAGCAAATTTCTTCAGAAAACAGAGGCGGAAATCGGCACTCCCCTGTTTCAGCACGTAGGGCACCGGTTGGTTCCCACCTACGCCGGGGAGCAATGCATCAAGACCTCGGAGGAAATCCTGTTTCTCCACAAGCAGCTGGAAAATACCCTGGCGGATATCACCAGCCAGGAAAGCGGACTGATCCGGTTCGGGCTTCCCTTAAGCCGCAGCAGCTACTTTATATCCGGTCTGTTTCCCCTGTTTCACCGGGAATATCCCCATATCTGCGTCAATATCTATGAGGACAGCACCGTGATCCTGCAGAAAATGCTTCGTGACGGCGAGTTGGACATGATCTTTGTCAATGTCGTGGAAGAGTACGGCGAACTGAACTATATCCCTGTTTCTCAGGAAGAGATGGTCCTTGCCGCCCCCGCCGCTTTCCATCTGAAGGAGAAAGCGGTTCCTGACAGCGCCTATCAATATCCCTGCCTGAATCCGGAAGACTGGAAGGATCTTCCTTTCCTGACCCTGAGCACAGACCAGATGTCCCGCTTCTTCGCGGACCGGTATTTCAGCCAGCACAAGATAACTCCCAATACCATTATGATCATCCGCAACCTGTCCCAGGTTCTCTACAGCGTCCGGCGAGGACTGGGCGTTACCATCTGCCCTTCCATGCCTCTGGAAAAAATGACCGGTGCCAGCGAAGTGGAATATTTCTCTCTCCGCTCAGACACCGGTCCGGTGATAAGGCAGACGGCCGTGGCTTACCGAAAAGACGCCTACCTGCCTGTTCCCGCCAAAATACTGATTCAGATCATCAAAGAGTATTACGGAAAATAATGTTCAGGTCAGTTCCCTCCCACCAGGCTCAGCATGATCTCATTGCTGCGGGCCAAAAATTCCGTCATCCGCTCCGGAGTCAGGCTTCCGTGGCTTAAGGCCGCCATATCGTAAAGCTGCCTGCAGACCTTCTCCGTCAGCTCCCCTTCGCCGTGGTTCAGCACGTACTGTACCAGCTTATGGTTAGCGTTGAGGATCAGGGTCTCTCCCATGCCGCCGAACATGTCGGGATCCATGCCGTACATATTGTACATCCGCATCATATCCTGCATCCTGCGGTTCTCCTCAGAGACCGTGATCATGGAGGCCACCTGGTCGTCCTTCAGCTTCTCCACCTTGATCTCCAGCTTATCGTTGGCCAGGGCCTTCTTGAAGGTCTCCGTCAGCTTGTCGCTGTCGGCCTTGAAGCTTTCCTTGTCCTCCTCGCCGACCTCCTGTTTGAAATTGGAACTTACCTCGGCGTCGATGCGAAGGAATTTCAGGCCCTCGTTCTTCTGCTCCAGCCGGCTGATAAAGGGACTGTCAATATTGTGGCCCAGCATCACGGCGTTTAAGCCTTCCTTGCGGAACATGTTGATGTACTGGCCCTGCTCCTTCTCGTCGGTCACATAGTAGATAATATTCTCATGCTTCTCCTTGGCGTCCTCTTTGCAGTCGGTGAGGGTCAGATATTTGCCGTTTAAGTCCTTGAAGAGAATGTAATCGTTCATCTTCTCCTCAAATTTTTCGTCCTTTAAGCAGCCGAACTTGATAAAGGGGCTGATATCGTCCCAGTATTTCTCATAGCTTTCCCGGTCAGTTTTGCACATGCCGGACAGCTTGTCCGCCACCTTTTTGGTGATGTAGTCGGAAATCTTCTTCACGAAGCCGTCGTTCTGCAGGGCGCTTCTGGACACGTTCAGAGGCAGGTCCGGACAATCGATAACGCCCTTCAGAAGCATCAAAAACTCCGGGATCACTTCCTTGATATTGTCGGCGATAAATACCTGGCTGTTATACAGTTTGATGGTTCCCTCGATGCTGTCGTACTCGGTGTTGATCTTGGGGAAGTACAGGATGCCCTTCAGGTTGAAGGGATAATCCATGTTCAGGTGGATCCAGAACAGGGGCTCCTTGTAGTCCAGAAATACCTTCCGGTAGAACTCCTTATACTGCTCCTCGGTACACTCATTGGGATGCTTGTTCCACAGAGGATTCACGTCGTTCAGGGGAACCGGCCGTTTGAGGATCTTGTACTTCTCCTTGGCCGGAGACACTTCCACGACTTCCTTCTCACCGTTTTCGTTCTCCTTCTCCTCGGTCTTGGCTTCCTCCACGATGGTCTCGATGATGGTATCCTTGTCTGTCAGCTCATCCTTCTCGATGGTCTCATACTGAGGCTCCGCCGCGGCATTATTCAGGAAAATGGGCACCGGCATGAAGCCGCAGTATTTCTCGATAACTTCACGGGCACGATACTCGTTGGAGAACTCCACGCTGTCCTCGTTCAGATACAAGGTCACCGTGGTTCCGATGGTATCCCGGTCTCCCTCGCCCATGGCGTACTCGGTGCCGCCCTCCGACTCCCAGTGAACCGGCTTGGCCCCTTCTTTATAGGAAAGGCTGTCGATGGTCACACGGTCCGCCACCATGAAGGCGGAGTAGAATCCCAGGCCGAAATGACCGATGATCTGATCCTCATTGGCCTTATCCTTATATTTCTCCAGGAAATCCTGAGCGCCGGAGAAAGCGATCTGGTTGATGTACTCGTCTACCTCCTCCTCGGTCATGCCCAGGCCGTTATCAGACACGGCGATGGACTTGTCCGTGGAGTTGACCGTCACCTGGATCTTATACTCCATATCCTCCGGTTTCTCAAACTCTCCCATCAGCTCCAGCTTCTTCAGCTTGGTGATGGCGTCGCAGCCATTGCTGACCAGCTCACGGTAGAAGATATCGTGATCGGAATACAGCCATTTCTTGATCACCGGAAATATATTCTCGCTGCTGATTGACAAACTGCCTTTTTTTGCTGCCATAAAAATCATCTCTCTTTCTTTTTTATCATGTCTTTGAGACACGCGTTTTCTTTTCTCACTGCCTGCTGCGGAGATTCCCGCAGGGATATCCGCCGTCCTGCAGTTATTTTCTTTCAAACATTAGTGTAGTACGAAAGAAGCCATTTGTCAACAAAAATTTAGCACTCATTCCAAGTGAGTGCTAGTAATTATCGCGTAATTTCCTGTAAGTGCCAATAATTCCCCTGCCCCTACAACCCAAGCCTTCTCATGATCCCGTCCACGTCTACGCCGGGATGGGTCACGTAAAGGCGGCAGATCTGCTCCGCCAGTTCCCGGGAAACGCCTGCCCGCCTGGCAATCTCCTCCAGGGAACGTCCACGGTCCATATCCTTTATGATCCCGGGTATCCGCCGACGGATATCCGCAGGAATTCCATTCGCTGACACCTCACCTGCAGAAATTCCATTGGCCGGCGCCTCATCCACAGCGGTTCCGAACGCCGGCAGCAGGCTGCCCTTCCCTCGTCCTGAGCCGGCCGCCGGAATCTCAATCCGGCTCACCCGAAGCTCCTGGTTCTCTCCGATCTCCATCAGCGCCATAGTCACAGGCAGCCGGAACCTTCGGGGACCGCAGCTTCCCGGATTCAGCCAGAGCCGGCTCCTTCCGCCGTCAATCTCGCGCCTTTCCTCGTACATATGGGAGTGCCCGCAGACGATCACGTCCGCGTCATCCACGCTCTCTTCTATCTTCCGGCGGTTGTGTATCATATAAAACCGAACTCCGCCGAATTCTGCCCACAGGGTCTCCGGAAGACTCCCGGCACGGCCATCGTCGATATTTCCGCGGACAGCCCAGACAGGCCCGATGTCCCTCAGCCTGTCCAGAATCTCCCCGGAACCCACATCGCCTCCGTGAAGAATCGCGTCGCAGCCTTCAAGGGCCTGAAGAACCTCCGGCCTCAAAAGACCGTGGGTATCTGAAATAATGCCGATTCTGTATCCAGCCACTTCGCCCTCCCGTCACTCCTTCACGCAGGGAATTCCCTTTTTCCTGAAAAAATTCTCCGCCGCCTCGTCCCAGGCTCTTTCCAGAGATCTGTCCAGCGTAAAGAAATCCACAGACGTCCCGGTAACGCAGTACAGATTTCCTTCCTCATACCGGACATTCAGATACAGGCCTCTCACCTGTTCCGCCTTCCACGGCAGGCCTCCGTCTGCCAGAAAGCGCTCCACGCCCGCCGGCGGCAGCTGAAATACGATATGAAAGCTTTCCGGCAGCTTTCTTCCCCTGATCAGGGAAAAACAGAAGGACTTCAGGGCGCTCCACGCCGCGTATTCCTCAATCTGTTCCGTCTCCAGCTCCTGCTCCGTATAGTAACCTTGCCTTGTACGACCGTCAACTGAAAAGGTACTAAAGGTTACAAAGACCGCTTCCCTCACCAGAAACCGGTCGAACATCCCGCCGATAAACAGTTCTGACGTAAATTTTTTCTGATCTTCTATCTTAAGGGCAATCATAGGCTTCCCTCCGCAGTATTGGCTTTTCATCCCGCTTTTGCTGCATGTATGCCGTTTTTCGACAATATTTGTCGAACATTTCCCGTTGCTTTCACACATGCAACCTTTTACGATTAATTATGAGAAACTGTGTAAAAGGGGCGCAATAGATGGATTATGAGAACACGATCAAAAACATCTTAAGGCAGCTGGGCGTAGGCCAGAGTTATCAGGGGTACGAATATGTTATCTACGGGACCATCCTTGTACTGCAGGATAAGAAACGCCTGGAATTCATCACGAAATCTCTATATCCTGACATCGCCAGCAGATACCACACCTCCTGGAGATGCGTGGAGCGGAATATCCGCACTGTCATCAATGTAGCCTGGAAGGAGGGAAATCCTGATTTTCTCTTTGAAGTCTTTGGAGACAAGTCCGCGCAGAAACCCCGCAACGCGCAATTTTTCGAGCTGATGTACGAATACATGTCCAGTCTCTACGGCGAGACTGCCGCCACCTTACAGGATTTTGATCTCAGCGGCTGTCCGGACAACTGCATCTGCCTGGAAACCGGCCGTCCCTGCAAGCGGCTGCTGATTCTCCAGCAGCAGATTGAAGAGCTGAAACGCAGATATGAAACCCCGGAACTCCCGGAATCGTTCTAATATCCTGAATTCCCGAACTCTTCCTGATACAAAGCAAAGAAATTGCCTGTCGTGGACTCATCATCCGCGGAAAAATGAATGCTGTCCCATATCCCCTCAGGAAATTCAACCTGCTTCTCCGTCTGGAACTGGGAATAAATCTGATGAAAGACCTGGTTCTTGCGCTCCTCGTAGATCTGATCCTTTCTCTGCTGAGTGGCTTCCATATCGTAATCGCTGACACACTGGAAAATATAGAACCATCCGTCCCCGCCCGGCGTCACCGGGCTGATCTCGCCCGGTGCCATGGCAAAAGCCACATCTTCCGCCGCTTTGGGAAGCTGTCCTCTGCCCAGCTCAAGTTCAATCTCTTCTCCCTCGCTGGTCTCTTTCGCCACGGAAAGAAAATCGCTGCCTTCCTGGCTGACCCGGCGGTAAACCGCCTCCGCCGCCTCCGGGCTGGATATCTGAATCATGCGGACCGAGATCACCTTGGCTTCGCTGTCGCTGACCTCCAGATCCACATTCTTCGTCAGCTCACCTACCACCTTATTGGCAATATAATACTCCTGATACATCAGCTGCACATCGTCCTTGGTGATCCCCATGGAGGAAATGTCCTTGTCTGTCAGTCCGCTGTAATATCGTTCCGTGAGAGAACGGAGCCTGTCCTTCTCCGCGCTGGTCAGGGAAATCCCCTGATCCGCCGCCAGCAGGTTCATAGTCTTCAGGTTAATAAGAAACCCCTTCACCTGCTCCAGCAGGTACGTCTCGAAGGATTCTCCGTTTTCCATGGTTACGGACCAGATCCGGTCTGTATAGGCCTGCTGATACCGGTTCCTCTCCGTCATTGCCACAATCATGACCTGAGCCCTGGTATAGACGCTGTCCTCCTCCCCGTCTTTCGGGGAAAGAATGGATCCGCAGCCTCCCAGACACAAAACAAGGCAGAGGCAGACGACCGCTGTTATCCATTTCCTCATAAAAATCTCCCAACCGCAGACAGTTGAAAAGCATCTGCCCACAAGCCTTCTTCATAAGCAGATGCTTTCACTCGTTATTGTACCATCTCCATAATAACCGCCACCAGAATCCCCAGCACAGCTCCCGCGAACACCTGCAGGGGCGTATGGCCCACGAATTCTTTCAGCTTCTCCTGAATCTCCTGGTTATCCAGCCTAAACCAGTCCTGCTCAATGATCAGGTTCAGAAGCTTGGCCTGCTTGCCCGTCTCCTGACGGACGCCGGTGGCGTCGTACATGACCACCGAAGCCAGCACAAAGGAAACAGCAAACTCAAAGGACGACAGTCCGTACTGCAGCGCCGTGGAAGCCGCCAGAGCGCATACGATAGAAGAATGAGAACTCGGCATTCCTCCGGAACCAACCAGTCTCTCTGCCCGAAACGTCTTATTAAATCCAAAATCGATCAGCGTCTTGAACACCTGGGCCAGCGCCCATGCGATAAGCGAGCAGATCAAAATCCGGTTATCCATCAGTTCCTGCCAAAAACTCATCTTTCTCTCCTGTCTGTTCTTATAAAGCCGTTCAGCCGATCAGCCAATCATACAGCTCCTGATATTTAAGCGCCGAAGCGTGCCATGAGAAATCCTTGGCCATGGCCCTGTCCACAATCTTGTTCCAGTCACGCTTCCTATCATAGTAAATCTTCTCCGCATAGCGGATGGTATCCAGCATCTCGTGAGCATTGTAATTGGCAAAGGAGAATCCTGTGCCGGTGCCCTCGAATTCATTGTAAGGCTCCACCGTATCCTTCAGGCCGCCGGTCTCCCGGACGATGGGCAGCGTCCCATACCGCAGAGACATCAGCTGGCTCAGGCCGCAGGGCTCAAACAGCGACGGCATGAGAAACGCGTCGCAGGCGGCGTAAATCTTATGGGACAGCGGGTTGGAGTAATAAATATTGGCGGAAACCCTGCCCGGATACTTCCAGGCGAAATGGCGGAACATATTCTCATAGCGCTCCTCGCCGGTACCCAGAACCACCAGCTGCACCGCATCCTGACACAGTTCATCCATCACATACTGAATCAGGTCGAAGCCTTTCTGGTCGGTCAGCCTGGACACCACGCCGATCATCATCAGCTTGTCATTCTCCTCCAGCCCCAGTTCCTTCTGGAGAGCCCGCTTGTTCTTGATCTTCTCCCTGCGGAAATTCTCCGCCGAGTAATTCTTCTCGATAAACGTATCCGTGGCTGGGTCAAACTCATCGTAGTCGATGCCGTTGACGATTCCCCGCAAGCTGTTAGACCTGGCTCTCATCAGTCCGTCCAGTCCTTCGCCGTAGAACGGCACTTTGATCTCCTCTGCATAGGTGTCGCTGACGGTGGTAATGGCATCCGCGAACACGATACCGCCCTTCAGCAGGTTGCCGTTCTTGTAAGCCTCCAGTTTGTCCGGCGTGAAATAATAATCAGACAGGCCGGTCAGGTACTGGATCGTCTTCACATCCCACACGCCCTGGAATTTCAGATTGTGAATGGTAATGATGGACTTCATATTCTGGAAGAACTCTCCTCCGCGGAAACGGTCCTTAAGATATACCGGAATCAGGCCGGTCTGCCAGTCATGGCAGTGCACCACATCAGGCTGAAAACCGATCACCGGAAGCGCGGACAGAGCCGCGTTGCAGAAAAACGCGAATTTCTCAATATCAAACAGCCAGTCGCCATAAGGTTTGTCGCCGTTGAAATACCACTCATTATCGATAAAATAATAGGTGATCCCCTCATACTCGTACTGAAGGATTCCGACATAACGGCTCTGCCCCAGATAATCCATATAAAAATGGTCTACATAATTTAACTGATCTCTCCACTCCTGCTTCATGCACATGTACTTGGGAATCATAACACGCACATCGTAACATTCCTTGTCAAAACACTTGGGCAGGGAACCTGCCACATCGGCGAGACCGCCGGTCTTAATAAAGGGAACTGCCTCTGACGCTACAAATAAGATCTTCTTCATAAGATATCCTCCTCACTCGAAAAGTATAAAATCCCCCTATAAATTATAGTATACAATACTTTTTCAAAATAAGGAAGTACATTCTTAAAGTTTTGCGCGAACTTGGCAGTTTACGGTGTCGATAAGTCGTCACAAGCGCTTGTAATCCAGTCGAATTTTATCGGACAGCAGCGCGATGAATTCCGAGTTGGTAGGCTTTCCCTTGCCGTTGCTGACCGTATAGCCGAATATCTCGTTGATCGTATCCATCTTGCCGCGGCTCCACGCCACCTCTATCGCATGGCGGATGGCCCTCTCCACACGGCTGGGCGTCGTCTGATGCTTCTTGGCTATGTTGGGATAAAGCACTTTGGTCACAGATGCCAGCATCTCCTGATCCATCACCGAGGACGTGATGGCATCCCTGAGATACTGGTATCCCTTAATATGCGCCGGCACCCCGATTTCATGCAAAATCTGCGTCACATCATTTTCCAGGTTCTGTTCTATATATTCAATCTGGCTTTCGTAAGGCTTTATCTTTCTGGCGCGGTTCAGGCCTCCGTTCCTCGGCCTGGAAGAATAACCAGCCAGGCGGCGGATCTTGTCCAGCACCATCTCCTTCTTGAAAGGCTTCATAATAAAGTAGTTCGCGCCAAGTCCAAAAGCATCTTCCGTCACATTCTCACTCCCTGCCGCCGAGACCATGATAAATGCCGGATTCTTATCCATATGGCCTTCATTTTTCACTTTCTCCATAACGGAAAGGCCGTCTATCCCCGGTAAAATCACATCCAGAAGAACGATATCCGGTTTTGTGCTTACAATCATGTCATAGGCTTCATCTCCGCTGCCTGCCCGTCCTACCACATGAAGGTCATCCTCTGTTTCCAGCATGGTGTTCAAATAGTCTAATGTCTTCGGATTATCTTCTGCAATCGCAATATTCAGGGTTGTCATTTTCTGTCCTCCTTTTTTGTTGGTATTTCGATTATAGACTTCCGATTTTGCAGGTTGCAATTGGATTCAATCGCAAGTTTCGACATTAGTAAGTTGATATATAGCCCTACAAAATATGGCAAAATTCGACACAAAACTGCGGATTTTCGACAAAAACCTAACGGTCGGAGAAAATATAACGTTGCAAATAAAGTCCGTAAACGGAGCATATGGGGCTTCCTGACGCAATACAAAAAACGCGTCACTGGCGCGTTTTTTGCATACTGACGTAATACAAAAAAGCGTCACTGGCGCGTTTTTTGCATACTGACGTAAGGCGAATCCTGCGGCCTGGCCGCATCAGAAAAGGACCTGCCCGGCCATAGCAGCCTGGCAGGTCCCCTATACGGTTCTGTCCGTTATTCTGTCTCGATCAGCTCATATTCGCGGGAACCGATGCCCAGTTCCGCGGCGGCTTCGATGGTATGAATGCCGTGGCGGCTCTCGATCCTCTCAAGCAGATGGTCCCGGCCCGGATCATCTTTGGCGGCGTAGACCAGATCCAGACACGCCTGGTCGATTGCTACCGGATCCAGGGAAGCCAGGATTCCGATATCCTTCATGCAGGGATCCTCAGCCACCGCGCAGCAGTCGCAGTCCACGGACATATTCTTCATGACGTTAATATAGGCGGCATTGCCCTTAAAATAATTTACCACAGAGGAAGCGGCGTCAGCCATCGCTTCCAGAAATCTGTCCACATCGGTAGACCAGAAAGCATCCTCATCCCCTGCTCCGTGAATATAAGCCTTTCCGTAGGAAGAACCGATGCCGATCGACAGCTGTTTCAGCGCCCCGCCGTAGCCTCCCATGGGATGGCCCTTAAAATGGGATAATACCAGCAGGGAATCATAATTGGCCAGATTCTTTCCCACATAATTCTTCTTAATCTGCCTGCCGCCGGGAATCTCCAGAACCATGTCCGGCCCTTCCGCATCCAACAGATCTACTTTGAAATAATCGCTCCATCCATGCTGCTTTAAGGTCTTCAGATGCTTTTTGGTCGTCTCGCGGGCGCCCTCATAAGCGGTATTGCACTCTGTCACCGTAGCATCCAGGCTATCGATCACAGGCTTCCAGAAATCGGGACGCAGGAAATTCTGGTTCCCAACCTCGCCGGAATGGACCTTTGCGGCCACTCTGCCCGGCAGTTCGATTCCCAGAAGCTTGTACATCTCCAGCACCTTCTCAGGCGTGATCGTTCTCGAAAAATACACTTTTGACTTCAAATTCATTAGTCGAGTAGACAGTCTCGACACTCCTTTCTCATTTTTATTTTGTGAAAGGCTTGCCTACTGCCCCTCACAGAACCGT
>CANQRW010000034.1 GCA_947626365.1 uncultured Lachnospiraceae bacterium
ATCATGTACCAGGAGAGATATGATAAGAAGAAACAGAAAATGGTGCCGACCCTGAAGTTCAGCAATGAAGACCGGATCGCTAAAGATTATAAGAAGATACAGGAGACATTTGGGACAGACTTTTATTTTGCTTACGCGAAGCAGGAAGATTTTAAACGCTTCATTCAGAGTATGAAGCTAAGGCCGCGTAGCATAACATAGAGAGGATCCCTGCAAGGCCTTTGTTTATGGGCAATGCAGGGATTTTTTGCCATTAAAACTGTAAAACTCGGGGCAAAAGATATTTGTAAGCCGTAGTATGTTTCATGTAATCTGATGCAGCAGCCAGGTTTGAGTCAAATCATCAAAAAGATATTGCCATTATTCCCCGGATATATTATAATAAAGCCCTGATTGCGGAGCGCGCAGGCGCTGGGCGATCGGCTTTCATCTATGGTGCTGCCCGCGGAGCGGGCGGGGAAACTCAATAAAGGACAGGTGGATACACATGGAGAAAAAAGAACTGCTGTACGAGGGAAAGGCCAAGAAGGTCTACACAACGGAAGATCCGGATATGCTGATCGTATCCTACAAGGATGACGCGACCGCGTTTGACGGCCAGAAAAAGGGAACTATCGTGGGAAAGGGAGCGATCAACAACCGCATGACCAACCACGTTTTTAAATTGTTTGAGGCGGAAGGCATCCCCACTCATTTTGTGGAGGAACTGAATGACCGGGAGACCGTAGTGAAGAAGGTGGAGATCGTTCCCTTGGAGGTCATCATCCGCAATTTCTCTGCCGGAAGCTTCGCCAAGAAGCTGGGCATGGAAGAGGGCATCAAGCTCCTTCAGCCCACGCTGGAGTTCAGCTACAAGAACGACGATCTGCACGATCCGTTTATCAATGATTACTATGCTCTGGCCCTGGGACTGGCTACCCAGGAGGAGATTGACGATATTACAAAATACGCTTTCAAGGTCAATGAGATCATGCGGAAGTATTTTGCCGGCCTGGGAATCGAGCTGATCGATTTTAAGATTGAGTTTGGCCGCTATCACGGAAAGATCATACTGGCCGACGAGGTGTCTCCGGATACCTGCAGACTGTGGGATATGGAGACCAGGGAGAAGCTGGACAAGGACCGTTTCCGCAGGGATCTGGGCAACGTGGAGGACGCCTATCAGGAAGTGTTCCGGCGTCTGGGAATCCAGTGATAAGGAAACGGCTGCACCGGGAGGTTTTCTATGAGTACCGTTAGCTACATGGAACCGGATATTGATGGAAAGCTCCACGAGGAATGTGGAGTCTTTGGCATGTACGATTTAGATGGTGGAGAGGTAGCCTCCACCATCTATTATGGTTTATTTGCCCTTCAGCACAGGGGGCAGGAAAGCTGCGGCATCGCGGTCAGCGATACCTACGGCCCCAAGGGTAAGGTGAATGCTTATAAAGGAATGGGCCTGTGCAATGAGGTGTTTACGCCGGAGACACTGGAAAGCCTTCACGGCGATCTGGGCGTAGGCCATGTGCGCTATTCCACGGCGGGAAGCAGCAGCCGGGAGAACGCCCAGCCTCTGGTGCTGAACTATATTAAGGGTACACTGGCACTGGCCCACAACGGCAACCTGGTCAACGCGCCGGAGCTTCGCCGGGAGCTGGCCTATACCGGGGCTATTTTCCAGACCACCATCGATTCCGAACTGATCGCTTATTATATTGCCCGGGAGAGGATTGGTTCCAGAAATGTGCAGGAGGCGGTGGTGCGGGCCATGAAGCGTCTGTCCGGCGCCTATTCTCTGGTGATCATGAGTCCCCGGAAACTGATCGGAGCCAGAGATCCTTTTGGGTTTAAGCCGCTCTGTATCGGGAAAAAGGACAACGCCTACATCCTGACGTCGGAGACCTGCGCCCTGGCCACTATCGGCGCTGAGTTCATCCGGGATGTAGAGCCGGGCGAGGTGGTCACCATTACCAGGGACGGCCTTCATTCGGACCGCAGCATGTGTTTTGCCAATCCGGAGAAGCAGGCCCGGTGCGTGTTTGAATATATTTATTTCGCCAGACCGGATACGGTGTTTGACGGAGTCAGTGTCTATCACTCCAGGATTCTGGCAGGGAGATGTCTGGCGAAGGATTCGCCGGTGGACGCGGACCTGGTGGTAGGCGTTCCGGAATCCGGCAACGCGGCGGCCCTGGGTTACGCCCTGGAGTCCGGAATTCCCTACGGAACCGCTTTTGTGAAAAATACCTATGTGGGCCGGACCTTTATCAAGCCCAAGCAGAGCAACCGTGTCTCCTCGGTCCGGGTGAAATTAAATGTGCTGAAGGAGGCGGTGGAAGGGAAACGGGTCATTATGATCGACGATTCTATCGTCCGCGGCACCACCAGCCATCAGATCGTGCGGATGCTTCGCGAGGCAGGAGCCGCGGAGGTTCATGTGATGGTCAGCGCGCCGCCGTTCCTCCATCCCTGTTATTTCGGAACTGATATTCCCTCGGAGGATCAGCTGATCGCCCACGATAAGACGATCGATGAGATCTGCATGCTTCTGGGAGCCGATTCCCTGTCCTATCTGCGGATGGAGCGCCTTTACGAGATGGCAGGCGGCCTGCCCATCTGTACTGCCTGCTTCAGCGGCGACTACCCCATTGCGCCCCCCACAGAAGACATCAGAGGAGACTATGCGCGTTAAGCATGAGCAGTGCGAATGTGCGGACATGGCAAGCAGCGTCGTGCTTGCACGTAAGCATCTTGCCATGTCCGCACATTCATAGGGCGAAGCCCGCGAGCGAAAAAACCGAAGGTTTTTGAGCTGCGCACTGCGAAGAAGAGGCAGTGCCCCTGAGGGCGAAGCCCGCGAGCGAAAAAACCGAAGGTTTTTGAGCTGCGCACTGCGAAGAAAAGGCAGTGCCCCTGAGGGCGAAGCCCGCGAGCGAAAAAACCGAAGGTTTTTGAGCTGCGCACTGCGAAGAAGAGGCAGTGCCCCTGAGGGCGAAGCCCGCGAGCGAAAAAACCAAAGGTTTTTGAGCTGCGCACTGCGAAGAAGTGAAATTCCCGCGCTTAGACATAGAAACCATTCGTTAGATGTAAAACGAAAAGTCATACTCTACGGAGAACAATGGAGGTACATTATGAACGACAGATATCAAAGCCCCCTTTCCGAGCGCTACGCCAGCAGGGAGATGCAGTACATTTTCTCGCCGGACAAGAAGTTCCGTACCTGGCGGAAGCTGTGGATCGCCCTGGCGGAGACAGAGAAAGAGCTGGGACTCCCCATTACCCAGGAGCAGATCGACGAACTGAAGGCTCACGCGGAGGATATCAATTATGATGTGGCGAAGGAGCGGGAGCGTCTGGTGCGCCATGATGTTATGTCCCACGTCTACGCCTACGGCCAGCAGTGTCCCAATGCCAAAGGAATCATTCATCTGGGCGCTACCTCCTGCTATGTGGGCGATAACACGGACATTATCATCATGACGGAGGCCCTTCGCCTGGTGAGGAAGAAACTGCTGAATGTTATGGCGGAACTGGCAAAATTCGCGGATGCTTATAAGAATCAGCCTACTCTGGCGTTTACCCATTTCCAGCCGGCCCAGCCTACTACCGTAGGAAAGCGTGCGGCTCTGTGGCTCAACGACCTGTGCCTGGATCTGGAAGATCTGGACCATGTGCTGGGCAGCATGAAGCTTCTGGGATCGAAGGGAACCACCGGAACCCAGGCCAGTTTCCTGGAGCTCTTTGACGGCGATCATGAGAAATGCCGCAGGGCCGATCGGATGATCGCGGAGAAAATGGGATTTGAGGCCTGCTATCCGGTATCCGGACAGACCTATTCCCGGAAAATCGATACCCGGGTGGTAAATGTGCTGGCCGGCATTGCCCAGAGCGCTCACAAGTTCTCCAATGATGTGCGGCTTCTGCAGCATTTGAAAGAAGTGGAAGAGCCCTTTGAGAAGAACCAGATCGGCTCCTCGGCCATGGCCTACAAGCGAAATCCCATGCGCAGCGAGCGGATCGCTTCCCTGTCCAACTATGTGATGAGCGACGTGATGAATCCCATGCTGGTGGCGTCCACCCAGTGGTTCGAACGGACCCTGGACGATTCGGCTAACAAGCGCTTAAGCATCCCGGAAGGATTTTTAGCAATCGACGGAATCCTGGACCTGTATCTGAATGTGGTGGATGGCCTGGTGGTGTACCCCAGGGTGATCGAGAAACATTTCATGGCGGAACTGCCCTTCATGGCCACGGAGAATATCATGATGGATGCCGTGAAGGCAGGCGGCGACCGGCAGGAGCTTCATGAGCGGATCCGTCAGCTGTCCATGGAGGCGGGCCGCAACGTAAAGGAGCGGGGTCTTGACAATAACCTGTTGGAACTGATTGCGGCGGATCCGGCCTTCGGCCTTTCCATGGAAGAGCTTCAGAAGACCATGGAGCCTTCCAGATACGTAGGCCGCGCGCCTCAACAGGTGGAGGAATTCCTGGCGGAAGTGGTTCAGCCTATCCTGGATGAGAACAAAGAGGTGCTGGGACTGAAGGCGGAAATTCATGTGTAATGCCGGATAATAATTTGATTGGAGGACCGTGTGCCGGGGCAGAGCCGGTATACGGTCTTTTTGTGCCTGCTTTGCGCTTGCGACAAATTTTGTCGAATAATTTCGTCGCCTGGTTGATTTTTCATTTTCCTGTTAGTATACTTATATCAATGCGCGGATTGCCTGCCGGCGGCGGGCTTTCGGAGCGGATATGCGGATAAACAAGGAGATTGGGGACAGGGCCGGCGGTGTCGCCGGACAGCAGGAGGAACCGGATGGGCGGACAGATTGAAGGCCGCAGACAGCAGGCCATCAAGCTTTTGCGGCAGGCGGTTGAGCAGGAGTGCAGCGGCGCGGATCGGGAAGAGACGAGAAGCGAGACGCTTTTGTGGAATACATTGATCTTATTTCAGGATTATCCTTTTGAGACCACCAAGAAGCTTACTTATACTTATACAATCCGTGGATATGAAATGTTCGTCAGCCGAAAGGACAAGTCCATCACCAGGGCGACGGTGGATCTGGCCTTTGGAATGGCGATAAAGCTTTTGAAAGAGGGAACGCCTATTACAGGGCCCAAGAAGCTGGGGACTTTCGGGGCCAGCTATCTGTATCCGATTTTCATTCAGATCGGAGTGATTCCCATTGAGAAGACGCGAAAAGCGAAAAAACAGGAGCAGTCATGAATGGCTTTTCCTGTATTCCCTGGGGGAACAGCCGTATTTTTCCCGGAACCGCCGGTAGAAATAGCTGCTGTTGTCGTAGCCGATGGAGCAGATGATGGAATCGATGGGCAGGGTAGTCTGGGACAGCAGCCATTGGGCCTGCTGAAGCTTTCTCTGCTGCAGCAGCTCCTTGAAATTATACTGGGTATGTTTTTTCAGCAGCCGGCTGATGTAGTAGGCCGGCTGTTTCAGTTCTTCGGACACATCGGCAAGGGAGCCGTCCCGGTAGTGGGTCTCGATGTAGCGGAGAACGGAGAACACCAGGTTCTGTTCCTGCTGGGTGGGGCTGTCCAGGTTGATGGTTTCGGCGAACATGGACAGATTCATGAACAGCAGGCCGAAGGTGGTCTGATTCAGGGTGTTGGTGCCGGACTTCCCGGAAAGCAGGGTCCAGACCATGTTTTCAATGAGATTCTGCACCGGAAGAATGTCCCTGGCCTGGAAATGGAGGTAGCTGGACAGGGAGGAATCCTGGGACAGAGAGGCCACAAGAAAATCCCGCAGTACATTTTCCCGCTCCATATTGGGGAGAATCCGGTCAAAAAATTCCGGAAGGATAATGAAATTGACGGCGATATCCTGTTCCCCGGCAGGAAGGATCTCCTGGGTGGCGTGCTGGTTCAGAAAGAGCAGGTCCCCTTCGCGCAGGACGATCCGCTCCGAATCGTTGATAATATGAGTGGTGGATCCGGTACACATATAGACCATCTCTACATAGTTATGGCGATGTCTGGGGAAATGGGCAAACCGGGTATGGGGGCGTATCTGGATCAGCTGCCCCTTGGTCAGCAGTTTTCTGCTGTCGATGGTAAATCCTCTCTGTGAGGTATACAGATCTTTCTTAAGGCCGCTGCCTTCCAGAATCGCTTTTTCCTCATCAGTGATCTTCTGCAGCTGTTCCAATAATCTTTGGTTCATGGCAATCCCCTTATCTGTCATGCGTGTAGATTCTGAATCTGTCTTATCCTCTATCTTACCACAAAAAATCGTAAATGTAGATAAATTAAAAAAATATCTTGTCAAAAGCGAATAAGTGTATTAGACTGTATTAATAGAATTAATACAGTTGATACAACCCGTTTTAACGTGTGAAGCCCACGTCTGAATGGGCGAAGAAACAGCGCATCGCGGATGAATGGGCGAAGAAACAGCGCATCGCGGATGTACGGACGGAAAATGAAGACGGAAGCCGCGGTCCGTCGTTATATAGAAGAGAACAGCGGGACAGAAGGAGGAGCTGGTGATGAGAGAGAAGGTTCGAAACTTATTCCGGAAGAAAAGAAGGCTTGTGCTGCCGGCTGCGGCAGTACTGCTTGCGGTCTTCGGCGTCAGCCGGGTAATGGGCGCGGGAGGAAACAGGGCGCCGCAGGTCAGCACGACTGCGCCGTCCAGAATGACGGTGCAGGAGAAACTGGCGGTCAGCGGTCCCATCTCCGGTACGGACAGCGTGGACGTGGTGTCCAATCTCCATGCAGAGGTAGTAAAGATCCTTGTGGAAGAGGGCGGTAAGGTAGAAGCAGGCCAGGTTCTGGCTGTGCTGGACGATACGGAGGTCCGCAAGGAAGCGGCTATGGCGGAAAACGATTATAACCTGGCCATGATAACCTATGATGAAAAAACGCTGGAGGCGAAAAACGGTTACGAGAAAGCCCTGCAGGATTTCCGCACGGCCCAGAATAACTACGATCGGATGAAGGTGCTTTTTGACGGCGGCAGCATTCCTCAGGTGGACTTGGAGACAGCGGAGAACGCCCTGAATGACGCCCGCCGTCAGAAGAACTCCTATATCCTGACAGATGGGCAGGCAACGGCCCCCGATTCCTACCGGCTGCAGATTGAGAAGGCCCGGTTTGACTATGAGAAGCAGCTTGAGAAGCTGGAGGACACAGAGGTCAGAGCGCCTATTGCCGGGACAGTGATCCGCGTCAATACCAAGGTGGGCCGGTTTGCCGACCAGACAGACGACAGCCATGAGCCCCTGTTTATCATCGAGAATCTGGATGTGCTGGAGATGGAGATTCAGGTAAGCGAGTACTCTATAGGAAAGGTGAAGGTGGGCCAGGAGGTTTTGATCAGCGCGGACATTCTGGAAGGCGAGACGGTATCCGGACAGGTGGTATCCATCTCCCCTACCGGCGAGGAGAAAAGCGGCGGCTCCACCGAGCGGGTGATTCCCACCAGGATCCGGATTGAAGATAAGAATACGAAGCTGATAGCCGGGATCACAGCCAGGGCGGAAATTGTGCTGGAAGAAGCGGAGGATGCCCTCTGCGTTCCGGCCACAGCCTTTATCGCCCGGGAAGGCGTTACATATCTGCAGGTGGTGCAGGGAGGCGTCGTCCACTGGATGCCGGTGGAGACCGGCGTAGAAGGCGACCTGATGACAGAGGTGATTCCCGGGGAAGGGGAGACCCTCGACGAGACCTCCCAGGTGATCGGAACGCCCAGTGAAGCTTACGAGGAAGGGACGGCAGTGACGGTGGTTTGATATGTTTGATCAGTGGAGAAAAAAAGAGAATGAAGACAGCGTCCTTCGGCCGGAATGTGAAGATCTGATCCGGCTGGATAACCTGGTGAAGATTTATGATACCGGCGCCGTACAGGTTACCGGCCTCGACCATATCAATCTGACGGTCAGACGGGGAGAGTTTGTGGCCATTATGGGCCATTCCGGTTCCGGAAAATCGACGCTTATGAATATTATGGGCTGTTTGGACCGTCCTACGGAGGGACATTATTTCCTGGACGGCATCGATACGGCGGAGCTTTCTTCCGACGCGCTTTCGGCGGTGCGTAATCGGAAGATTGGCTTTGTGTTCCAGTCCTTCAATCTGATATCCCGGACCAGCGCCCTGAAGAACGTGGAGCTGCCCATGACCTATGCCAGGATTCCCAGGCAGAAGCGGGCGGACCGGGCCATGGAGCTTCTGGAACTGGTGGGGCTGAAGGAGCGGGCGGAACATATGCCCAACGAACTGTCCGGCGGTCAGCGCCAGAGGGTGGCTATCGCTAGAGCGCTGGCCAATCAGCCGCCGCTCATACTGGCCGACGAACCGACGGGCAACCTGGATACAGCCGCATCTGTGGAAATTATGGAAATGTTTTCTGAGATTCATAAGCTGGGATCTACGGTAGTGGTGGTTACCCATGAGGAGAATATCGCGGCGTTTACGGACCGGATCGTCCGGTTTTCTGACGGCCGGATCGTCAGCGATGAGAAAAATCCCAATCCGGCAGAAGGCAGCGGCAGGATACATGCCGGAAAGCTGTATGCCCCGCGGGAAGAATCGGAGAGAGAGGAGGAAGAAGGATGCTGATTGAGAATATGGCCATGGCGTTTCACGCGATCCGGGCTAACAAGCTCCGGTCGTTTCTGACCATGCTCGGAATCATTATCGGTATCGGTTCAGTCATCGCGATCGTGTCCATCGGAGACACCATGCGCACCATGTTTACAGATCTGTACAAGGATATCGGGATTACCCAGGCCTACGTGTCCTACGGCTACTGGAATGACGACTGGCGGCAGAGCGATTATTTTACCCTGGATGAGCTGGAACTGATTCGGGAGGCTTTTGGCGACGAGATTGCCTATATCGACAGCAACGCATCTGTGAGTACGGAGGTTCACGCCGGCCGTATGTCCATGAATTTCCAGTTTCAGGGAATCACGGAGAGATATATGGATGTGCAGCCGGTGAACGTGATCTACGGCCGGTATCTGAACGAAGGAGATCTTCTGGGACGGCGGAAGAACGTGGTTATGAGCGCGGAAAGCGCTGAGATGCTTTATGGGACGGAAAACGCGGTGGGCAGGACATTTCGGACGACCATCTACGGCTATACGGATGAGTATACGGTTATAGGCGTCTACAAGAAGGAGATGAGTCCCTTCCAGAGGCTGATGATGGGCGGAAGCAGCGATACGGGAGAGGCGTATATTCCTGAGACGATCCTTACCTGGCCCAACGACACTTTCTACTACTGTCATGTGTTCGCGGCGGACAGCGCGGACATGACGGATTTCATGAACCGTCTGAAAGCTTATATTGCCAAGATCAAGGACCGGAATCCGCAGGATTACTATTCCAACACTGCCGTAGAGGAGATGGGAAGCGTGGACTCGGTCATGGGCGCCCTGTCAGCGGCGGTGGGCGGAATCGCGGCCATCTCGCTGGTAGTGGGCGGGATCGGTATCATGAACATTATGCTGGTATCGGTGACGGAGCGGACCAGGGAGATCGGCATCCGCAAGGCCCTGGGAGCCAGGACCAGAGATGTGCTGATCCAGTTCCTCACGGAATCGGCGATCCTGTCGGCCTGCGGCGGGGTCATCGGCGTGACCCTGGCCGTGACGCTGGTGACGGTTCTGGGCATGGCGCTGAGCCTTTCCGTGGTCATAAGACCGGCGGTTATCGTTCTTGCGGTATCATTTTCTGCCGTGGTAGGCCTGTTTTTCGGGATTTATCCGGCGTCTAAGGCTGCGAAAGCAGATCCCATCGATGCCCTGCGGTACGAGTAGGGTTCCAATTTCTTTCAAAAAGAGAAATAATTGCGAAAAAATAAAGTACACTCTCGCCAAGTCTGCGATTATGTGTTATACTAAATTGATATGTTATGGCATGACGAGGTGAATATCTATGTTGAATGAGAACAAGATCCGACTGATGACCGACATCTCCATGTTAGAGAAGGAAAGGAGCAGGGATCTGACCCTGGTTCACCGGTATTTCCGGGGGGATTATATTGGCCTGCATCTGCTCCGCTCCCTGCTGGGATATACCTTTTGCTGGTGCCTGGGCATGGTGCTTGTGGGCATGTGCAAGGTGGAGGATATTATCTCCGCGATGAGCATTACTGATCTTGCGGACTACCTTCTGGGGTATCTGACCTGGTATATCGGGGGGCTTGCGGTATATCTGATGATTACCTTCATTGTTTATTTTGTGCGGTACCGGAGAGCAGCCCGCAGCATGAAGCTTTACCTGGGCGGACTGAAGAGCCTGGAGAGGCGCTATGAACTTTCGGACAGGGATAGAGAACAACCGGGCAAGGGGGTTAGAAGATCGTGATCGCATTGTTCGTATTTCGTGAAAAACTCAGGGGATTTTATGGGAAATATGATGTCTTCATTACGCCTGTTGTCCGTTTTGTCCTGGGATTTCTGGCTTTTCATCTGATTAACAGGGATTTGGGTTATATGACCAGGCTTAACAGCATTCTGGTGGAACTGGTGCTGGCGCTGGTGTGTTCGGTCCTGCCCTATGGGATCATGGCATTTCTGGCGGCCCTTATGATTTTGGCCCATATCAGCAGCGTTTCCCTGGAACTGGCGCTGATTCTGGCAATCCTCATGGTGATCGTCGGGATCCTGTATTTCGGTTTTCAGCCGGGGGATTCCTATCTGCTGGTGCTGACGCCCATTTTCTTTCACTACAATATTCCCTATGCCATCCCTCTTCTTGTGGGACTGGCCGGGCATATGGCATCGGCGGTTCCGGTCTGCTGCGGCACGGCCATGTTTTACATTTTCCAGTATGTGAAGCAGAACGCGGGGGTCCTGTCAGGTGACACTTCCGCGGAACTGATTCAGAGATACGCCCAGATCGTCAGGAGCCTTCTGATGAATCAGGCGATGATCGTCATGATCGCGGCCTGCGGTGCCGGGGTTGTGGCTGTATATCTGGTCCGCAGACTGTCCGTCAATTATTCCTGGGCCATCGCCATCGCGGCCGGCGTGGTAGCCCAGTTGGGCATGATCTTTATGGGAGATTATGTCTTTGATGTGTCTGTACCCATGGGTTCGCTTATAACCAGTATGCTTCTGTCCGTGGTGTTTGCGCTGGTATATTATTTTATGGCCTTTGCCGTGGATTACAGCCGGACGGAGTATCTGCAGTTTGAGGACGACGACTACTATTATTACGTGAAGGCAGTGCCGAAGATTTCAGTGTCCATGCCGGATGTCAAGGTTCAGCGGTTCAGCCGCAAGGAGCCGGAATATCTGGATGAGGATCTGCCGGATGACGATGACGAATATCTGAAATAGGGGCGGGATACGCCCTGGTGAAAGGGAGGTGAGTAAGTGCCGGAGTTTGTTGAAACGCTTTATGAGTGGCTGTCATTTCTGCCGCAGATTACCAAAACCAATATTCTGGAGATCATCATTATCGCTTTTCTGATTTATGAATTCATGGTATGGATTAAGAATACCCGCGCCTGGACTCTTCTGAGGGGAATTCTTGTGATCGTGGCTTTTGCTGCCGCTGCCTGGGCCCTCAGGCTGTATACGATCCTGTGGATCATGCAGAATGTGGCTTTTGTGGCGACTACGGCGCTTATCATTATATTCCAGCCGGAGCTGCGGCGGGCTCTGGAGCAGCTGGGAAGCCGTAATCTTCTGACGGATTTTCTGCCCTTTGAGGCGATGAAGGAGACAGATTCCCGGTTTACGGAGGAAACGCTTAACGAACTGGTGCGGGCTTCTACGGAACTGGCCAAGGCCAGGACAGGGGCCTTGATGGTAATCGAGAGGGAGACCCCGCTTCAGGATATCGAGCGGACAGGGATCAATATCGACGGCGTGGTGACCAGCCAGCTGCTGATCAATATATTCGAACATAATACGCCGCTCCATGACGGAGCCGTGGTTATCCGGGGCAACCGGGTGGCGGCGGCTACCTGTTATCTGCCCTTGTCGGACAATACCAGTATCAGCAAGGAATTAGGAACCAGGCACCGGGCGGCGGTAGGCATCAGCGAGGTTACGGACAGCCTGACGATCGTGGTGTCGGAGGAGACAGGACGTATCTCTCTGGCAGAGGGAGGGCTCCTGACCAGAGTCAGTGATCCGGATACGCTCAGAAAGGCGCTGACCGTGAACCTGCAGGCAGAGGAGCAGCCGTCCAGACGGTTCAGAATTTGGAAAGGAAGACAGAAAGATGAAGAAGATGCTGACGCATAATCTTGGACTGAAGATTCTGGCTGTCGTCCTGGCTGTGTTTACCTGGCTTATCATGGTCAATGCGTCCAATCCCCTGATGACCGATACGCAGAGCATCCCGGTGGAAGTGATCAACGAGGACGTTCTGAAGGATGCGGGACTTACCTATGAACTGGTGGGAAGAGATACGGTGACGGTCAGTTATAAGGTTCATGTCAGGGACGAACACAGGATCAGCGCAGGCGATTTCACGGCCTACGCGGATCTGGCGCAGCTGTATGATGTAACCGGGGCGGTGCCCGTGCAGGTGGAGGCCAGCCGGACGGCCAGACAGTTTCTGGCCAGCGACGTCCTTACGGTAAGTCCCATGGTGGTTCAGATTCAGACGGAGAAGATTCAGACCAAGCTTTTTGATCTGACAGCCAGGACCGAGGGCGACCTGGAAGATGACCATGCCGTTGGAGGAATATCGGTAAGTCCGTCGGTGGTCTATGTCACCGGGGCAGAGTCCGTGATCGGGCAGATCAGTTCCGCCGGTATAGAAATCAATATCGACGGGGCCAACACGGAGGTGCAGGGGCAGGCAGAGATTCATTTCTATGATGCCAATGATAATATTCTGGATGGACTTGGAGATACGGTCAGTCTCAGCGTATCCGAGGCAAGTTATACGGTGACCGTGCTTGATGTGAAGGACCTGGTTCTTGACTTCCAGGTGACAGGAAGCGCGGCCAACGGTTACCGGTTTACGGGAGTGACCAGCGATGTGCAGACCGTGTCTGTGGAAGGACTTCGTTCCGCCTTGGCGGAACTGACGACCCTGACGGTCTCCGGAGAGGCTCTGAACGTGGAGGGGGCTGTCCAGGATGTGACGGCCACCGTAGATCTGGCGGAATATCTGCCGCCCAATGTGAGCCTGACAGAGGATTCGCCTGTTCAGGCTGTTGTGACGATGACGGTGGAACCGCTGGAGACAATGCCGTTTACTTATGATGTAGGACAGATTGACATGCTTGGACTCAGCGGCCGGTACCGCTACGTCTTTGCGGACCAGCAGATGGAACTGCGTATCCGCGGCCTGGCGGAGGATCTGGAGTCCCTCCGAGCAGCCGACATAGACGCGGCTATGGATCTGAACGGTCTCGGACCGGGAGAGCACCAGGTGACTTTGTCTGTGACCCTTCCCGATGGATTTGAGTTTATCGGGCCAGCTTCTGTAACTATAAGGATCGAGGAGGATGCCGAGGTTACCCAGCCGGCGACTCCGAGTTCGGAGGAGGAGACGACGGCCTCCGAATAGGGAAATGTCAGAAGGTAGTGTGAACGTATATGGTAAAAGCAAAAATTATGATCAGAAACCTGACCGGCCTCCATCTTCGGCCGGCCGGCGCTCTCTGCAACAAGGCGATTCTCTATAAATCAAAGATTCAGTTCCGCAAAGGGGATAATACGGCCAATGCCAAGAGCGTTCTCAGCGTTCTTGGGGCCTGTGTGAAATGCGGGGATGAGATTGAATTTATCTGCGAAGGAGAAGATGAGAAGGAGGCTCTCGAGGCTATGATCCGTGTGGTTGAGGACGGCCTGGGAGAGTGACGGAAGGTTTTAAGGGATAGGACGTATGATAGTTTACTGTATCTGTTATGTGGTCAGTTATATGGCGGCGCGTTTCGGACACTGCTATCTGTCCGGAGCGGTGTTGCTTGCGGCTGCAGGCTGGCTGTATTACAAGGATTATCGCAAATCGGGGAACCTGATTCACCTGCGCGGCCTTTTTTCTGCTTTCTGGGTAGGGGGCCAGGGCGTCGCCTGCCTGAAATTAAGCAGTCTTCAGACGGACTGGAGCCTGACCACATGGATCTGTTTTTTCCTTGCCCAGGCAGGATTCTGGGGAACATATGAGATTCTGTCCAGGCTCAGGGGAGACGGCGGCAGTTACGGAAGGATGGGAGGACGCAGGAAGAGAGCTGCGGCGCGGCCCGTCTTCGTATGCATTCTGGCCCTGACGGCCGTATCCGCGGCAGCCTTTCTGACGGAGGCGGTCTGGCTTGGATTTGTTCCTATATTTATGCTGGGCGTGCCCCATGCGTATTCGGAGTTCCATGTCATGGGCGTTCACTATCTGACGGTATCCAGCGTCCTGGTTCCCTCCCTGACGGTCCTTTATTTTCTCCAGGGCGGGTCGAGAAGCGGGAGACGCAATCTGCTGGTATGGATCCTGACAGGCATAAGCCTGCTGATCCCTGTTTTATGCGTGTCCAGATCCCAGCTGGTGCTGGCCCTGATGACAGCGCTGTTTACTTACATGGCCTATACCCGCAGGACGGAGCTTCTGCCTGCCCTCCTGGCGATTGCGGTGATAATTCCGCTTTATGTGATACTGACGGTATTCAGAAGCCACAGTATTGAATACCTGAACGGGATATTTGAGATGAAGAATCCGTCCATACCGATTTTCATCTCCCAGCCCTATATTTACATAGCAAACAACTATGAGAATTTCAACTGCCTGACGGAGGCTCTGCCGGCGCACTCCCACGGACTGCGCATGCTGTTCCCGTTCCTGACTCTGACGGGGCTTAAGTTTTTCTTTCCCCAGCTGGTGCAGTATCCGATTTATGTTGATAAGGCGGAACTGACGACCCTGACCATATTCTATGATGCGTTCTATGATTTCGGGGCGCCGGGAGTGCTGGCGTTCGCGTGTGTCCTGGGAGCCCTGGCCTACGCGCTGACCACGCGGCTGGGACAGTTTAAGAATCCGATAGGATATCTATTTTACGCCCAGATAGGATTTTATTTTATGCTTTCGTTTTTTACTACCTGGTTCAGCAATACGACTACCTGGTTTTATCTGATCGTCACCGGCATGATGGCGTTCTACTGTTACTGGGTAGGGGAGTGACGCGGCGCGCCGGCGGGACGGCCGAAGGGGCGCCCGGACAGCGGAACCGGTTAGATAAAGATAATTTGTGAGGAGGAATTTGCAATGATATCGGAGAGAATGAAACCGCTTGTGCAGAACAATTCTGCCATTCGCACCATGTTTGAGGAGGGCAACCGCCTGGCGAAGATTTACGGCAGGGAAAATGTCTATGATTTCAGCCTGGGCAATCCCAATGTGCCGGCGCCGGAGCAGGTGAATCAGGCGATCAAGGACGTGATCGACCAGGAGGAATCCACTTTCGTCCACGGATATATGAGCAATTCCGGCTATGAGGATGTGAGGGAGGCCATCGCCCAGTCTCTGAACAGACGGTTTGGCACCGCCTTTCACCAGGGCAACATCCTGATGACGGTAGGAGCCGCAAGCGGCATGAATATTATCCTGAAGACCCTTCTCAATCCGGGAGATCAGGTATTGACCTTCGCACCTTATTTCCTGGAGTACGGAAATTATGTGAGAAATTACGACGGCGAGCTGAAGGTAGTTCCGCCTAACACAGTGGATTTCCAGCCGGACGTGAAGGTCTTTGAGTCCATGATCAGCGAGAAGACCAGGGCGGTGATCATCAACACCCCCAACAATCCTACAGGTGTGGTGTATTCCGATGAGACTCTTCGCAGCATCGCGGCGGTTCTTGAGAAGAAGCAGGCCCAGTATCACACGGCGATCACGCTGATTTCTGATGAGCCTTACCGGGAACTGGCTTATGACGGCGTCGAGGTGCCCTATGTGACCGGATATTACGGCAATACAGTGGTCTGCTATTCCTACAGCAAGTCCCTGTCCCTGCCTGGCGAGCGTATCGGTTACCTGGTGATTCCCGACGAGATGGAGGACCAGAAAGAAGTGTTTACCGCGGCCACCATTGCCAACCGGGTGCTGGGCTGTGTCAACGCGCCGTCCCTCATGCAGCGGGTGGCCATGCGTTGTCTGGATGTCCAGGTGAATCTGGAGGCGTATAACCGGAACCGGGAACTTCTGTACAATGGCCTGCTGGATTGCGGCTTCGAGTGCATCAAGCCACAGGGAGCGTTCTATCTTTTCATGAAATCGCCTGTGGCCGACGAGAAGCAGTTCTGTGAAGTCTGCAAGAAGTACAATATCCTGGTGGTTCCGGGAACTTCTTTTGCCTGTCCCGGGTATGTAAGGATTGCCTACTGCGTATCCTATGAGCAGATCGAACGGTCTTTGCCGGCCTTCAAGAAAGTGGCGGAGGAGTACGGGCTGATATGAGACCCTGGGAGAGATATTTCCGCGGCGTGGTTCCCTATGTGCCGGGCGAACAGCCCCGGGGGAGCCGGCTGATCAAACTGAATACCAATGAGAATCCTTACCCGCCGGCGCCCGGCGTGGCGGCTGCCCTGAAGGGGATGAATGCGGAGGATTTCCGCAAGTATCCGGACCCTGCGGCGTCGGGGCTGGTCAATGTACTGGCGGATTATTACGGACTGGAGCCGGAACAGGTATTTGTGGGAGTAGGCTCTGACGACGTGCTGGCCATGGCGTTTCTTACCTTTTTTAATTCCCCCAAGCCGGTGTTTTTCCCGGATGTGACCTATTCCTTTTATCCGGTGTGGGCGGAGCTTTTCGGAATTCCCTATGAGACGCAGGCCTTAAAGGACGATTTCACCATCAATCCCAGGGATTATGACAGGGAGAACGGGGGCGTGGTATTTCCCAATCCCAACGCGCCCACAGGCTGCCTGCTTCCTCTGGAACAGATCGAGGATATCCTGGACCATAACCAGGATGTCGTGGTAATCGTGGACGAGGCTTACATTGACTTTGGAGGCGTTTCTGCCAGAGGCCTTCTGGACAGGTATGAGAACCTGCTGGTGGTTCAGACCTTCAGCAAGTCCCGGTCCATGGCAGGCGTGCGGATCGGTTATGCCCTCGGCGCTAAGGCCCTTATAAAAGCCATGTCGGATGTGAAATACTCCTACAATTCCTATACCATGAACATGCCGTCCATTCTTCTCGGCGTGGAAGCCGTGAAGGATGACGCTTATTTCAGGAAGACTGCGGAGAAGATTGTGGGGACCAGGGAGAGGGCGAAAGCGCGGTTTGCCAAGCTGGGCTTTGAATTTCCTGATTCCTGCGCCAATTTCCTGTTTGTCCGGCACAGAAAGGTCCCGGCCAGGCAGATTTACGAGGCGCTGAGGGAGCGCAGCATTTATGTGCGGTATTTTGACAAGCCGCGTATTTCCGACTATTTGAGGATTACCATAGGTACGGATGATGAGATGGAGGCATTGTTTTCCTTCCTGGAATCTTATCTGAAATAGGCTGGTGATGCGTAATGGAAGACAGAAGACGGATATGGAGGATCCTTTTGAATATACTGATCCCGCTGGCAGCCATACTTCTGGTCTGCCTGCTGGGACCGCGGCTTCTTCGGTTCTTCATGCCCTTTGTGATCGGCTGGGTGATCGCCATGATAGCCAATCCTCTGGTGCGGCTGCTGGAAAAACATCTTAAGATCGTCCGCAGACACAGCTCTGTGGTGATCGTTGTGGTGGTTCTGGCGGCGGTGATCGGAGTGCTTTATCTGGCAGTCAGCAGCCTGTTTACCGAGTCGGTTGAACTGGCAAAGGCGCTGCCGCAGATTGTGGAGAACAGCAGGACGGAGATTACACAGGCTCTGACAGGCCTGTCCCGTTTTCTGGATGTGCTGCCGGATGGTATTCAAAAAAGCCTGGGGCAGTGGTTTGCCAGGTTTGATGAGAATCTGGGAAGCGCCGCGGCTGATCTCGTTCAGGGAATCGCCTTTCCTACAGTGACGGCGGCCGGGAATGTGGCTAAAAGCATACCGGCGGCTCTGTTGTATTCCATTGTGGTGATCCTTTCGTCCTATTTCTTTATCGCGGAGAGGGAGCAGATCCTGGCCAGCCTGCGCAGGGTGATCCCTCAAAATGTGTGGGAATATATAGACTTCCTGAAAAAGGACATGCTGAGGCTGGTGGGAGGTTATTTCCTGGCACAGCTGCGCATCATGTTTGTGGTGGCGGCGATTCTGGCGGTAGGATTTCTGATTCTTGGCGTCAGCTACAGCGTGTTTCTGGCTGTGCTGATCGCGCTGCTGGATTTCCTGCCGGTGTTTGGCACGGGGACGGTGCTGTTTCCCTGGGCGTTGGTCAAGCTGCTGACCGGGGAGTGGCCCTTTGCCCTTGGGCTTGTGCTTTTGTATCTTCTGACCCAGGCGGTGCGGCAGATCATCCAGCCCAAGATCGTAGGGGATTCCCTGGGGCTTCCGCCTCTGGCTACGCTGTTTCTGCTCTATCTGGGGTTTCGGATTTCCGGAATCTCCGGAATGATACTGGCGGTTCCCGTGGGGATCATAGTTCTGAATCTGTATCACTACGGAGTCTTTGACTCCCTGATTTATAATGTGAGATTATTGGTTGAAGAAGTGGAACATTTCCGAAAAGGAGACTGAAGAGGAACGGAATGAACAAAAAAGTGACGGCTCTTTGGCTGGCAGTGTCCATGGCTCTTATGACCTGTACTGTCTCTGCGGCGGCTCCTTTTGAGCCCTGGAGCAGAGTGGGAGATTACTGGATATCAGCCGACGGCAAATCGGTGATCAAGGGGGCTCTGGCGCGGGGAGTAACCATAAGTAAATATCAGAACCGGGCAGGGAATATTAACTGGAAGCAGGTGTCCCTGGATAATATCTCTTTTGTCATGGTGCGCCTGGGCTATCTCGACGATCAGGATCCGTATTTTGATACCAATATGAGAAGCGCGGACAGCGTGGGAATCAGGACCGGAGTGCTTTTCTACGGTGAGGCGCTGACGGCGGAGGATGCCCGCAGGGAGGCGGAATACGTTCTGGACACGGTAAAGGACTACAGGGTATCCTATCCCATAGGCTACGATATCTCTTCCCAGTATCTGGACGATCAGGGCTTTACGAAGAAGCAGGTGTCCGCTCTGGTCAGCGAGTTCTGCCAGGTGATCGAGGCGGCAGGTTACAAGGCGGCTGTTTTTGGGGAACATGACTGGCTGACGAAGAACATCGACCCTGCGGCTGTGCCTTACGATATCTGGTACAGCAGATACGGCCTCGCCAACGCGTTCCAGAACAGAACCATTTGGCGCAGTACGGATTCCGGCAGGGTGAAGGGAATCCCGGGAAATGTGTGCATCGAGTTTTCTTTTGAGGATTATCGGAAGACCTTTGAGCCGGACGGCTGGCGGAAAATCAACGGAACGACCTACTATTTCAATAATTATAAGATGCTTCGGAACGCTACGGTCCAGATTGACGACAGATATTATTATTTTGACAAGGACGGCATCAACAGAAGCACGAGATAAACGTCAGTATGCAAGGGGCTGCTGCAGCATTCTGCAGCAGCCTATTTGTGTTACGTCAGTATGCAAAAAACGCGCCAGTGACGCGTTTTTTGTATTAACCGCTTAGCGCGGCGTCTTTTGGCCGGCGGACTGCCACACGATCTCGGATTTCACCGGCTTCGGCGTGATGAAATCCGGAGGCGACATCTCAAGAGTCACCGGTTCCGGTTCCATGGGCGTCTGACTGGCGTCCTCGCCATCCATGGCGGCGGAGGAGGCGGAATCCCGCAGATAGATCCGCAGAAAAGTCTTCACGGTCTGGAGTGCCAGAAGGGCCGCGAGACCGGGCAGGATAACCGTCAGAAACAGTTTCACTTTCAGACGGAAACTCAGCTTTTTCAGCCGCTTCTTTTGAATGTTTATGCCGGCCCGGAGGGCTTCGGCGGAAAATCCTGTCTTCATAGATGCTCCTTTACGAATCGCTGCCGGTCAGCGTTTTCATGAGAAATGAGTATACCTCAGAGCTTTTCTTCTCCCACAGGGCGCACATGGCTTCGGCCCGCTCCCGGTCGGGGACCGACAGGCTCAGATCCAGAAGGGAGCTTTTGCCCTCCCGGATCTCCATGTGGACCACGTAGTCCTGGCCGGTGGACTTGTAGTAGTCCGCCAGGACGCCGGCCTCATTGCGGATGCGGAATCGGTTTTCCTTCAGATACTGATCCATATCGCTGATGATCGCCGGGGAAATGTTATTGCCGAAGAAGTCCAAGGTCTCTTCGCCCTCCCGGGTAATCTCATAGAGGGAGGAATTGTGGTTGGAGTGCATGCGTATCAGGCCTGCCTCCAGCAGTTCGTTCAGCACCTGCTGCAGGTTAAAGTAAGTGGTATACTCGTGGGCCAGGAAGAAATCGGTCAACTGAGCGTTGGTCAGCGGAAAGTTCACCTGTTTCAGCATGTACAGATTCATTAACTTGAATAAAGTCTTTGGTTCAGATAACATGGCGCCACACTCCGTAAAATACTGGTAACTGTTGTTCGGAACAGCAGTTAAAGTAATATTTCTATATTATCATACCAATTTTAGGATAGTAAATCAAGGAAAAGTGTGGTAAAATAAAACAATAGCGCGAATGAAGCAGGTGAGAGGAACATGAGAGAACGGATTAACCGCCTGGCAAAAGGAATCATCGATATGGAAGCTCCGGAGCTGCAGATTCAGCCGGAGGTTCTGGACGAGGAAGTCTCAGCCGGCGGGATTGAAAAAAAAGAACTGTATATCGTCAGTCTGAACGGTCTGCATATCAAGGGACTTTTGTATTCCTCCAATCCCAGAGTGAAAGTGGCGACGGCATCCTTCGGCGGACTGCGCAACCATGCGGCATATGAGGTGGACAGCGGATTTCTGGATTACGGGGATGTGATTGAGGGGTCATTCTATCTGGTTACCAATGCCGGAGAGAGGGAGATTCCCTATCATTTCCATGTGCGGGCAGGGGTCTCGGGACAGGCCCTGAGACGGCTTCGCGATCCGAGAGATTTTGCCAATATGGCCCGGCAGGACTATGAGACGGCGGTCCGGGTGTTTGAGTTTAAGGATTTTGTGGACGTGCCGTTTATGCAGGACAGGCATATCCGCACCATCTATGACGGGCTGAAGGGTCATGGGAACCGTTACAGCCAGGTGGAGCAGTTTCTGGTGGCGCTGGGCATGAAGAAGCCGGTGGACCTGATCGTAGAAGAGCGGCTGAAGGAGTATCGGGACGTGGAGCGTGTGACCCACGACCATATCCTTCTGCGGCGCAGCGGCTGGGGTTATCTGCCGGTGACGGCTTCCATAGACGGCAGCTTTATCCAGACGTCCAGAAAGAACTATACGAATCTCGATTTTCAGGACGGAGTCCTGGAGTTCCCGTATCAGCTGAGTCCGGGAGGCCTTCACGGGGGAAGGAATTTCGGAAGCATTACGTTTGAGACTCTGGGCGGTTCCGTGTCGGTGGAGATACAGGTGACCAACGGAGGAACCGGAAGAACAGAGTCGGGCGGAACGGAACGGCTGGCCGGATATGTACAGCTGCGCCTGGACTGCATGAATGAAAAGAAAGACGATGCCGAGGCGAAGAAACAGCTGATTCGGGAGACGGAGCAGCTGCGCCTGGAGAACGGACCGTCTCCCGGCCTTTCTCTGATGGAAGCGGAGGCATATTTCCTGAATGGGGACATGGAACTGGTCCGGGAAAAACTGGAAGAATGCCGTGAACCTATTCAGCAGAACCGGACGAGGCAGCCGGGATATTACTGTCTGCATCAGTACCTCAGCCTTCAGGCGGATCCGGATGAGGAGAAGATGGCTTCCCTCGGACGCCTGGTGAAGAAATATATGGAGGAGGGAAAGGCGGACTATCTTCTGTTTTATGTGTTTACGCTCTGCGAGGAAGAATACTGTTCCGAGAATCCAGGGGAGATTCTGACCCGGATGAAGGTAATGTACGGCAATGGCTGCCGCAGCCCGTTCCTCTACGAGTATGCGGTGAAGGTTCTCAACCGGCTTCCGCAGCTGCTGTACAGCGTAGGGGCATTTGAATCCCAGGTGCTGAATTTCGGCGCCAGGAGGGGGCAGATCGGAGAGGAACTGGCAGTGAAGGCGGCCAGGCTTTCGGCGGTCAGCAGGCAGTATCAGCCGCTCCAGTGCAGGGTGCTGAAGCAGCTTTATGAGAGATATCCCAGAAAAGAGATCCTGGAATCCGTCTGCAGCCTGATGATCCGCGGACAATGCCGGTCGGAAAGCGATTTCCCCTGGTATGAGAAGGCTCTTAAGGAACAGATCAGCCTGACCAGGCTTTATGAGTATTTCCTGTACTCTCTGCCGAAGGATTACAGCCGGCTGGTTCCCAGGGAAGTGCTTTTGTATTTTTCATATGACAATGATCTGGACAGGGCGAGCAAGGCGGTCCTGTATGCCAATATTATCCGCTACATGGGTTCCCAGACCCAGCTTTACAGGGACTATCAGAAGGATATGGGCTCCTACGCGGCGGAGCAGATCCTCCAGAATCGGATTGACGGGAATCTGGCTGTGATTTATGACGCCGTGATCTTCCCGGACATGATCGATGAAAATATTGCCCGGGTTCTGCCTGCGATCCTGAATTCCTGGAAGATCACCTGCGATGATCCCAGGATGCGAAGCGTCGTGGTCTGCTATGAGGAACTGACGGAGGAAGGCGTATATCCGCTTGCCAAGGGAGTGTCCTATGTCCCCGTATTTTTCGAGGGCAGCTGTATCATGTTCCAGGATGTCTACGGCAACCGCTATACGGATGTAAGCTACATTAAGACTCCGGTGCTGAATAAGCCGGAGCTGGAAGAGAGATGTTTTGAGGTATATCCGGAGCATCCCATGCTGCTTTTGGGTGCCTGCCGGAAGGCTGCGGAGAAGGAGGAGCCTGAGGAAGAGGATATCCGGATCATTGAAAAGGGTCTGGCCAGGCTGAAGCTCCATCCGCTGTACAAGTCCAGGCTGGCGGCAGGGATGATCCGTTACTACCGGCAGCAGGCGGAGAAGGATCATGAAGGGGAGCCTGGGGCGGATGCGGCGCCGCTGCTGGCTGTAGATAAGACGCTGTTGTCCCGGCAGCAGAAGGCGGATCTCTGCGAGACGCTGATCAGCCTGGGGTACATTCAGGAGGCCTATAAGATGATCCAGGCCTATTACTGCCAGGTGAGCGCGGACAATTTAAGGCGCCTCTGCAGCCGCATGATACTGAACCAGCTGTTTGATCAGAACGATCTGCTGCTGAATCTTGCCTATACGGTATTTGCCCAGGGAAAGGCGGACAGCGTGATCCTGGATTATCTGTGCGAGCATTTTAACGGGCTGTCGGATCAGATGTACCGGGTGCTTCTCCAGAGCAGCTCCGAGCATGTGGAGACCTACGATTTGGAGGAGCGGCTTCTGGCCCAGATGCTGTTCTCAGATACTGCGGACCGGATAGACCGGGTATTTGACCTGTATATGAATGGCAGGAGAACCAGCGAAAGTATTGTGAAAGCTTACTTTACCATGAAAAGCGCCGCATACTTTTTGGAGGGAAAGCCTGCCGGCGAGCAGGTGTTCCGCTATCTGGAAGGGATGATTCACGGGGCCATCGAGAAAGAGAAGCTGTCTGCCATCTATCTGCTGGCTCTGACCAAGTACTACGGGAGCCTGGAGCACATCAGCCAGGAGCAGAAGGAATTGTGCCGGCTGGTAGTTGACATCCTTCTGGAGGAAGGGATGGTATTCCCCCATTTCAAACAGCTCGCGAAGCATATCAGAATCCCTGAGGATATTATGGATAAGGGTATCCTTCAGTATATAGGACATCGGGATTCCCAGGTGGATCTGCAGATACGTATTCTGCCTCAGGAGCAGCGGTTCCATGGGGATGAGATGAAACGGGTTTATCAGGGAATATTTATCAGACAGAAGATCCTGTTCGAGGGAGAAGTTATGGAGTACCGGATCTACGAGCACAAGGGGACAGAACAGGTACTCATGGAGGAAGGCAGTCTGACATGCGAGTACAGAGGCACGGAGTCCGGGGACAGCCGTTTCCATCTGCTGAATCAGATGTCCATGTATATGAATCTGAAGGAGGAAGCAGGACTTCAGAGGACGATGCAGGAATATCTGAAGAGAACCGCCGCGGTGGAGCAATTATTCCGGACGCTGTAGCTTGGTCAGGAGGGCAGATGGATTTGCCGTCTGATATAAGTACGACAGAAAAGGACTAGGGTAGATTCTTATGGAAGAATTGATGATTGGACTTGACATCTGCGATACCTACACGCAGATGTACTGCTACGGAAATGAAAAGGTCTGGAATTTTCCGGCGATAATCTGCTATAACAAACCGGACGGCAGCTGGTGGCTGGGAGAGAACGGACGGGATGCCTACAGCTATGCCTTAGGCGACGGGGTCATCGTAGATAAGCTGCTGAATCTTCTCCAGAAGGAAGGCACCGCGACCATAGGCGGGGTAAAGTATGAGGCCAGGTTCCTTATGGCCAGGTATCTGGAGCTGGTGCTTCTGAAAGCCATGGAGGCGGCGGACGCGCAGAAAGCGGAAGCTGCCCGGGCGGCAGAGGATGCCCGGCAGACGGCCGATACCCAGGCGGCCGGCGCCCGGCAGAAGACGGCAGACATGCGGAAAGCGGGAGATCCCCAAATGGCGGCAGAGGATGCCCGGCAGACGGCCGGGCCGTCCGGAGAGGAAGCGGAGAAGGAACCGGCAGAGGGGACTCCGGCCCCAACAGTGTATGACGGCGGCAGAATCGGCCATCTGGTTATCACGGTTCCCACCATAAACGCCAGACTGATGGATGCGCTTATGGGCAGTATCGCGGAACTGAACATCGGCAGGGGAAGAGTGCATATCGTCAGCCACACCGAAAGTTTTCTGTACTTTGTGCTGAGCCAGAAGAGGGAGATCTGGAACAACCAGGTAGGAATGTTCGATCTCTCCGAAGATTTTCTGGGATATTATGAGATGAAGGTTCAGCGGGGGATGCGCCAGGTCGCGGTGGTGGCGGACCGGGAGAAGCTGGATGAAGGCTTCAATCTGAGCATCCTGAACGAGCCTCACGGAAAGAAGCTGGCGGACAAGATTCTCTGCGCCTGCGGTGAGCGCTTTCTTCAGAAGAAGCTGTTTTCCAGCATATTCCTGACAGGGGCCGGATTCAGCCAGCTGGACTGGGCCCAGGAATTTATGAAGCTGGTCTGCACCAGGAGAAAAGTCTACGTGGAGAAGGGCCTGTTCGCCCAGGGGGCTGCCTGTAAGGCGGCGGATCTGGCGGCGGACAAGACGGCGTATCCTTACGTGTTTATCTGTGACGGGCGGCTGGATACCACAGTATCCGTCAAGGTGTTCCGCAACGATCAGGATGGCCAGCTGGTTCTGGCGGCGGCCGGGGATAACTGGTATGAGGCCGGAAAGACGCTGGAGCTGATCCTGGATCATCAGCAGTATATTGAATTTTTGATCTCGCCTTCCGATCCTAAGCAGCGAAAGACCGTGAAGCTGACGCTGGAGGGCTTTCCCGAGAGGGATGACAAAACCCTGCGGGTGGCGATGAGGGTGAGTTTTCTGGACGATAAAACGATGGCCGTGGAAGTGAAGGATATGGGATTCGGGGAATTCTATCCGTCTACCGGCGCGGCGATCAGACAAGAGGTGATGCTATGAGCGTCATAGTTTGCAGAAAAGAGCAGGTGAAGCATCCGTATTTTATCGATACGCTGGGAGTTTTCGTCTACACTTCTCAGGAACTTTGCTACGCCATCTACAATCATCCGATCCTGGCCATGGACGGCTTTATGAGCCGGAATCTGATTGATTTTATCCGGGATGAGCTGGGAATGGGATTCGCCGCTCTGAAGATGGAGCGGTGGATGAAGAGCGGAGAGAACCAGGACGAGCTGATCTTTCTGTTTCTCCAGGAGGCGGAGTATTACAGCAGCGCAGAGATTAGCCGTCTGCGCCAGAAGGTAGCCGCGCTGCGGAAGCTTCATCCGCTGGAATATGCCAAGAGAAAGGCGGATTATCTGGTAGAATTCAAGCAGTACGGCCGTGCCATTGCCGGCTACGAGAAGATTCTGGAATCTCCCCTTACAGAGAAGGCGGATGAGGCATTTGTGGGAAAGGTATGGAACAATCTGGGCGTCTGCTTCGCCAGGATCTTCCAGTTTGATAAGGCGGCGGATGCCTATGATAAAGCGTATTCAAAGCTGAAAGATGTAAATATTCTGGAGCGGATTTATCATTTGACCAGGCTGAAGCCGGATATTTCGCTGAAGGAGCGGTACCAGTCGATCGTCAGCGACCAGATGAAAGAGGCGTGGGATAAAGACTTCGAGCAGGCCCAGGATGATGCCGCCAGGTCGGAGAAGCTGGAGAAACTGAACGAGATGTTTAAGAAGGATCCGGTGAAGCGGATGGAAGGAGCCCGGCAGGTTCTGGAATCATGGAAGCAGGAGTACAGAGGGATGGCGTAAGCCGTCCCTTTTTCGGTATGGCGGGCATGCCGAGGCGCGGCAGGAAACTTTTCTTCTGATTCACATAAAGTAAATACATAGAGAATCAGGAAAGGTTTGAAAATATGATGTCAGAAGTGACAAGAGTGATTCTGGATGCGGGACACGGCGGCGAGGAGCCCGGAGCAGTGTATTCCGGGAGACAGGAGAAGACAGACGCGCTGAAGCTGACCATGGCAGTGGGCAGGCTGTTGTCGGATGCCGGAATTGATGTGATGTATACCAGGGTAGATGATACGTATCAGACGCCTTACGAGAAAGCGGAGATCGGCAACCGGTCGGGAGCCGATTATTTCGTCTCGATTCACAGGAATGCCATGCCGGTACCGGGAACGGCCAGCGGCGCTCAGGTGCTGATCTACAAAAACGGAGGAGCTGCCCAGGCTATGGCGGAGGACATCAATCGGAAGCTTCAGGAAGCCGGATACGCGGATCTTGGCATTATTGAACGGCCGGGACTGGTAGTGCTCCGGGAGACGGAGATGCCTGCTGTTTTGGTAGAGGCGGGGTTTATCGACAACGAGGAGGACAACCGGCTGTTTGACCAGAATTTTGACGGAATTGCCAGAGGGATTGCGGACGGTATCCTGGAGGCGGTCCGCGGCAGGCAGGAAGGGCCTGCCTATTATCAGGTTCAGACAGGGGCCTATCAAAATCCGAATCTGGCCAAACAGCAGGAAAGCCAGCTGATCTCTCAGGGATTCCCGGCATTTTTGATTTATAAGGACAATTATTACAAGGTCAGGGTAGGCGCGTTCCTCAACATGGATTACGCGGCGCAGATGGAGAAACGCCTCCGCTCGTACGGGTACAGCACCATGATGGTCAGGGAGAAGGGCGTGTATTAAAAAACAGGAAAATTGCGGAAGAACGCCGGAAAAGGATTGACGTTTTGAGAGAATCTATTTAAAATAAAAAGGTAAACTTTTTTACAGATTATATGGAGGAATCATTATGAAAAGATACGGTCTTGTAATATTGGCAGGTGTGATGATGCTGGCAGTGGGCTGCTCTTCCGGTAACGTGACGAACAGCACTGACGCGGCGGAAACGTCTGCGGCAGCGGCGGAAAGTTCGGCGGAAGACGGTTCTGATGAGATGAAGGAAGCGGAGGAATCCATCGCGGAGGCGGAAGAGTCGATTATGGCGGCGGAGGAATCCATCGCGGAGGCGGAGGAGTCTATCGCGGAGGCGGAGGAATCCCTGGCTGAGATAGAAGAGTCTCTGTCGGAAGCCGAAGAGGAGGCTGAGGAAGACGGCGATATCCCCTATGATGAGCTGACGAGAACCCCTGATGACTATAAAGGGAAGAATGTAACGTATTACGGAACCGTGGTCCAGGCCGTTTCATTGAATAGCAAGACCATGCAGCTTCTTCTGGCAGTTGATGAGGATGACAGCACGAGGCTGGTAGGCGAGTACGCTCCGTCTCTTGTGGATGAAAAGCTGGCGAAAGGGGATACGGTTACGGTCAGCGGCAAGTTTGAGGGCGTCATGCGTTACCGCATGGGATCCGGGGAGAAGGTGAGCCTGCCTTCTGTTACGCTGGAAAGCATAGATATTGAGAGCAAGGCCGAGACGGAGGAAACTGAGGAGAGCGTGGTGCCTACGCTTCCGGCGTCATCGGATGCGGCGGTACAGACCGGCGCGGCTGAGTCTGCGGCTGTGGAGGAGACCACGGCAGCGGAGGCGGCTGCAGAGGAGACTACGGCCGCGGAGACCACGGCCGCGGAGGAAACCACGGCAGGTACGCCGGATTATTCCAAGGGACCGGGAGCATTTTAACTTCAGCCGCAGATACGGGGGGATGAAATATGGGGGAGAATAGAACCATTGTTACGATCGGCAGGCAGTATGGAAGCGGCGGCCGCGAGGTCGGTGAAAAACTGGCAGAGCGGCTGGGGTTCGGTTTCTACGATAAGAACATCCTTCGTATGAATTCCGACGAGAGCGGAATCAAGGAAAGCTATTTTCATCTGGCGGACGAAAAAGCCGGCAGCCGGCTGCTGTATAAGATTATCAGTAATCTGAAGCCGGAGGCGGGACAGCCTTCTTTCAGTTCGGATCTGACATCTGCCGACAACCTGTTCCGTTTTCAGTCAGAAGTAATCCGGAAGCTGGCCCAGGAAGAATCCTGTGTGATCATCGGCCGCTGCGCGGATTACATACTGGAGGGTACGGAAGGACTTCTGAGGGTGTTTATCTACGCGGATATGGAACATCGGATTCAGAGAATCACCCGCCTTGGATATTTTGAACCGAAAGATGTGGAGAAAAATATCCGCCGGATGGATAAGGAGCGCCGGGAGTACTACAGGTATTTTGCCGGGAGAAACTGGGAAGATATGCTGAATTACGACCTGATGATCAATACGGGGGCCGTCGGAGTAGATGGGGCCGTGGAGATGATCAGAAGTTATCTGCAGGGGTAAGGATAGGCAGGAGCCGGGATAAGACGGCATAGCGTGATGAGCGGGGCTGTTGCAGAAATATTACAGTGAAATTTTGGATATCCAAGTGTGTACAACGGATATCAAATATTCACTGTAGCATTCTGCAGCAGCTCCTTTTGTGATGCGCTGGGCAGCCTGCAGCGCAGGAGAAACTGCTGCGATTACTGCCGTGATTGAGCTGCAGAGGCCAGCACGTTATCGCAGCTCAGCAGTTCTTGAGATGGTTATCGCAATTCAGCGATTCTTGTGATACCTACGTAAATGTGGGATACTTTGTACCATGTAGTGAAATCGGTTACTCCGGTCTGAGGAAGACCGAAGACGGACTGGAACTGCCTGACCGCTTCTGCAGTGGCCGGCCCGTAGACGCCGTCGGCTGTAATCTGCGGGATGGCGGTGTAGACGCCGGCAATGGCGTTCAGCTGTTCCTGAAGCTGCTCCACCTTCGGGCCGTAAGAACCTGCGGAAAGGTTTTCGCCCGGCCAGGAGGAGGGAATTCCCGCGATCTGTTCGGCGGTATTGATGTAGATGTCGGAACCATAAAAATAGCGGAGGATCTCAATGGGACTGTACCCCTGCTCGCCAAGGGCGGCGCTTCCCCACTGCGTCATCCAGCCGGGACAGGATACACGCCTGCCATCGCAGTACTGAGTAAGAATCGGCTGTTTCACGTCCGGCCGGGATAGGTAATTGTCGAAGATTTCGTCTACGGTCAGCGAGATGCTCTCATAGATATTTCGGCCGTAGATCCATTTGTGGTCGAAGGCGGTGGAGGATGTGATAGTAAAATCATGCCCCTGGTTTCGGTACCATTCGGTGTAGACACGGTTCAGGGTGAAGGACATGATGGCCAGGATATTGGCGGTGATCGTCGTCTGGGGCCAGGTCGCGTAGATTTCACTGGAAGCCACGTTTTTGATGTAGTCCCGGTAGGGCACATAATAGTTTCTGGCAGAACGGTCCGTAGGCGCGCCGTCGTGGACGACGATGGTCTGCGGAACTACGACCCTGCTTAAGACAATCTCGCCGGTCTCGCCTGCAGGCTTGACTTCCTGTTCGGCGATCTTGGGCGGATAACTGCCGTACAGGGTATGGTCCGGGATGACGACAGGATTTTCCTCCGGCTGATTGTCATCCAGAGGTTCCAGAACAGCCGGCTGTATGGCGGTGGCATCCGGCAGAATCTCGGTTCCTGAGATGCGGAGAGACTTAAATCCCGGAGCCGTAACCTCAAGGTTATATTCGGCATAAGGTTGTGCATTGCCCGGCGTCAGGCTGTATTCCAGCGGGGGAGCGGGCAGGGCAATCTGTTCTGTCTGCCCGGAATTGTCGGTGGTGACCTGTTCCAGGGTACGTTCCGGTTCTCCTGCGTAAGAGATGCGCACGGAGGCGCCGGATATGGGGAAATTATTGACGGCGGATACCACGTTCACCTGGAGAAATCCCCTGCCGTCCCGGTCTGAAGCACATATGCGGATGTCTTTTTTCATAAAATCTCCTGATGATTAATCAGTAATAATATATTGCTTTTTGCCGCCGAAAGTGATAGACTAATGCAAGGTTTGCGGAAATAAATGAAAGGATGGTGCCAACCATGAAAGCGTATCTAATCCTGGAAGACGGAACGGTCTTTGAAGGTCAGAGTATCGGTTCCTCCAGAGAAGTGGTCAGCGAGATCGTCTTTAACACTTCGATGACCGGTTATCTGGAAGTCCTTACCGACCCCTCCTATGCGGGACAGGCAGTAGTGATGACGTATCCTCTGATCGGCAATTACGGCATTGCCCGTCAGGATATGGAATCAAAGAAAGCGTGGCCGGACGGCTACATTGTCCGCGAATTATCCCGTATTCCCAGTAATTTCCGAAGTGAAGACACCATTCAGCATTTCTTATCTGAACAGGATATCCCCGGTATCTGTGGTATCGATACAAGAGCCCTCACAAAAATCCTAAGAGAAAAAGGTACCATGAACGGTATGATAACCACAACATCATACAGTGATTTAGCTGAGCCATTAAAGAGGATTAAGGAATACCGGGTGACGGGAGTGGTGAAGGCCACATCCTGCAGGGAAGCTTATGTGCTGGAGCCTGCGCCTTACGATGCGGAGCCCATTTCCATCCGCACGGCGGAAAAACCCAGGAGTTTGAAAGAACGCAGAGGAGCCGGGAAACGGGTGGCCCTTCTGGATCTGGGGGCCAAGAAAAATATCGCCCAGTCCCTGGCGGAGCGGGGCTGCCGGGTGACCATTTACCCCAGCCATACGACGGCGGAGGAGATTCTGGCGGGACGTCCCGACGGGATCATGCTGTCCAACGGTCCGGGAGATCCCAAAGAGAACGTGGATGTCATCCGGGAGATACGGAAGCTTTATGAGTCGGACGTGCCCATTTTCGCCATCTGCCTGGGACATCAGCTTATGGCCCTGGCTACGGGGGCGGATACCTATAAACTGAAGTACGGCCACCGGGGAGGCAATCATCCGGTGAAGGATCTGGAGACTGGGAGAGTCTACATCTCCTCCCAGAATCACGGTTACGCTGTGGATATGAAAAGTCTGGATCCAAAGGTTGCGGTTCCCGCCTTCATTAACGTAAATGACGGCACCAACGAGGGGCTGCGGTATGTGGGCAAGAACATTTTCACGGTACAGTACCATCCGGAGGCCTGCCCCGGCCCCCAGGATTCCAGCTATTTATTCGACCGTTTCTTAAAAATGATGGAGGTGAGCGCAGATGCCTAAGAATCCGGATATCAAGAAAGTTCTCATGCTGGGTTCCGGTCCTATTGTGATCGGGCAGGCGGCGGAGTTTGACTACGCCGGCACCCAGGCCTGCCGTTCCCTGAAGGAGGAGGGCATCGAAGTGGTGCTCTTAAACTCCAACCCGGCCACCATTATGACGGACAAGGACATCGCCGACCGGGTTTACATCGAGCCTTTGACCCTGGAGGTGGTGGAGCAGCTGATCCTGAAGGAGAAGCCGGACAGCGTGCTGCCGACCCTGGGAGGCCAGGCGGGACTGAATTTGGCCATGGAGCTGGAGGAAGCGGGTTTCTTAAAGGAACATAATGTGCGCCTCATCGGCACCACAGCGGCCACCATCAAGAAGGCGGAAGACCGTCTGGAATTCAAGGAGACCATGGAGAAGATCGGCGAGCCGGTGGCTCCCTCCCAGGTGGTGGAGACAGTGGAAGAGGGAATCGCCTTTACCAACACCATCGGTTACCCGGTGGTGCTGCGGCCGGCCTATACCCTGGGCGGCAGCGGCGGCGGTATCGCCAACAATCAGGAGCAGCTGGTGGAAATCCTGCAAAACGGCCTGCGGCTGTCCCGTGTAGGACAGGTTCTGGTGGAGCGGTGTATCGCCGGCTGGAAAGAGATTGAATATGAAGTGATGCGGGATTCCGCCGGCAACGTGATCACCGTCTGCAACATGGAAAATATTGACCCGGTAGGCGTTCATACCGGCGACAGCATCGTGGTGGCCCCCTCCCAGACTCTGGGGGACAAGGAGTACCAGATGCTTCGCACTTCTGCTTTGAATATTATCACGGAGTTAGGAATCACCGGCGGCTGCAACGTCCAGTACGCCCTGCATCCTACGACTTTTGAATACTGCGTCATCGAGGTGAATCCCCGTGTCAGCCGTTCCTCAGCCCTGGCTTCCAAGGCCACAGGATATCCCATCGCCAAGGTGGCGGCCAAGATTGCCCTGGGATATACGCTGGACGAGATCAAAAACGCGGTGACAAAGAAGACCTACGCCAGCTTCGAGCCCATGCTGGATTACTGCGTGGTGAAAATGCCCCGGCTGCCCTTTGATAAATTTATCAGCGCCAGCCGGAAGCTGGGAACCCAGATGAAAGCCACCGGCGAGGTCATGAGTATCTGCACCAATTTTGAGGGAGCCCTCATGAAGGCCATCCGCTCTCTGGAGCAGCATGTGGACTGTCTGCGGTCCTATGATTTCACCGGTCTGGACGACGATCAGCTGATGAAGCAGCTGAGCAGGGTGGACGACCGGAGAATCTGGGCCATTGCCGAGGCCCTGCGACGGGGCGTTTCTTACGAAAGAATTCATCAGATTACCATGATCGACGAGTGGTTTATTGACAAGCTGGCGATTCTGGTGGAGATGGAAGCCGCCCTGGAGAAGGGGCCCCTTACGGCGGAGCTTCTGAGAGAGGCCAAGCGGATGGAGTTCCCCGACAATGTGATTGCCCGCCTGACGGGCGTGCCGGAGACGGAGATTAAGGCCATGCGTCATGCAAACGGGATTCGGGCCGCCTACAAGATGGTGGATACCTGCGCCGCGGAGTTCGCGGCGGAGACTCCCTATTATTACTCCTGCTTCGGAAGCTTTAATGAGGTGGAGGAAACTCACGACCGGAAGAAGGTTCTGGTGCTTGGCTCCGGCCCCATCCGCATCGGCCAGGGCATCGAGTTTGACTTCTGTTCCGTCCACAGCACCTGGGCCTTTTCCAAGGAAGGCTATGAGACCATCATCGTGAACAACAATCCGGAGACGGTCAGTACCGACTTCGACATTGCGGATAAATTGTATTTTGAGCCCCTGACCCCGGAAGATGTGGAATCCATTGTGGACATCGAAAAGCCTGATGGAGCAGTGGTTCAGTTCGGCGGCCAGACGGCCATTAAGCTGACGGAATCCCTTATGAAGATGGGGGTTCCAATTCTGGGAACTGCCGCCGAGGACGTGGACGCCGCCGAGGACCGGGAGCTGTTCGACCGGATTCTGGAGCAGTGTCATATTCCCAGACCGGCAGGCCATACGGTGTTTACCGCCGAGGAGGCCAAGAAGGCGGCCAATGAGCTGGGCTATCCGGTTCTGGTGCGTCCCTCCTACGTGCTGGGGGGCCAGGGCATGCAGATCTGTATCAACGACCATGATATCGATGAGTTTATCGGCATCATCAACCAGATCGCCCAGGACCATCCCATCCTGGTGGACAAGTACATTGTGGGAAAAGAGATTGAGGTGGACGCGGTGTGCGACGGCACCGATATCCTGATTCCCGGCATCATGGAGCACATCGAGCGGACCGGCATCCATTCCGGCGACAGCATCTCCGTCTACCCGGCGCCCAGCATTACGCCTAAGGTAGAAGCCATTCTGGTGGACTATACAGAGAAGCTGGCCAGGGCCCTTCATGTAAAGGGCATGATCAATATTCAGTTTATCGTGGCGGGGGAGGATGTGTATATCATCGAGGTGAATCCCCGGTCTTCCAGGACGGTGCCCTACATCAGCAAGGTGACGGGAATTCCCATTGTACCCCTGGCAACCCAGGTCATCTGCGGCCATAGTTTACGGGAATTAGGTTACAAGCCGGGTCTTCAGAAGAAGGCGGATTACATCGCTATCAAGATGCCGGTATTCTCCTTCGAGAAGATTCGGGGCGCGGACATCAGCCTGGGACCGGAGATGAAATCCACCGGCGAGTGCCTGGGAATCGCCAAAACATTTAACGAGGCATTGTATAAGGCTTTCGAGGGGGCGGGCATCAAGCTGCCCAGACACAAGAACATGATCATTACCGTCCGGGACGAGGACAAGAAGGATATTGTGGACATTGCCAGAAGATTCGCGGCGGTAGGCTATAAGATTTTCGCGACAAGAGGCACAGCCCGAGTGCTGAACGAGGGCGGAGTCAAGGCGGTGGCGGTCAACAAGATCGAGCAGGAGTCCCCCAACCTTTTGGATCTGATCCTGGGCCACAAGATTGATCTGGTCATCGATACGCCGCCTCAGGGAGCGGACCACAGCCACGACGGCTTTATCATCCGCCGAAACGCCATCGAGACCGGCGTCAACGTGCTGACGGCCCTGGATACGGCGGCGGCCCTGGCCACCAGCCTGGAGAACCGGGCCAGGGAGCTGACCCTGATCGATATCGCGACCGTGAAGTAGAGCGGCTGTTCGGCCGGTTGTTCGGCTGGCTGTTCGACCGGCGTTCCGGCCGGAACGGTTCGGCTGCCGCATAATAAATCCGTGTGATGGACGGCAGAATATTTTGGATATATAAAGATTGCAGAAAATAAAGATTGAAGAAGGAGTGAAGGGAATGAATCAGTTAGCGATTTTCCTGGCAGATGGATTTGAAGAGATTGAAGGTCTGACGGTGGTGGATCTTTGCCGCCGGGCAGGTCTGGATATCATCATGGTATCCATTGGGGAATCTGTTGTTGTGAAAGGTTCTCATGGAATTTTGGTGACAGCAGACAGGCTGTTGCCGGAAGTGGATTTTGACTCGATGGACATGCTGATCCTGCCGGGCGGAAAAGCAGGGACGGCCAATCTGGAAAAATGCGAACCTTTGATGAAGCAGATAGACGCCTTTCATCAGGCCGGAAAGTATGTGGCGGCCATCTGCGCCGCGCCCAGTATACTGGCCCATCGGGGTATCCTGAAGGGGCGCCGTGCCTGCTGTTATCCCAGCTTTGAGTCCCATCTGAACGATGCGGAACTGGTTCGCGAGCCGGCGGTTGTTTCCGACAATGTGATCACCGGCAGAGGCATGGGCTGTTCCATTCCCTTCGGACTGGCCATTATCGCCGCCTGCCGCGGGCAGGAGAAAGCAGACGCGATCGCGGAGCAGATTGTATACCGTTAATATTACGAAGGAAATGTCATAAGTCCGATATAATTCACGCCCTCCGATCTGGAGGGCGATTTTTTGTGGAGCTGTGGCCTATTATGAGCAGAGATACAAGGTTTCTATTTTGGCGCTTGCGAATCATAAAAGAATTTGATATAATAAAAATAGAACATATGTTCTATATGCTTACAGCTGAAGGGATGGCAGAATAGATCAGTATACAATTAAGGTAGATTCAAAACAGAATTAAATAATTGACAAATTGAGAGGTTATATACAGAAGGAGTAACTAGCATGGATTGGAAAGTTGTTGAAGATTGTCTGAAAGAATATATCGGTCAGTATGCGGAAATTACGGAAACGTTGGATATAGTATACATAGGAACGGATTTTCCGGACGAATTTGCCCACTCTAAAGATACGAAAGAACTAAGAGGTGCTAACATGTATGCAAAGGCTAATTCTTCAGGTATTATCAAAGAGATGGTTGAAATTGCCACAAATAAAACCTTTGCGGAAAATTATACACAAAAGCATAATACAGATGCAAAATACGGCTGGTACAGATATGACACGCGTTTTGCAATACCAGTATATGATGCTATGGGAGAACTGGTGAGGTACAATGTGTTTAAGTCAAGGATACTGGTACGACATGCAAAAGATGGGAAGCTGTATCTGTATGATGTTTTAAGGACAAAAAAAGAAACGAGCAAGCCGCTTGAGCAATAGCTGTACGGTCGAAAAACTCATTTCTTTTATGCTTTGTATTATAAATATATATGACGGTTTTGTCAAGAATAAAAAATGGAGCTTCCAGATTCATCTCACTGATTCATCTCACTTGAAAAGGTA
>CANQRW010000035.1 GCA_947626365.1 uncultured Lachnospiraceae bacterium
AACCTGATGACGGATATCCTGACGATAGGGGCCCAGCAGGGGCAGTCCTGCATCAATGCGGAGATCGTGATGGCGGCGGCGAATAATCAGGCACTCACTTAAGGAAGATATGAGAAAGTGAATAAAATGGCGGCAGGATCGTGAACTGGAGACGCAATCCTGCCGTTGTTTTACTTGGAACGGATAAAACAATGTGCTGTTGGTGGCGACCAGAATTTGACGCTTAACAGTTGACTGAATCAGTAAGAAAAAACGGAATCATGCAGAATTTAACAGTAATTCCGGGCCATCGGTGTTCTAAGGATGAATTCATATCAATGGCTATGGGAGAAGGTTTAAGCAAGTCTGATGCTGCGGTTATGTATGACACGGATCCGAGCGCAGGAGATGTGGGTGATGGCTATACAGTGATTATTGGTCATCGTCGCCTGGCGGCTGCGAAAATGGCCGGCCTTACTGAGGTGCCCTGCAAAGTCACTGAAGACTTAAGTGATCGTGAAGTGATAAGTATCATGCTTGAAGAGAACATGCAGAGGAACGATCTTACGATTGCAGAGCAGGCGCAGGGCTTCCAGATGCTTATGGACCTAGGTGAAACGGAGGATTCCATCGCGGAAAAGACCGGATTTTCCAAGACGACGGTTCGACGCCGGCTGTCTATCGCAAAGCTCGATCAGGATATCCTGGAAAAGAAAATGTCCAATACGGAATTTCAGATTTCTTTCAGCGATCTGTACGCGCTCGAAGAAGTAAAGGACATAAAGGAGCGCAACCGGATCCTGAACAAAGCAAATTCCTCTGATAATCTTAAGTGGCTTATCACCCAATACGTCAATGATCTGAAACGGAAGGAAGCAAAGAAAAAATATACGGCCATGCTGAGCAAAGCGGGGGCAAAGGAGGTGACAAACACCCCGACCGCCTCGAAATTTGAAAATGTTCTTACACTGTGGACTAGTAACGTAAATCATAATGAATTGAAAAAGCTGGATAAAATCCTGAAGAATCCGGCCGGGATCATCTACACGTCCAACAGCTACAACATCGAGGTTTATCGTCCGTATCCGGATGGAAAGCGGCCATTGACTGATTATGAGAAGGAGCAGAAGGAAAAAGAAGCCAGGGTAAAAACGATCAAGACGCTCTATAAGCAGATGATCGAGGAACAGAGGCTTTTCATCGTCGGGCTGATCCTGAACGGAAGGAAAACCGGAAAAGAGAGGCCGGATCCGGCGGAATCCATGAGGCAGCTATGGGAACTGATGCTCAAGACCGAAACTATTGCCAGCCGCAATTACCTGATAAATGTATGCTCCGGAAAGAATTACTATGAGCTTGAGAAAGAGGAAAGAGAGAAAATCCTTGCAGACGTCCAGAAACCGGAAATTGCATATCAGATGATGGCGATTGTATGGGAAAAAGAAAAAAATACTGTTCCTATTAACTGGAATGGCTGCTACAGGGAGGATTACGGGAATCCGATATTGGAGTTTTACAATATCCTGAAAGAGTATGGATTTTCATATTCGGACCTGAAATACATCAAAGTTATGGACGGGTCGCATGAAGCGTATATCAGCCAGTAAGTGATGTGTTATATCCGATGACTGCAATAGTTGAGAAAAATCAACAAGGAGGTGTCAGACTATGGATCCGGATATTTTAAAATCATATGTGGATTTGAAAGCTGAAGCGGCAGACCTGGAGAAAAGGATTGAATCCCTGAACCGGAAGCTGTCTGCGATGGTCGATGAAGGATATCAGGAATCGGATATCGTGAAGGGCACCAGAAAGGATGGGACTTATGGCTCCATTAAGGTAACCGGTTTTCCATTGCCTAAATATGATCAGCTGCGGAGATCATTGACCACAAAAGAAAAAGAACTCCAGGAAGTAAAAGAGAAGCAGCTTCAAATGGTCCATAAAGTGGAAGACTATATTGACGGTCTTAATAATGTCCGGATGCGCCGGATCCTGCGGTATCGGTACATAGATGGTCTCTCCTGGCATGATGTCGCGAAACGGATGGGCAGGAAGTATACAGCAGACGGTTGCCGCATGTTGGTCAATCGGTTCTTAAGAAAATTGTAAGAAAGTTTGTTCGGAATGTTCGTTTTGTTCGCTCAAAGCGTGCTATAATTATAATGGCATGAGTGCAAGGTTGCGGGGCTGTCTGATGGCGGCCCTGCCTTTTTATTGTCAAAACCAACGATTGAGAGGTGGTGATGCTTGGCAAGGAGTCCGGATGAGCGTGTGGCCCTGGCACGGGAAATGTACCTGGGCGGCGCGAAACTGATTGAGATCGCGAACCAGCTGGACCTTCCGGAGGGGACGGTCCGCTGCTGGAAGAATCGATATAAATGGAATGCAACGCTGCAAAAAGATAAACGCAACGTTGCAAAACGTAAGAGAGGTGGTCAGCCCGGTAACAAGAACGCCGCCGGCGGGCCGCCTGGCAATAAGAAAGCTGAAAAGTATGGATTCTTTTCCAAGTATCTCCCTGAGGAAACCGGGGAGATTTTTCATGCCATCGAGAATGCTTCCCCCCTGGATCTTTTGTGGCATCAGATCCAGCTGGCCTATGCTGCCATCGTCAGGGCTCAGCGGATCGCCTATGTGAAGGATCAGGAAGACAAGACGATTGAGAAGGTGGAGGTGAAGGACGGGAATGTCATTGGTGAGCGCTGGGAGGTCCGGGAGGCCTGGGATAAACAGGCCAACTTCATGAAGGCTCAGGCGCGGGCTCAGGGAGAGCTCAGGAGCCTTATTAAGCAGTATGAGGAACTGCTTGATAAAGAACTTGCCACTGAAGAGCAAAGGGCCCGTATCGCTCAAATAAAGGCCAACACGGCGCGTCTGGAGAATCTGGGAGACGCCGGCCAGGATGACGGAAGGGTGGTGATCGTTAATGACTTGCCCAAAGACGGTGAGGATATCTGACATCATCATTCCAAAGTATTATGGGATTTTCAATAGTCAAACGGTGAAGCATATTATCCTGACTTCCGGACGTGCCGGAACGAAATCCAGTTTCGCGGGAATCCGAGGGATTTACCAGCTGGTGTCTGATTCGGACGGCTCCGTGGTGGTCCTGCGGAAACACCATAATAAGCTGCGGAAGACAGTTTACAAAGAGATGCTTCGCGGCATAAACAGACTGGGAATCAGCAAAAAGCAGTTTGCCATCACGAAATCACCGATGGAGATCACGTATAAAAAGTATGGGACCACGATGTATTTCTCAGGCTCTGATGGCATTGACGATACCAAAGGCATCATTGATGAGGATAAGCCCATTAAGCTGGTTATTCTGGACGAGCTGACAGAGTTCTTTGATGACGGTGAGGGCGAGGATGAGATTCAGAATATCACAGCCACGTTCGCCCGCGGGAACTCCGGGGATTTCCAGATGATCTATCTGTACAATCCGCCGAAGAATCCCAATGCGCCCATTGTGAAATGGTGCCGGAAGATGGAAAAACGCCCGGACTGCGTCCACATCCATACGGACTACAGGGATGTGCCGGCTGAGTGGCTGGGACCGGATCTGCTCCAGGAGGCGGAGATCCTCCGGAAACTGGATGAACGGCAGTGGCGCTGGCTCTGGGGTGGGTTCAGCATTGGTATTGATGAGGCCATTTATTACATGTTCGGCCTGAAGCACATCGAAGAACCGGAGGCGGCGGATAAAAAGTATTCCATCATCGGTTTCGGCGGTGACTACGGACAGCAGAATGCCACGACCTTCCAGGCGTTTGGTCTGGACCTGACCGGTCGGAAACTCCGGGGACTGGGCGAATATTATCATAGCGGCCGAGACAGCGGGTATCAGAAGAGCCCGTCGGAATATGCCCGTGATTTTGTGAAATTTGCGAAAGATACCGCGAAGCGGTACGGGACCTCCGGTGTTCATATGTTCCTGTATCTGGATCCGTCCGCGAAGGGCCTTCAGGAGGAGATCCGAAGAGCCTGCAGGGATGAAAGGGTCCCGGTCAGCATCCGGGACGCTGAGAATGATGTTGCGTTGGGAATCAGCCGGGTACAAAAGGTCCTGACGTATGGGATCATGCGTATCAGCCGCCGGCAGGTTTATGCGATAGATGAGTTTGGTACCTATGAATACGACAAGAAGAGTATTGAAAAGGGAAAAGAAGTACCGGTTAAGACAGATGATCACTGCATGGATGCGATCCGGTATCTGGTAATGGGCGTGTGGCCCAGGATAAGAATGTGGCTGCCTGTTACGGATAGAGAAGACGATTATGTGGAGGGCGTGATAAATTGAACGTTTTTCAGTTTTTTAAAGAAAAGGGTATTGATACGGTCGATCAGGAGTTTTACCGCCAGATAGAGGTCTGGCGCAGCTGGTACGTATCCAATGTTCAGAAATTCCATCGATACCGCGTGTATCGCGGCAATGGTGGAAGCGTAAAGTGCCGGCGGCTGTCTCTTGGAATGGCGAAGATGGTATGTGAGGATTTGGCGGACTTGCTGCTGAACGAACGTACACAGATCACGATAGACCATAAAGCGACCCAGGAATTTGTGGAAAAAGTGTTGAAAGATAATTATTGGGAAGACCTGGGAAACGAGTACTAGGAATGGAAGGCGGCTCTTGGGACTGCAGCTTATGTGGTTTATGTCAAAGATAGTCAGGTAGATAATGACGGGCGGCTGACAGGCGGAACAGTAGGGATCAATTACGTGGAAGCAGGAAACATCTTTCCTACTTCTTGGGAAAATAAGCGGGTGACGGAATGCATTTTCACGTTCGTAAAGACCTATAAGCGTAAAAGATATATTCTTTTTCAGTACCATAGACTGGCGCCCCTGCAGGACACAGACAAAAAGCAGTATGTGATCGAGAACATGGTCGTGGAAGATACGAATGGCAGCGGACGTGAGTTGGAGCTGGAAGAATGGAACCAGATTCCGCATTTCGCAGGCTTGGCTCCACAGCTGGAAACCGGTTCTGATCAGCCAATGTTCGTGATCGACCGGTTAAATATCGTGAATAACGTGGACGCTGACAGTTCCAGTCCTATGGGTGTTGCATTATTTTCCAATGCGATCGATGTGCTTCGGAAGATCGATCTGGAGTATGACAGCTATGCTAATGAGTTTTCCCTGGGACGCAAACGTATCTTTGTGGCGCCGGAATTCTTGTCAAATGTTAACGGGGAGCCGGTTTTTGATCCGGAGGATACCGTTTTCTATGAGCTGCCGGAGGATTATTTCACAAAAAGCGGCAGTAAGGAGGCTATGCGCGAAGTCAATATGGAACTGCGCGTAGAGGAACACAGCAAAGCCATTCAGGATGATATCAAGATGCTGGGGAAAAAGTGCGGTTTTGGCACAGACCGGTATGTCTTTGAGAATGGTCAGGCAAAGACCGCCACAGAAGTGATCAGTGAAAATTCTGACATGTACCGAAGTCTCCAAAAGCATGAACTGATTCTGGAGCGGGTATTGCTCCAGCTGATTCAGGCGATCATTCATACTGGGATCCAGATCGGTATTCCAGGGCTTTCTGAAGAGGCGGAGATACTGATCCATTTTGACGACAGCATCATTCAGGATAAAGAGGCTGAGCGTAGCCAGGACCGCCAGGATGTGGCTATGGGAGCTATGCCCTTGGCAGAGTATAGGGCTAAATGGTATGGAGAGACACTGGAAGAAGCAGAGAAGAACCTTCCCGCGCAGGACGGGGGTATCATTGAATGAAGCCGGAATATCAGTCGGTCCTGGCAGCTGGAATCGAAAAGAAGTACCGGCATTTAGAGGATGAGATCATGAAAGACGTGGTCCGGCGGATCCGGAAAACCGGTAAGATCACTTCCACCGCGGACTGGCAGCTACAGCGTTACATGATACTGGGACACAGTACGGAAGATGTGGAGAAGATCATCCGGGAGGCCGTCGGCGGTGATTATCCAGAGACCTTCGAGTTATATGATAAAGTCATTGAGGAGTTTTACACCAGGTCGAAAGAGATGTATGAACAGGTTAACGCGTCTTTCGTTCCATATGAGGAAAACCAGGAACTGCAGCAGCTGACCAATGCCCTGATCCAGCAGTCGAACGATGAGCTGTTCAATATCACCCAGTCGCTTGGATTTAAAGTGGACATGGGAAATGGCAGGCTGGTCTTTGCGCCGTTGTCTGAGTATTATAACCAGTACCTGGATAACGCCATGGTGGAGATCACTTCCGGGGCATTCGATTACAATACAGTCCTGCGGCGTGTAGTCACTCAAATGACGGCCAGCGGCCTGCGGACGATAGAATATGCTTCCGGTCGGACAAACCGCTGTGATGTGGCTGCCAGGAGAGCGGTCATGACAGGTCTTTCCCAGCTGACGGGCCGTATATCGGATATGAATGCTCAGAAGCTTCATACGGATTATTTTGAGATCGACTGGCACGCCGGCGCCCGGCCGACGCACCGGGAATGGCAGGGAAAGGTCTGGAGCCGGGAAGAACTGCGTACCGTTTGCGGCCTGGGTGAGGTTACCGGCCTGGAAGGCGTCAACTGCTATCACACCCGTTATCCGTTCATTCCGGGGATCTCTGTACGGAATTATTCGGATGCCTGGCTGGAGGAGCAGAACCGGAAAGAGGACATCCCTAAGACCTGGAAGGGCAAGGACTACACCCTGTATGAGGCTACTCAGAAGCAGCGTCACATGGAGACCGCCATGAGGGCTCAGCGTGAACGGGTGCAGCTCCTGCAGCAGGGCGGCGCGGATCCGGATGATGTCATCATTGCCAAATGCAAATACCAGGCCCAGCTGGATGAGTACAAGAAGTTTTCTAAGAAGATGGGGCTGGTAGAACAGCGCGAGCGGATTTATTATGATATGCGGGGAAGGGTGGCTCCGTCGCAGAAGACGTATAAGCAGTGGCAAGCGGACCAGGCCAGAAAAAAGGCCGTAAGGATGCAAACAACGCAGAAAAAACTTGCGAAACAGTCTACTTCTGCTATAATGAAATCAACGGCAGATGCACAAGATTTTACACAGTTGAAAAATTATGTAAAGCAGGAATACGGTATGGACTGGGACATTAGCGTGGACGCATTGGATTTTGCTTCAGTCCGTGAAGGCGTGCGAGGAATTGAACTTGTCATACAAGAGTTTCCGCAGGCAAAAGGTTCTTTCAAGCTGATTGGAACGCAAAAAAATGGTTTGATGTGTGCTGGCTATGATGGAGACATTAATTTCAATCCTGGCCTTTTTGATACGCGGCAACATGTGCTTTCTGTATATCCGCAATATATGCACCCCCAAAATGATACATTGATGGGAAGAGGGAGCCATGAAGCAGGGCATATTCTTGAAAAGGCTTTAATTGATAAAGCAAATAACGGGCAGGCTTCGCAATTGGGTGCTTTGTCGTGGAAGGACTGTACCTATGCAAAAGCAGTTATAAGAGATGCTTGTATAGCTGCAAAAAAACTACCGGAATGCAAAGGAAAAACGAAGGGTGAGTTAAAGAGGGAAATCTCAAGATATGCCACAGATGATCGAAGTATAGGTGGCGGTGGCCCAAGTGAATGCCTTGCAGAAGCTGTTAGTGATTATGTACAGAATGGAACAAATGCCGCACCACTCTCAAAAGAGATATGGAAAATCTTAAAAAAGGAGCTAGGATAATATGAGTATTAGCACAAATGAAATGGAATTGATTTCAAAATTTTCAGATTTTTTAGAACAATACCCCTGTGAAGATGAACCTGGTTATGACGGTGTTCATGATGGAGGAATTATAGGAATCCGTGAAGATGCACCGGAGTCCGCCAAAAAAGCATTTGCCGAGTATCAAAATCTCATGGAAAAGTACGAAAAAGAAGGAATTAAGATATAACCAGCCAACAACCGTTTTGATGTTCAAAAGGGCTATGGAGGTATTAAAAAGCATGGAAGATGATAGATACGTGTTCTGCCCTTTAGTAGATGAAAAAATTGAGGATATAGATTGTATAGAAAACAGGGATGTTGTAGATGGGATGATTGTGGAAGAAAGCCTTCCCGCAAAGTATAAGCAAAAGGAGCTGTGGAAGGATATCTGCAAAAAATGCAAATGGCATGATTACTATTGACCGTCAGCCGGCGCTGGCGGTTTTATTATGCCCATGAGGAGGTGACGCATTGATCCAGGTAAAGGTACGAGATAGCGGGATTACAGTGACAGGCCATGCGAATACGGCGCCCTACGGCTCTGATATCGTCTGTGCGGCGGTTTCTGCCATTACCCAGACACTTATTGAGGGTCTGAGGTATATCGCCAATATGGACGTTTCTGAGGCCGTGTCTTCAGGAAATATTTGTATCAAGTGGCAGAAGCTGAATGACACTGGCAAAGCGCTGATTGATACATGGTTTTTAGGGATCTGCGGGGTAGCAAACGCATATCCGGTGATCGAGTTTCAGTAACAGGCATCCGAAAGGGTGCTTTTTTCATGCCCGACGGGGCGTTAAACACGGGAATATCACAGAAAGTGAGGAAATGGAATGAAGAAGAGATATTTTGATCTTCAGATCTTTGATGACGGCGGGACCAGCGGAACGGGTGGAACCGGGACGCCTGGTGGTGCCGGGGCTGGCAACGGCGGCCAGGGAGGAAACGCCGGGAGTAAAGGTGGAGCTACTTACAGCTATGAGCAGGCGGAACAGATCGCGGAGGCCAGGGCGGAGCATGCTTCCAGGGTGGCTTTGGCAAAGTATTTTGAGCAGCAGGGCATGTCCCAGGATGAGATCACGGCGGCAATTCAGGATTACAAAGCCAAGAAGGCGGCCAGCCAGCCCAATGTGGCAGCAATCACCAAGGAACGGGACGATGCCCGTAAGGAACTGGAAACTATGAAGAACTCGAATTGTCTCAGAGATAAAGGAGTGAAAAGCGACGATCTGGATTATGTCCTGTTCAAGGTTGGTCAGAAGGTAGATGACAAGACCGATTTCAAGAAGGCAGCAGACGCTTTCCTGAAGGAGAACCCCAGGTATATCCAGGGCAGCGGCATCAAGGTGTCTTCCGGTGCGTCTGACGGGGGTTCCGGGAAGACGCAGAATGTAAATGATACGATCAATCAGTCCATCCGCAGCGCGTTTGGACGATAAGAAAGGGGTTTTGTTTTATGAGAAAAAGATATTTTGACTTGCAGGTTTTTGACACGCCGGCAGGGATTGAGCGCAAGGACGCCGAGTCCCTGATTCCGGTACAGGAGAGCCGTGATATTATTCAGGGAGTCGTGGAACAGTCCGCGGTCCTCCAGAGAGGCCGCCGGCTGGCAAACATGACCCGGTCCCAGTACCGGATGCCGGTCCTGGACCTGCTTCCGGTGGCGTATTTTGTTAATGGCGAGGGCAAGGATGCCAAAAAGAAGACTACGAAGATGGCGTGGGATAAAAAGATCATCACGGCCGAGGAGATCGCGGTCATTGTGCCGATCTCTGAAGCTGTGTTGGATGATGCCGACTATGACATCTGGGGCGAGGCGAGGCCGCGTCTGATCGAAGCATTCGGCCAGAAGATTGATGCGGCCGTGCTGTTCGGCGAGGATAAGCCTTCCTCCTGGCGGGATGATATCGTGCAGACGGCCACGACAGCCAATGCTACGGTAGAGCTGGGCGACGATCTGTATGATTCGATCATGGGTGAAGACGGCGTGATCGCCAAAGTCGAGAACTGCGGTTATTTCGTAAACGGCCATATGGCTGATATCACCATGCGGGCGAAGCTGCGCGGTCTAAAAGATACGACCGGCCAGCCGATCTTTAAGTCCGACATGCAGTCTGGAACGAACTATACGCTTGACGGGTCGCCGATGAACTTTCCGCGGAACGGCGCTTTTGACAGGAAGAAGGCACTGATGATCTCTGGTGATTTCAGTCAGTTGGTGTACAGCATCCGGCAGGATATCACGTTTAAGATCTTCGACCAGGGTGTGATCCAGGATCCGTCTACCGGCGAGATCGTCTACAACCTGATGCAGAACGATATGGTGGCCCTGCGTGCGGTTATGCGTCTGGGCTGGGAGATTCCGAATCCGATCAATGCGCTGGAGAAAGACAAGGCAAAGCGCTGTCCGTTCGCCATCCTGAAACCGGCGGGGGAATAACGGGGGCTGACCGAGTCAAAGTAACCCCACAGGGTCAGCCCCTCACAGGATACGGGGTGGGCGAGGATAAAACCACGACCGAGTTAATGGGTGAAGACGTGGCTATCGCCTGGACAGGCATCAACGGCAGCGTGACTGGTAATTTCCCCAATGTTTCCGACTTCGAGGGTTTCAGCAACAAGTCAGAGGAGCAGAAGGGTCACTACTTCTGTTTTGAACTTGATGAGCAGTATGAAGGGCAGAAGGTCACGGTCATCGGAGCACACCAGAAGACTGCTCAGGACCGGAAGTGGGTCATCCGGCTGGATGAGCTCTACGCCGGCAGTAAGAAGCTGACCGTCAAGGTCGGCGGCGAAACTATCTTCACCCTGGACTTCACCGGCGCTACGCTGGCGGGGTAAACGAGGGAGGCAGGTCCAATGTACGTTAACTATGATTTCTACAAAGAGGCCTTCGGGACTATCCCGGAGGCCGAATTTGCGAAGGCTGAAGGCCAGGCAGAGGCGAATATCGGCTACTTCACCTATGTCAACGGTGACATCTTCGCAAAGATAGATCCGCGGGTCCAGCTGGCGGTGTGCGCCGCTGCGGACGTAATCTACCAGAACAGCCAGAACAGTCAACGCTCCAGCGCTGCGGGCGCATCTGGCGGCTCTGCGGCTCTGAAAAGCGAGAGCAACGACGGCTACTCCGTCACCTACGTCACCGAGGCACAGGACGGCCAGACGGCCGAGGAGGCTCTCCGGAAGAAGGTCCTCGAAGCTGTCCGGATCTATCTGCTGCCAACCGGTTGGTTATCCAGAAGGGCGGGTGTGCGGTGTGACTACTAATGCGGATATCACAATCTACAATGCAGTTTACGATCCGGAGACGAGGCTGAACAGCTATTGCAGGACGGTGATCCGGGGCGTCTGGTTCTATGTGGATAATAAGACTGAGGTTACTACGGACGGCCTCCGGTCCGCGGATGTTTTCAAGGTGCGTATTCCGACACATGCGGATTTTGGCGGGACTGAGTATGTTCCTCCCTGGGAGTACACAGGCGCGGCCGGCACCTGGACGCTGAAGGCGGATGATTATGTGGTGCGTGGGATCCTCGAAAACGAGATCGAGAAGCCAGCTGATCTGAAAAAAGAAGGCCGGCAGGTATTCCGGATCACGTCCTGGTCCGATAACCGGTTTGGGGGTCTTCCGCACTGGCGGATCGGAGGTGTGTAAGATGGCACAGAAAAGGATTTTTGAAATAAGAACTCCGCGGGGAACGGTATATCAGACGCGCACTGCCAACGGGAAAGTGATTGCACATTTGGAATGGGAACCGGGATTCGGCCCGTCTGTGTCGCAGGGCTTTCAGCGTGCTCAGGAAGTTGTGGATTCGGAATGCCTGCGGTATATGGATCATCTGACACCCAGGCAGAGCGGATACATGATCAAGTCGGCTACCCTTGGAACTGTTATTGGCAGCGGGGAGATTGAATACCTGGCGCCGTATGCCCGCCGGCAGTATTATGAAAATTCTGGGAAAACAGATCCAACCGGAAACCGCGGCAAGCTCTGGTTTGAGCGGATGAAGGCCGCTCATCTGGAGGATATTCGAAAGGGGGCAGCCAATTTTGTCGCAAATCGTTAACACAGACTCTGTTATGGGTTCCCTCCGGGAATATTTCCTGAAGTGCCCATACCTGAAGGACGGATTATTTAATGTGGATTTCCTTCCGTCAGACCGATCCTACAGCATTGCGGCGCTTCCCGCGAATCCGGTCTATAAGCGGTATGTGGACGGAGGGAAGATCTATCAGCTGATGTACAGCTTCACCTCCAAGGAAGCCTATGACGGGGATGTAAGGACCATGATCAACAACTCCTTCTTCTATGAGCGCCTGGCGAACTGGGTGGAGCAACAGGCGGATGGCGGCAATCTTCCGGTGATTCCGGGGCACAATGTTATATCGAACGACCTGACAACGAGCGGCTATCTGTTTGATGCTGACGGTGATCTTGCCCAGTATCAGATTCAGATGCGGCTTTTGTATATGTGAAAGGAGAATGAAGATGAAAGATTTTGATCTGCAGCTGTTTGCTGTGGAAGATGTAGATGCGATCAGCAAGGCGAACCTGGTAGGCCGGAGCAGACGGGTGGCCTTTATGGATATCGGCTCCGGAGAGGAGAAGTACGTCCGGATGCAGGGATTTACCAGCATGAATGAGCAGAAGTCTCCCACGGAGTACAGCCGCCGGTATGTGGATGAGGACACGCAGAGAAGCGATGTGACCGGTTATGCTACCGCTATGGCGTTTTCCTTCGACCGGTATTCGCCGTTTTCCGTCCACCAGAAGCTGGCGGCGATCATTGACGGTGAGAAGCTGGGATCTGACACCCATGTGACTATCGTTACGGTGGATCTGTTCAGTGACGCGGAAGCTGGTAAGGTAGCCCGGAAGCGTACATACTCAGTCATTCCGGATACCATCGGCGATGGTACGGATGCCCTGATCTATTCCGGGACCTTCCGGGCGGTCGGAGAATTTGAGGAAGGAACTGCCTCATCGGAAGATGGCTGGCAGACCATCACTTATAAGGGACCTGAAGCGGTCTGAACGTTAATGTAAAGGAGTGAGCCATATGAGCCAGAAATGGACCTATAACGGCGTGGAACTGGAGGTAGATCTCCAGGACGCTGATTTTGCGGAACGATATGAAAAGGCCTTTCAGAAAATGGGTGAGGCTGAAAAAGATCTGCAAAAGATTGGGAGCAACAGTGAGATGATCCGGGGATACTGCCGGATGTTCAACAACCTTTTTGATGATATCTACGGTTCTGGGACAAGTGAAAAATTGTTCGGCGGCAGAATGAATTCCGGACATTGCGATGAGGCCTATACGTTATTCCTGGATGCGGCCAGGGCATGTAACGCAGAGGCACAGCAGCGCAGGAATGCATTTGCCAGCCGGTATGCTCCGCAGCCTCAGGTAGTTCCCTATCAGAATCGCCAGCAGAGGCGGCATAATGACCGCAAGAATCGGAATTGACTATGTCTGCCATAAACCTTCTTTATGATCCTTATCCGTGTTCAGTGTCAATCCTGGGCACGGATAAGCGGATCATAACAGATTTCAGGGATTGGCTGCGATTTTATGATATGCTGCGGGATGAAGACGGAACGGATCAGGAGAAAATGGATATTTTGCTGAAATATTATCTGGATCCGCTATCGTTGTTGGAAATCATGCATGCGAAGGAACCGCTGATCGGATTTTTCAATATGACAGCAGCGAAGGATGAGAAGCGCAGAACGGAAGAGGACATTTCAGCAAGAAGAAAGCTCCTTTGGGACTACCGATACGATGCCGCCTGCATCATTGCGGATTTCTATCATGATTATCGGATAGACCTGACAGCCCGGAGACTCCGAATGCATTGGTGGAAGTTCCGGATCCTGTTGGAAGGCTTGTCATCTGAGACTGAATTTAAGCAGCGTGTAATGTATCGAAATACAGATACAGGACAGATAAAGGACGCAAGGGAGCGGAGCCGGATACAGAAGATCCAGCGTGCCATCGCTATTCCTCAGCCAGAGGTTACGGATTTTGAGGTGGGTGATATGTTCTGGTGATCAAAAAGATTGAAAAACCGCCTTTACGCCGTATGTGGTATAAATGCCCATACTGTGGCAAGAAGGCCCTGTTGTATGACAATACGGCCGCTTGCAGTGGCGTTTTTTACAAGTGTAAAAATAAAAAATGTGAAAGAGAGTTTGAAGTGAGGATATAGGTGTTGCATCTGTGAGCCATCTGAGCCGTGCATCCCGGAAACGGAGGGTAAGCATGGCTTATTTTGATTTGCAGGTGTTTGCGGCGGATGGTCATCTGTTTTTTGATACCGTATTAGATGTATTGGGTTTTTCTAACGGCATTAACAAACTGGGAAGTATCGCGAAAACCGGTCTGAAGACACTGGCGGCAGGCGTAGGAGCTGTTACCGGAGCGATGGGCGCCGGGATCGTTGCCGGCATGAAGTATAACGCTGATATGCAGAACTACATGGCGAATTTCGAGACCATGCTGGGTTCTGCGGAAGCGGCTACGGATCATGTGAATCAGCTAAAGGAATTTGCCGCCAAGACGCCCTTTGAGATGTCGGATCTGGCGAATGCCTCCAAGACGCTGCTGGCATTTGGAACGGATGCGGATAGTGTCATGCCGATCATGCAGCAGCTGGGCGATATCTCCCTGGGCAACAAAGACAAATTCAACAGCCTTGCGCTGGTATATGGGCAGGTTTCTTCCCAGGGCAAGTTGATGGGTCAGGATCTGCTCCAGATGATCAATGCCGGATTCAACCCTCTGCAGGAGATCTCCAAACACACCGGAGAGAGCATGGCGGATCTGAAGGACAAGATGTCCAAGGGCCAGATCGGCGTTGAGGAATTGAACCAGGCGCTCCAGTGGGCGACGGAAGAGGGCGGGCAGTTCTCCGGCGGTATGGAGAAGGCATCTGAGACAATGGATGGCCTTATCTCTACCCTGAAGGATAATGCCATGTCGCTGCTGGGCGAGGTTGTGCAGCCAATCTCAGATGAGATGACTAACACCCTGCTGCCCGCGGCGATCGATGCGATGGACCAGCTGTCTGCCGCATTCCAGGAAGATGGCATGGAGGGCCTGATCGACGCAGGCGCGGACATCCTGGCGAATCTTGTTACGGGATTTGTAGAGGCACTGCCTTCTGTCATTGAGACAGCACTTACATTCATCACTACGTTTGTCGATGCGCTGAATGAAAACATGCCTCAGCTGATCGAGGCGGCAGGTCTGCTGATCACAGCGATCGGAGAAGGACTCCTTCAGCTGGCGCCATCATTGTTATCCCTGGGAGAATCGATCGTCAGCAATATCATTCTGGGAATAACCGGGAATTCAGGCGAGACTACGACGGCCGGTGAAGCAATCTTAAATGGCTTGATCGAATTCCTGTCAACAGGTCTGCCTCAGATGCTCCAGACCGGTGCAGAGCTGACCAGTCAGCTGGTATCAGGGATCCTGGGAAAAGTTCCGGATGCGATAAGCTCCGCCGGCACGATCATAAGCCAGCTGATCACGGCTCTTATGGCGGGTTTGCCAAAGATGCTGGAATCCGGAGTACAGCTGATCCTTTCGCTGGTCTCTGGAATTACAGGCAACCTTCCTTCTATAGCTGCTGCGGCCGTTGATGTGATCGGTCAGCTGATAGTGACCATCGCTGAAAATCTCCCGCAAATGCTCCAATCCGGACTTGAATTGACAGGGCAGTTGGCGGCCGGGTTAATACAGGCGATCCCGGATATTATCTCCGCAGCAGTTGAGATCACTACGAACATCTGGGATAAGATAAAGGAAATTGACTGGCTTGGACTGGGAGCAGATATCATTAGCGGTATCGCGAAGGGATTACTTAACGGGCTTGGCACGATCGCGGAAGCAGCGAAGTCAGTAGCGAAAGGCGCTTTGGATGCCGCGAAGAATTTTTTGGGAATCCATTCACCCTCCAGAGTTTTCCAGGACGAGGTGGGCAAGCAGATTGCTGTTGGTTTGGGAGATGGCATCCGTAATAATAAGGATTATGCCCAGAAGAGCGCAGAAGAGATATCTCAGGCCGTCCTGGACGCGGCAAAAAAGAAGCTGGACAATTATAAAGTTTATAACAAGCTGACCCTGGCGGATGAGGTGGCATATTGGAACGAAGTCCGAAAACAGACAAATGAAGGCACGCAGGCCAGGATCGATGCCGATAAAGAATATCTGACAGCAAAAGAGGATCTGAACGATCAGCTTCTGACAGCAGAAGAGGATTATTCTCAGAAAGTCGCGGCTGCCTATCAAAACCTGAATGATAAGATCCAGGATCTGAATCAGGAATACAGAGACGCTGTTGACAGCCGGACTGACGAAATCAGGAATGCGTTTGGACTGTTTGATGAGGCCGATATGAGTACGGATCTGACATCAGGCCAGCTTATCCACAATTTACAATCTCAGGTAGATGCGCTTCATTCCTGGCAGAACAATCTGAATATCCTTGAAGGGCGCGGAATCGGATCACAATTGATGGAGGAACTGCAGGATCTAGGTCCTCAGGCAGCCGCGGAGATCCAGATTTTGACAGATATGACAGATGATGAGCTGGAGCAGTATGTCAGTCTTTTCAAGCAGAAAAATCAAATAGCAAGGGCCCAGGCGGTAGAAGAACTGGAGCCAATGAAACAGGATATAGTCAGGCAGATTGACGATCTCAGGGATGAGACATCCAGGGAACTTGCAGAATACCAGCAGGAATATTTGGACGCGATGCAGGAACTTGGCGCGGCCATTAACAAGCCGGCAGAGGATATCAAGCTGGCTATGGCACAGAACGCGGTCCAGATGGTCGCAGGTTTAGCCTCTTCCATAGAAGAGGAGACGGAAAAGCCGGAAAATACGGAGAAGTTTAAGGCCATTGCTGATAATATCCTTAAGGCAACGGATGATCTTCCTTCTGAAATGCTGCTTGTTGGGCAGACTGCCATTGACAGTATGATTCAAGGAATTAAGGAAAGGTCCAGCGCTTTGTATCAGGCTATGACTGAGGTGGTATCGACAGCGGTTACGCAGGCGGTTTCTGCAGCTATTTCTGAGGAAACGATACAAGCCGTGATTGATGGAACAGATTCCGATGTGGCGTCTGTTTCATTACCGGCGCATGTGTATGGCAATGAAGGTTTTGGACCGGGATATAGCATGGATTATGCGCGCATTGGTCAGGAAATGGCCTCAGCGCTGGATGGAGTGAATGTAACCATGGATAAACAGAAAGTCGGAAGCATCGTGTCAGAACCGGTCAATGATACCCTTGGCAGTCAGGCGAGGAGAGAGGGGCGCGATATCATATGACGTATATGGGTGTGACGTTTGATGAAGAGGTGCATACTTACGATGATTTTGGCCTGCGGATTACATCCGTTAATATTGGGATGCCGGAAGTAAAAGATGAACATATCGAGATACCGGGAATGGACGGATACCTTGATATGACGGATTATTTCGGTACAAGATACAAAAATCGTAAGATCACGCTGCAGTGTGATTTTGAGGATGGCGGATATGATGTCTGGGCGGGGATCGTCAGCCAGATCAGTAATTATCTGCATGGCAAAAAGCGTAAGATCGTGCTTGACTGGGATCCTGCTTACTATTATGTGGGTCGAGGTAAATGCAAGTATGACAAGAATAATCGTATCTATGGCAAACTAACACTGGAATTTGATTGCGAGCCGTATAAGTACGAAATAATCACCTCAGATGATGATTGGTTATGGGATCCATTTGACTTTGAGACCGGTGTCATCCGTGAGTATCATGACCTGGCTATCAGCGGAACGTCAGATCTGATCATTATCGGATCACCTATGCCGGTAGTGCCACGTTTTGTTTCTTCAGCAGATATGACGTTGGAGTATGAAGGAGCGACTTACCAGATTAAAGCAGGAACCAACTATTTCCCAGAGCTGGAGATCACGGATGGAGAGCATACTATGAGATTTACTGGCAGCGGCACTATATCGATCAGTTATAAGGCAGGAAGTTTATAATGTATAAGATTATCAATGAGATTGACGGAAGAACATATCCGTTACATATTCAGACCAATCAAGACTGCAGGCTAATAAATCCAAGATACACAGGTACTCTTAATAAAACGGGATCCCTTACTTTTCAGATCCCGGAAAGCCATATGTACTATGGAACGCTGGAGAAGCTGAGGTCTTCCGTTCAGCTGTATGAGGATGGAGAATTGATCTATGAAGGGCGAGTGATTTCAGATGAAGCTGATTTCTATAATGTGAAATCGGTAGTATGTGAAGGAAGTATGGCTTACCTGCAGGATAGCCTGATTCGGCCGTTTTCTTTAGAAGGCGGCATATCTGGATTCCTGCAGAAGGCTATTGAGCTGCATAACGGTCAGGTGGAAGCAAGAAAGCAGTTCACGCCGGGTCAAGTCACCGTAACTGGCGAAGGAAGCAACAAGCTCCGGGAGATCACGAACGTTATAGATACATGGTCTCTTCTGAAGGAGCAGCTGGTAGATATCTATGGCGGATATCTGTGGGTATCGTATCCTGATGGAAAAAAGGTGCTCAATTATACATGGGACTGCGGAGGGTATAACCAGCAGAAGATCCGATTTGGAGAAAACCTGCTTGATCTGACCAGATATCAAGATGCAACATCTGTTGTAACCTGTCTAGTACCATACGGCGCTACAGTAGAGTACAAGGATGACCTGGGAGAAACACAAGAAAAGGTTATTGATATCACTTCAGTTAATGATGGGCAGGACTATTTGATGGCGGATCAGCCGCTTATTGACCGCTATGGGAAAATATGGGCGGCTTATACGTGGCCGGACATTACAGAGCCGCGAACCCTGAAACTGACCGCAGAGCAGTTCCTCCGTGAAACAGCCGGTATTCCGGATACTTTAAAAGTATCGGCAGCTGATCTAAAGTATATTGGAGAAGATATCAGAGGCTTTCGATTGGGTCTGTACACAACGGCCGTCAGTAAGCCGCACAATATTCAGAAGGATTTTCTTTTGACCAAATTGGATATTTATCTGGATGATCCCGGCAAGGGGAGCATATCTCTTGGAGATGACCAGAAGAGCCTGACTGCAGAAACAAATAATCGTCAAGTGAAGATATCGAAAGCATTGGCTGAGGCGTCGAACAGTACGTTTAAGGAACTTGACCGTAAAATTGAGAATGCCACAACGCTTATTACAGGAGGCTTTGGAGGGTATGTGATCCTGGATAATATCGACCCTCAAACAGGAAAGAAAATACATCCATGGCGAATCCTGATCATGAATACGCCGGATAAAGCAACCGCGACCAATGTAATCCAGATCAACCAGAATGGTATAGGGTTTTCCACTACGGGGATCAATGGGCCCTATCGGAACGCCTGGACCATCGACGGCAACCTGGTGGCTGATTTTGTGACTACCGGCACCATGCTGGCCGACCGGATCCGGGGCGGCACGCTGGAGCTTGGCGGAACCGGGCTGGGCAAAAATGGCGTGATACTGATAAAGGATAAGAATGACAATGTCGTTGGGCAGATCGATATCAATGGAGTGAGATTTTCCGGAGGGACAATCACCGGAGGAACGATCAATGGGACCAATATCTACGGCGGAGACAATATCCCATTCAGCGCGACACGGGGGCAGGTGAGGATTGGCGATTTTTACGTTGACGACGAGTACGGGCGGCATATCTTCCAAAGCACTGATGAGGTTACTGGAATGTCAGCCGGCGTATCCGACAGAACAAAGGTCCTTTTATGGGCCGGATGGGGCCTGAGCACCATAAGAGAATCCTTCTTTTTAGTCCGAAGGAACGGCGACACGGAAGTCAACGGCCGTTTGTTGCTAAATGGCCGAAATATCCTTGATATCATTGCTTCATCCGGCGGGGGCGGCGGTGGATGTTCTGATTCTTGCGATGACGTTTGCGATAATGGATGTTACGGTGATTGTAACGTCGAAGAAATTATCATAGATTGATGGAGGATGGGCCAATGAAAATACTGCAAGCTTATAATGAAAAAATCCGTCAAGTGGCAAAATATCAATCGTATGATGTAGGAGAATCCTATCGAGAATCACCCTACCTCATAAAGGAAACTTTGAATGGTAAAACAGCTGTCTTTAACTGCTTTACCAGGGAGATCCTTTTGTTTACGGAGCAAGAATTCAAAACATCGTTCAATCCGAAGAGCAGGGCTTTTGTGGAAAGGTGGTATTTCCTGCCGGAGCATTGGGACGCCAGGACATGGCACGAATCATTTGCCCAGGAATATCGATGGACAAATAAAAAGAGAGAGTTTGCCGGGATATCGAATTATGTGATACTGCCTACGCTGGGCTGTAACGCTGATTGCACATATTGTTTTCAGTGTGGCGAAAAGAAGAAAGTCATGACCGAAGAAACGGCGGATGCCGTAGCACAGTACATCTGGAAGACTTTTGCCGGCCAGGTAAAGCTGAAATGGTTTGGAGGCGAGCCGTTAATTAATGCGCCCATCATTACCCGCATATGCACAACGCTTCAGGGCTTGGGACTGAATTACGGATCCTTGATCGTGACAAATGGCCTCCTCGTCAATCAGATTGATATGGATACACTAAAAAATCTGTGGAGGGTCAATACCGTCCAGATCACCCTTGACGGGACGGAGCAATACTCCGATTCCGTCAAACGATGGAAGAATCCGACCGGATATGAGTTTGACCGGGTACTGCACAATATCTCATATCTGATCGCCAATGATATACGGGTTAACATTCGCCTGAACGTATCAAAAGATAATGAGACGGAATTGCTGGAACTGATCGATATCCTGAAAGAGCGATTCGGAGGAACGGGAAGGATTTATTGCAGTCCTCACATCCTTTTTGAGGGTGTGGGAGAAGAACCAGAGGAATACACAGAAGAGGATTGTGCGGAACTGTACCGGATATGCAAGGCGGTCCAGGAAAAGCTTGTAGCTGCCGGATTAAGCAGGTATGATTCAGGGGCGGCAGTCCGACAATCCAATTGCATGGCGGATAACCTTTCATCTATCTGTATCTCTCCGGCCGGCAGCGTGACAGTGTGCGAGCATTATACGGATGACACAGAGCAGGTCATAGGTACGGTGTTTAACGACAAGATCGATCTGTCTATCGTGCATAACTGGCAGGCGCAGCTCCGGTGTGATAAATGCAGTAATTGCGTTATCAGGCCACTTTGTACAAAAATAAAATTGTGTCCTGTGGGAAAATGTACGGAGGCTGAAAGAGACTATACAGAATGGCAGATAAGGCAAACGTTGAGAGGAGGGATCCTAAATGGCTGATATCAGCAAAGAAATAAATGACTTTAGAAGTGCTAGATATGGTCGCCAGGTCCGCGGAAGCATGATCTCCCTGGCGGAGAAGCTGAACCGCGAGATTGAAAATGATGTTGCGAACGCAGCGGACGCTGTCGCTGCTGCGGAGCGGTCGGCCACGGCAGCCAGCAGCGCTGCGACCAATGCGGCAGCCAGCGCAGCAGCAGCCCTGGAATCTCAGCAGGCGGCGGCTGACAGTGAAGGAAATGCTGCAGACAGTGCAGCGGATGCGGAAGCATGGGCACATGGACGGGAGGATCATCCGCAAAATGCCACGGATAACTCCAAGTACTGGAGCGGCCGGTCGGAGACAGCAGCGACAGATGCGAAGAATCAGGCAGACCGGGCCATGGCTTATGCCGATTACGTGACACCGGATTTTCTGATGGACAATAACCGGGTGTATGTAAACGAGAAGGCAACTGTAACCTTTGGAATCTTTGATAACAAGATGTATTTCAAATTACCAGCGTGAGGAGGAAATGACAATGAACGAACATGAAGGCTATCTCGAATTGGGGCTTGTAGGATTTACGGATAAAGGAGAATACAGCCCTGATGAGACCTATGTCAAGAATGACCTGGTCCATCTCAACAACGCGATCTGGAAATGTCTGCAGGATAATACCTCCGGCATCGAGCCGGCAAAAAATGAGAACTGGAGCGTATTTGTGGCGTCCGAGAACGATCTTTCCGGGATCACGGCTGTCGATGAGCATGGAGTCCTGGGAGACGAGAGCGCCCAGGTGCCGGCAGAGGATCTGGTCAACGCCCTGGCGGCTCCGGAATTTGACGATTCCGGGACGGTAGATGGAATCTCCGGATTCCAGGATTTCCTAGATAAGGTGAAGTCAAAGATGAAACTCCTGGATTTCTTTAAGAATTTTGCGGCCGGAATGAAGTTTGTCCTGCATGCGGGGCAGCTGGTGAATAACTGTACATCAGAGTCTGCGGACCTTCCGCTGGCAGCAGCACAAGGCAAGGTGTTGATGGATCTGTACACTCAATTAAATAGTAATCTGCAAAATAAAGCAAATCTGTTGATGAATATTGACACCACACAAAACACTGATTATTTTGCTAATGTTCAAAAAGGGTACACAAAAGCCCCTGTTGGAGTTTCTCTAGCTACCATTTTTCAAAATGGCGTAATCTTTTTTAAATTGGATAATACATATGGAGCAGCTATATGGTTCGGATATAACATGAGAAATATTGGGTACGGCGTTTTAGAAAATGGTACTTGGGCCCAAAAAAGTTAAATGTAAAAAAATATAAATGAAAGGATTCCTATATACACAATGATGTGGATTATTTCCTAGTAAGAAGTTAAGCCCCCTCGTCGATATTACTCCATTTGCACCACTGTCCTGTACCCAGAGTTCTTTTCTTTGCACTGCCAATTCCACTGATAGGAATCGCCAATTGGGCTCCTGTATCTGAGTATCTCATTGTCACAAATGCCCACCAGCCATCGTCTGGAGCATTTGTGACTTGGGGGCCAATAGCAAAACCAGTGGTAAAATCGTTTGCGTCTGCCATATAAGAAAGGGGTAAATCACCAGATTTTAATGTCGAGGAGTTTAGCGTCGTAATCTTACTATATTATTGAGAAAATCGAAAATTCAGACCGGAAACGGTCTTTTTTAATATAAAAAATTATATGAAAGGATGATTATTATGGGAAAAGAAAAAATCAAGATTAATCAAGACGAACGGAAATATGAAATTGAAAGTATTATGCCAGTGTCCCAGCATGTTATCCGGATCATGTTTTCTGATTCTGTGCCGGAAACCTTCGGGGATATCATAGTCTACACGGTCGGTGGAGTGCGGTGTTCGGAGCTGCCCGGATACAGCACAGTATATCGAGATGATGGCAAAAAAGTGTATTTATCCGATGATGGGAGCGTCTATGTGCCGCCAGAAGAGGTTCCGGAGGATCCAGGAGACATGCAGCCATATGTTCCAACACTGGAGGAGTTGCAGGGATATAAGCGATATGAGGTCTCCGGGGCCTGCGAGAAAGTAATCTATGAGGGCGTGTCAGTCACACTGACGGACGGCAGCACCGAGCATTTCGCACTGACAGAGCATGACCAGATCAATCTGTTTGGCAAGCAAGCCCAGCTTGCAGCAGGGACAGAACAGCTGGAGTATCATGCAGATGGTCAGCCCTGTCGGTACTTTTCTGCAGAAGACATGCGTGCCATCATTGAAGCGGCCATGTTTCATGTGTCCTATCATACGACCTACTGCAATTCTCTTAATATGTGGATTACAGACTGCCAGGACGCAGAGGAGCTGCAGGCGGTATTTTATGGCGCTGATATCCCGGAGGAGTACCAGTCAGAAGTTCTGAAAGCATATCTTAAACAGATAGAAGATATGGCAGAGGTTAAAGATGAAGACGCTATTTAAGTACATATTCCTATTCAGCGCGGGAGGTCTGCTTTATAACCTGTTGGAACTGGCGTTTCGCGGCTGGACGCACTGGACCATGTTCTTCCTGGGCGGGGCGTGCTTCGTGGCTCTTGGGCTGATCAATGAGATCATTCCGTGGGAGATGCCGGTCTGGGAACAGGCACTGATCGGTACAGCCATCGTTACGGTGCTGGAGTTCCTGACAGGCTGCTTGGTAAACCTGTGGCTGGGCTGGGCAGTCTGGGATTACAGCGGTATGCCTGGAAACATCCTGGGACAGATATGCCCGCAGTTCATTGTTTTATGGGTACCTGTTGCTCTGGCAGGGATCATTCTGGATGACTGGCTGAGATATTGGCTCTTCGGTGCTGATCGGCCACACTATACATTATAAATGGGGGCCTATGAGGCCCTTTTGACTTAAGGAGGAAAGAGAAATGGATTTTATTGATAAGTACAATCTGACGGTGGCAGCGATCGCCACAATATTATCTGCTGTATTTGGACAGTATTATTACTTATTTGTAGGCTTTTTGCTGTGCAATATCCTGGACTGGCTGACAGGCTGGTACCGGAGCTATAAACTTCATCAAGAATCAAGTTACGTCGGCCTGAAGGGAATCATCAAAAAGGTCGGATACTGGGCAATCCTCCTGGTATCATTCCTGATCCCTAATCTTCTGGTGCAATTTTTGGATGATATGCTGCATATCGATACGGGATTTCTGCTCCTGTTCGGATGGTTTACCTTGGCCACGCTGTTGATCAATGAGCTGCGATCCATTTTGGAAAATCTGGTAGAAGCCGGATTTAACGTCCCTGTATTTTTGATCCAGGGATTGGCTGTTGCCGAAAAACTGGTGTCAGCACACATTGAATTCGAGGAAGATACTGATCAGAATGATGAGGAGGATAGTAGAAAATGAAGATCTGTTTAGATGCCGGCCATTACGGCAAATATAATCAGAGTCCATGCAACAAAGCGTATTACGAATCAGACATGGTATGGAAGCTGCACCTGCTGTTAAAGGAGCACCTGGAGGAATATGGGATTGAGGTAGTCACCACGCGGACAAGTCAGGAAAAAGATATGGTTTTATATAATCGTGGGGCGACTTCTGCCGGCTGCGAATTGTTTATCAGCCTGCACAGTAACGCGGTAGGAAGTGGCCGAAATGAATCCGTGGATTACCCTGCGGCATACTGCGCCATCAATCACAGCGCGGATACAATAGGGGAGAAATTGGCGAAGTGTGTTGAGATGGTCATGCAGACAAAGCAGGAAGGACGCATTGAGCATGTGAAAGGTAAGAATGGTGATTATTACGGAGTGATCCGCGGTGCCACAGCCGTAGGAACGCCGGGACTGATCCTGGAGCATTCTTTCCACACAAATTCACAGGCAACAACTTGGCTGCTGGACGATGGAAATCTGGACCGACTGGCAAATGCAGAAGCAGGCGTGATTGCAGCACATTACGGGATCAAGAAACCGGATCCAGTGATTGTACCCGGCTGGCATGAGGATGAAAAGGGCTGGTGGTATCAGTACGAGGACGGCAGCTATCCTTCCAGCGGATGGGCCTGGCTGCATGAAGTAACAGGGAATACCTGGGGCTGGTACTTGCTTGATTCCGAGGGTTATATGCTGACCGGACATCAGACAGCGCCGGACGGCCGGCAGTATTATCTGTGTGAGGAGCCTGGAATTGACGAAGGCAAATGTATGGTCACCGATGACCAGGGCGCCCTTCACGTTGCAGAGTGGGATAACAAGAGCGAGCGGTATATCATTTAATGGTCATTTAATCTATAAAATATGCTTGACAATCCCTGATTGTTAGGTTATATTTATAACAACAGAAGCGGCTTCCAAGGTTCAATTTGGGAGCCGCTTCTACTGTCTGTTTTTGAAGTACGGCGGGCCGGATGGGGAGATTGCCGCTTCCATGCGTTATCTGTCCCAGCGGTATGCCATGCCCTACGATATCGGCAAGGCGGTTCTGACCGATGTAGGTACAGAGGAACTGGCGCATATGGAGATCATTGCGGCCATCATCCATCAGCTGACTAAGGGCCTGACGGCGGAACAGATTGCCGCTTCCGGTCTGGGTCCCTATTATATCGATCACACTGCGGGGATCTGGCCGCAGGCGGCAGGCGGCGTGCCTTTCAATGCCTGCGAATTCCAGTCTAAGGGCGATCCGATCACGGATCTCTATGAAGATTTGGCGGCGGAACAAAAGGCCCGAACCACTTACGATAATATCCTTCGTGTGGTTACGGACCCTGAGGTTTGCGATCCCATTAAGTTTCTCCGGGAGAGAGAAATTGTTCATTTCCAGAGATTCGGTGAAGCCCTTCGGAATGTGCAGGAGAATCTGGACAGCCGCAACTTCTATGCCTTGAATCCGGCCTTTGATAATCCTGCCAAATCCGGCGGCAGCATATGTTCCGACTGCAGCGGCGCATAGGCGGGGAGTATTTTGGTTTTAGCGGCGGCGCGTAGGCAGGAAATGTTTTGGCCTTTAGCGGCGGCGCATGGACAGAGGAGAATTATGCCCGCTCGATTTTTCCCAGGATGACAGGGGCCAGGACGGCGGTTCCGATCATCAGGACGGCGATGAAGCCGTAGGCTGTGCCATAGCTGTACCGCCCGGCCAGCGCTCCCGTGAGGAGAGGGCCGGCGGTCATGCCGATGCCGTAGAGAGCCTGGAACAGGCCCATGGCGGTGGACTGGTTTTCCTGGGGAATCTTTCGTATGATCTGGGCGGTCAGCACGGAATTGACCATCAGGTTGCTGACGCCGCCCAGAATCTGGGCGGCATACAGAGGAAGCATATTGCGGGCTGTTCCTACCAGAAGGCAGCAGGCGGCCATGGAAGCAAAACCGATGGCCACAGACTGGACGGTGGACAGCCTTTTCAGAACTTTTCCGCCGATGAATCCGGCCAGGACAACCTGAACTACCGTGAACAGAGCGGTATTGATTCCGATTTCCAGGGCGGAGGCCCCGATGCTTTTGGCTACGGCAGATGTGAAAGAGTATACGGTTCCCTGCAGGAAGATCTGCATCATAACAGCAAAAAAGGATGCCGACAGTACGGCAGGGTGAACAAATACGGCTGCCAGGTGGGAAACCTGAAGAGGTTCCCTTTTGATGGGGACAGGCTTTAAGAAGACAGCGCAGGCCACGGCGATAACACCGGTCAGGAAACTGCAGACCAGCGGAATCTTGTAGCCCCACAGGGAAGCGGTGATCGTGCCCAGGATAAATGCCAGGAATCTGCCGGTATTGTTGTAGGCGTTGACGTTGGTAACGGCGGTGACGCTTTCATCAGCTTCGTAGTAGGCCGCATAGAGGATCGTAAAAGCCAGCCAGGAAGAGGCGGCGATTCCTGCCAGCATCCGGCACAGCAGTATGGAAGCAAAGCTGGTGGAAAAGATCAGCCCAAAGGAAGAGACAGTGGTGAATACGGTTCCCACCAGAATAGTTTTCTTGTAGCATCCGGTTACATCTGTGATAATTCCCATGGGAATCCGGACGAAAGTCTGAGTAAATCCGTAGATTCCCGTCATGATGCCGATCAGTTCGGCGGTAAATCCCAGAGTCTGAAGATACGGTGTAAAATAGGGCGAATGGCAGTATTCTGATGCCCAGAAAAATATAATCGTAACTGACAATAACAGCCGTGAGCGTTTCATATGCTGAATCCTCCGTTTTGGCAGACAGCCTGCCGAATAATAAACGCATGGATGTGCGCATACCTATTACATAGTCGATTCGACGGAAATTGTCAATATATTTTGTGCCGCTGTTGAGGAAATCGGAGTAATCACACAATGTCCAACACTTACATAAGATATAGTACAAACCTGAAAAATCAAGGAGATTTCAATATGAGCTGCTTTTTTGGATGTAATTGCTGTGGTTGCCATCACAGCTGTGGATGTAATAATGGAAATAACAGCGGAGTAGGCGGAGATTCCACTAATAATAACAATGGCTGCGGCTGCCGCCCCTGCTGCAAGCCGTGCCGTCCCTGCTGCCGTCCCTGCAGACCCTGCTGCGGCGGAAATAACAGCGGAGTAGGCGGAGATTCCACCAACAATAATAATTGCGTGTGCAGATGCTACTGCACCTGCGGGAACAATTCCTCCAATACGGGAACTGCCGGGGCAAACACCAATTCCTGCACCAATTCCTGCGGCTGCACAAACAATGATGCGGTCAATACCATCTCCAACGGCGGATATTACACCTATATTCAGCCGACAACTACCAGCACCGGTTCTTCCTGCGGCTGCCAGAACTGAGGCGGAGCTGCCGGCTTATATGGCTGCCGGAACTGAGACGGAACTGCCGGCCTATGCGGCTGCCAGAACTGAGACGGCTCTGCCGGCGTCTGCCGAGATGGCAGTTATCCGGATGAATGAGGCAGAACTGTCTGCCGCGGACTGCACGAGATAAATTTGCTGCCCTGCGGAGCTGATATATTCGGCCCCGCGGGGCATTTTTTATGACGAACCGCCCGAACTTCCTGCGAATGATGAAAACGAATAATAAAAAACAAAAAACTAGACAAAAAAATTGCAGAAAACTATTGCAAATCGGAACAGAACGTGGTATTGTATAGCTATAAGAAATTTGTATACAAATTTCGAGTTTGTATACAAACTCCGGAAAAGCTGACAAGCCTCCGGAAATAAAATAAGAAAAGGAGAAGGAAATATGGACAGCAAGACAAATTTTTCCCTGAACGGCAAAGTAGCGCTGATTACCGGCGCATCTTACGGCATCGGCTTCGCGATTGCGAAGGCTATGGCAGGCGCAGGCGCGACCATCGTGTTTAACGACATCAAGCAGGAACTGGTGGACAAAGGCATGGCTGCTTACAAGGAAGCGGGCATTGAGGCTCACGGCTATGTGTGCGACGTGACCAATGAAGACGCCGTCAACGAGTTTGTAGCGAAGGTCGAGAAGGAAGTGGGCGTGATTGACGTTCTGGTGAACAACGCAGGCATTATCAAGAGAATCCCCATGATCGAAATGTCCGCTAAGGATTTCCGCCAGGTGATCGATATCGACCTGAACGGACCGTTTATCGTATCCAAGGCTGTGATTCCCAGCATGATTAAGAAGGGCCATGGCAAGATTATCAACATCTGCTCCATGATGAGCGAGTTTGGCCGTGAGACCGTCTCCGCGTACGCGGCGGCTAAGGGCGGACTGAAGATGCTGACCAGGAACATTGCCTCTGAGTACGGCGAGTACAACATTCAGTGTAACGGCATTGGACCCGGATACATTGCCACACCGCAGACCGCTCCTCTTCGTGAGAGACAGGCGGACGGTTCCAGACATCCCTTCGATCAGTTCATCGTTTCCAAGACTCCCGCAGGACGCTGGGGTGAGGCGGAAGACCTGGGCGGCCCGGCCGTCTTCCTGGCTTCCGATGCCTCTGATTTCGTCAACGGCCAGATTCTGTACGTAGACGGCGGCATCCAGGCTTACATTGGCAAGCAGCCCTCCTAAGGATCCCGTTTAAGGCGGAGTCTGGCAGGACAAAAGCACGGATAATGGACAAGGAATACAAAAAACGCGTCACTGGTGCGTTTTTTGTATACTGACGTAATACAAATGAAGCGGCAGCATTGACCAGCAATGGTGATGCCGCCGCTTTTGTGATATCCGGTTCTGGTCAGGTATTAGGGAATCATATTTGGTCAAAGGAGACATAATTTTCTGAAAAAATAGAAAAACTATGAAAATAAACTATCTATAAAAAAAGACTTTTCAAATCCGGTTTCTTTTGCTATAATAATTGAGCACGGAGTATGGCGTAGTTTGGTAGCGCGCTCGGCTGGGGGCCGAGAGGTCGCAGGTTCAAATCCTGTTACTCCGATTTAAAGTCCGCTATACTAGGGTAGGCAGTTCTGGTACGGCGGATTTTGTTGTGCAGGTAATTTGTGCTGCGGCTAGTGCAGAAGATTTGTGCTGCGGCTGGCACAGAAGATTTGTGCTGCGGCTGGCACAGAAGATTTGTGTTGCAGCCGGTGCAGAAGATTTGCGCTGCAGCCGGCACAATAATTTGAAGCGGCAGGCGCGGCCTGCCGGGGAGAGAATATGAAACCTATTGTATGTTTTGATCTGGATGAGACCCTTCTTCATCATACATCCACTGCTTCCTATATACCCCAAAGCGCCGCGGAGGCGCTGGAGCGTATGCGCGGGACCTGTTATCTGGTGCTGGCTACGGGGCGGGATATGGATACCCATTACAGCCGTCAGTATAAAGATATGGTAAAACCGGACGCCATCATCCACAGCAACGGGATGAAGATTACTGTGGGGGATGAAATGCTTTTGGACGCCTATATGGAGCAGGAACTGGTAAGGCGGGTTCTGACCTTTGCGGAGGAGCACGGTCTGGCGGTGGGCGTCACCATCAGGGACGACGATTATTATACAAACTGGCAGCAGGTCTATGATCTGGAGGTGGAACGCTGGGGCCAGTGCGGAAGGCATTTTGTCGATCCCTGGAAGCTTCTGGATATCCGGGTGAGAGCCCTTGCTTACGTGGGAAAACCGGAAGGCGTCCATCTGATGGAGCAGGCGTTTCCGGAGCTGCGCATGCCCATGTTCGGCGGCTTTTCCGGAGCGGATATTGTAGACCGGAAGAATTCCAAGGCCAACGGCTTGAGACGTCTGTGTGAATATTTCGGGACCGATATTGCCCATACCTATGCGTTCGGCGACAGTATGAACGATTATGAGATCGTGCAGGAAGCAGGCGTCGGGATTGCCATGGGCAATGCCGTGGCGGAACTGAAAGCAGTGGCTGATTACGTGACGGCGGATATCTGTGACGATGGAGTGTATAAGGCGTGCAGGCATTTCGGGCTGATTCTGCCGGAAAAAGACGGACAATCCGATGAATGAAAGCTGACAGGCGCGGCGCCGGAGACTGCGGATACGGCGTTGAGACCCGCCGGACGCGGCGCCGGAACCCGGCAGATGCGATATCGAGACCCGCCGGACGCGGCGCCGGAATCTGGCAGATGCGACATCGAAACCCGATGGACGCAGCGCTGGAATCTGGCAGATGCGACATCGAAACCCGATGGACGAATCCAATGATGTTGGGGGTCAAAAGGTATTTTGCCTCCTGTGATGCACGGATTGCTCCGCGCTTTGCGCTCCCGCAATCCTGGCATCATCCATATAAAATTGCAGCAAAAGGGGATTTTGATATGAATGAACGTTTAAAACAGCTGAGAAATCTTATGAAGGAGCGCCGCATAGACGCCTATCTGATTCCCACGTCAGACTTCCACGAGTCAGAATATGTGGGCGCCTATTTCAAATGCCGTCAGTATCTGACCGGCTTTACCGGCTCTGCCGGAACAGCTGTGGTGACAGCAGATGAGGCGAAGCTGTGGACCGACGGACGGTATTTTGTTCAGGCGGCCGCCCAGCTTGCTGGAAGCGGTTTTGATCTGATGAAGATGGGCGAGGAAGGCGTGCCCAAAATCGAAGATTATCTGGAGCAGGTTCTGCCGGAGGGCGGAGTCCTGGGCTTCGATGGCCGGGTTATCGACAGCTGTATGGGCAGAGAACTCTCAGAAAAACTGTCGGATAAGAAGGTGACCATTTCCTGCGACGAGGATCTGGTGGGGCAGATCTGGAAGGACCGTCCAGGGCTTCCCACAGACCCGGTGTGGATCCTGGAGGAAAAATATGCGGGGAAATCCGCCGCGGACAAGATAAAGGACGTCCGTGAGGCGATGAAGAAGCAGAAAGCCACGGTTCATGTGCTGACGACTCTGGATGACATTGTGTGGCTTCTGAATATCCGGGGAAACGATGTGCCCAATAATCCGGTGGTATTGTCTTATCTGACGGTAACTCCGGATACGATTGTGCTGTTCATCGACGGCGGAAAGCTGGATGAGAAGGTAAGAGGCTATCTGTCCGGACTGGGTGCGGCCATCCGGCCTTACAATGATATCTATGAATATGTAACAACATTTCGGAACGAGAGAATCCTTCTGGAGACGTCGCGGACCAATTATGCCATTGTAAATAATCTGGATTCCAGCAATGTGATCCTTGATAAGATGAGTCCTACAGTTCTTGCCAAAGCCATGAAAAATCCGGCGGAAGTGGAGAACGAGCGCCGGGCCCATATTAAGGACGGCGTGGCTGTGACCAAATTTATCTGCTGGCTTAAGAAGAATATCGGAAAAATTCCTATGACAGAGATCAGCGTGTCCGACTATCTGGAGGAACTGCGCAGGCAGCAGGAGGGTAATCTGGGCCTTAGTTTTGATACCATTTCCGCCTATGGTCCCAATGCGGCCATGTGCCATTATAAGGCCACACCGGAATCCAATGCGGTTCTGGAGCCGAGGGGGCTTTATCTGGTGGATTCCGGCGGCCAGTATTATGAGGGAACTACGGACATTACCAGAACGGTGGCCCTGGGTCCTATAACCCGCGAAGAGCGGGAGCATTTTACGCTGGTAGCCATGAGCATGCTGCGCCTGGGCCATGTAAAATTCCTCTACGGCTGCGGCGGGCTGTCTCTGGATTATGTGGCCAGGGAGCCGATGTGGCAGCGCGGGTTAAATTATAACCATGGAACGGGACATGGCGTGGGATACCTTTTGAATGTCCATGAGCGTCCGGTAGGAATCCGCTATAAAGTGGTGCCGGAGCGGCTGGACAGCGCTGCTTTTGAGGAGGGCATGATCTGTTCCGATGAGCCGGGAATCTATATCGAAGGCAGTCATGGAATCCGCACGGAGAATCTGTTGGTGTGCAGAAAGGCAGAGAAGAACGAGTACGGGCAATTTATGAAGTTCGAGTATCTGACCTTTGTGCCCATTGATCTGGATGCCTTGGATGTGTCCATGATGGAGAAGCGTGACATAGAATATTTGAATGAATATCACAGGCAGGTATACGAAAAGATCGCTCCCTATCTGAATGAAGAAGAGCGCGAATGGCTGAAGGAGGCCACAAGAGAGGTGTAAGACAGACTAACAGGAGAAGCGAAAAAACAGTGAGAAAAACATAAGGCAGAACGAAAGAGCCGTGTCACAGGATCGTGGGCATGGCTCTTTGAAATTATGTCAGTATGCAAAAAGAGCGCCAGTGACGCGTTTTTTGTATTATGTCAGGGCTGTTACAGAGTCGGATTACAGCGTTACCACCGTATAAGGATGATTTACGTAAGGCAGAAATTTCTCCAGGATATCAGCTGTCCGGATGCGCAGGCTTGAGGTGTTGACACAGGGATGGCAGCCAATGTACTCATGACCATGAATCACATCCTCGTCGATCAGAAGGCGGACGTGATTTTCTTTGTCGTTCATCAGCCCCAGAATACTGACGGAACCGGGAGTGATATCAAGGAACTGCTCCATGTACTCCGGGGAGGCGAAGGACAGCCTGGCGCTGCCGATTTCTTTGGACAGAACCGCCGTGCGGAACTTCTTTTCGCCGGGCATCATCAGCAGATAGAAGCTGGTCTTCTGCGCATTGCAGAGGAACAGATTCTTGCAGATATCGATGCCAAGCCGTTTGTCGATGTCGTGGCAGGATTCGATGGTGTAGGTGGCGGTGTGATCCAGCCGTTTATAAGGAATCCCCAGCTGATCCAGAAGGTCGTAGGTGCGGATTTCCCTGGGCAGGCGCCCGGAAAGATCCGTCGGACGGCCGGTATACAGGATTGGGTCAATATAAAAATCGTCGTTCTGACTGGCGGTGTGATTATCCATAAAATCGTCCTCGTTTCTCATATCTGATTTGACGTGCGTCTTTACAGTACGTTTTTGCGCCTTCGCAGTGTGTTTTTGCGTCTTTGCAGTGTGTTTTTGCGTCTTTGCAGTACGTTTTGCGCTTTCACAGTATGTTTTCTCCGCTGACAGGTCTATTATACAAAAACAGGTGGAAAATGCAATCGGTTTATTTTATAATGGATGAAAACAGAATGGAAATGGGTGAAAGACTACTGATGGAATCAAAACAGAAGCAAGCGAAAGATAGAGACAAAAAATATCAGAGAGTTCAGAATGCGAGGAATTCTCTGAGGACCGAGCAGCCGCAGAAAGAGCCGCAAAGGGAGCAGCCGCGGGAGGGGAAGTCTTGGAAGGGACAGCCCCGAGAAGGACGGTTCGGAAAAGAGCAGCCGCAGAAGAAGCAGTCTTGGAAGGAACAGTCCCGAAAAGAACGGCCAGGAAAGGAGCAGTCCCGAGAGGAACGGCTGCGAAAGGGCCGTTCCCGGGAGGAACAACCAGAGAAAGAGCAGCCGCGGAAAGAGCGGGAATCGTCTCTTTGCCCAGTGTTTGACCGCTGTGGCGGCTGCCAGCTTCTGGACATGCCCTATGAGGAGCAGCTGAAGAAAAAGCAGAAGGCTGTGGAAGGGTTTTTAAAAGGTCTGTGCCGCGTGGAGAAGATTACCGGCATGGAACAGCCGTTTCACTACCGAAATAAAGTACACGCGGTCTTTGGTTATCGGAAAGGGAAACCTATTTCCGGCGTTTACCGGGAGGGGACCCATGAGATCGTGCCGGTGAAGACTTGTATGATTGAAGATGAAAAGGCGGATGAGATCATCGGGACTATCCGCAGCCTGCTGATGTCCTTTAAGATAAAGACATACGACGAGGATACCGGTTACGGCCTGCTCCGCCATGTGTTGGTCAAGCGGGGATTTTCCACCGGACAGATTATGGTGGTGCTGGTGACCACATCACCGGTATTTCCTTCCAGAAATAATTTTGTCAGGGCATTGCGGGAGCGTCATCCGGAGATCACCACCATCATTCAGAATCAAAATGACCGCGCCACCAGCATGGTGCTGGGCGATAAGGAGCGGGTGCTGTACGGAAAAGGCTATATTGAGGACGAACTGTGCGGCTGCCGTTTCCGCATTTCCAGCAAATCCTTCTATCAGGTGAATCCGGTTCAGACGGAGAAATTGTACCGGAAAGCCATGGAACTGGCGGGCCTGACCGGCAAAGAGACGGTAATTGATGCTTACTGCGGCATCGGAACCATCGGCATGACGGCTAGCAGCAGGGCGAAGAAGGTCATCGGCGTGGAACTGAATCCGGATGCGGTTCGGGACGCTGTCGCCAACGCGAAACGAAACCAGGTGACCAATATCCAGTTCTATCAGAACGATGCCGGCAGATTTATGACCGGCATGGCGGAGCAGGGAGAGCACGCAGACGTGGTGTTCATGGATCCGCCCCGAAGCGGCAGCACGGAGGAGTTCATTCAGGCGGCCGCAGAACTGGGACCGGAGAGAGTAGTATATGTCTCCTGCAACCCGGAGACCCTGGCCAGGGATCTGAAGGTGTTCCAGCGGTACGGATACCGGGCTGGAGAGGCGTGGCCATATGATTTATTCCCGCATACAGAGCACACAGAAGTAATATGTTTTTTGTCCAAACTCAATGCCAGGTAACATATTGAGGTTGAACTTACCATGGACAAGATGGATTATTTGACTGCTGCCGAGAAGAAAGCCAGCTATGAAGAAATCAAGGAATATGTGATGGAGAAATCCGGAATGAAAGTCAGCCACTTGTATATCGCGCAAGTGAAGCGGAAGTGCGAGCTTGATGATATTGTAGAAATCCTTCCGGAAAAGTAACAGAAGAATGTTAAGTCATGGGAAAAGCACTCCTATATAGATAATATGAAGTGACCTCACATTTGCAGCAACGTGGATTTACCCGTATAATTCATGTTGAAGCAAACAACACG
>CANQRW010000036.1 GCA_947626365.1 uncultured Lachnospiraceae bacterium
AGGGATAAGATGATTATGGGAGAACAGAACATTATGGAAAGTAAAGCACATGAAAGATATGAATATATAGATTTTTTAAAGGGCATAGCTGCGATAGGAATCATAGGAATACATACTGCTTTCTGGGGGGGGTGAATCATATGTTGCGGTTTGGTTTAAGAACATGACGCTTCTTCTGGACGTCCCGTTTTTCTTTTTTCTTTCAGGCTGGGGGAGCAGCCTTCACAGAAGTAATATTGAAAGAACCTCAAAGGGATTAGGCGTTGTATGGTGTAAATGGATTTATTTTGTTTCTGCACTGGCACTGTTTTGCCTGGTTTCCAGATGGTTACCTTATTCGTTTGCTGGTGTAACGTCTGTGAGGGATTTAGTAAACAACTATATGTTTAATGTGAGTTTCGCAGGCTTTCCGGTAGTAAATGGCTCTATTTGGTTTTTGCCATATTATTTTATTGTCATTTTTATAAATACATTTATTATGTGCTTGATTCAGGATTGCGAGGATGAAAGGCATATTCGGAAAATGTATATGATGTTTCTGGCGGTAGCTTTTATATGGATATGCTATGGTAAATATGCGTTGGGAATAGATTGGAGATATTTTTTGTTTTATAGTTTCTTCTGGATGATGGGAAGAAACCAGATGGGGACGGTTAAAACAGGGAAGCGATTTATATTCTGCGGGACGTTAGTTATTATTGGAGTGCTTTTTACTTCTTATCTTCAGGAGCTTCCGGTTTATGATATACAGACGGCGAAATTTCCACCTACTGTGAAGTATGGTTTGGTTTCATTATTGAGTATTCTTATAGTGAAGCATATTGAGCCATATGTCGTTCATATGAATAGATGGATTAAGCATATCGGCCGCAATGCGATTTTCTATTATTTTAGTCAGGGTATAGGGAGTTCGCTGAATTATTATGTTATCCCGCTTGTTCCTACGGACAATTGGTTTTTGAAATTTTTGATTACTTTTATCGTGAATGTAGTTATTACAACTGCAATAGCCGAATTCTTGCGAGTGACATATAATTACATTACGGTATTGATAAAGCGGTATAATAAAATAGAATCTTTTATCCAACATGGATGAGAATTATAGTAAGAACCTTGTTTTTTCGAAATAAAAGAATATTGACGTGCTCCGGCCCCCGGATTTTTCCGGGGGCCGGGCTTTTTGGGTGCCTGAATGAAGGGTGTCTTTTTGTTTGCCTGCCTAGTCTTCCGGTTCCAGGTCGTCGAAAAGTTCTGAATCGTAGAATTCGCGGATGGTCATTCCCAGACCCTCCACAAGTCTCTGGATGTTGACGATGCCGGGGTTCTTGCTTTTGTGATCCAGAATGCTTTTTACTGTGGACGGCGGCATTCCGCTCAGATAGATCAGGGCATACACGGTGAGGCGCTTTTGCGCACGCAGTTGCTGGATTCGTTTGACCGTTGCTTCTTGTATTTTCATATGACCATCCTTTCTGTTTACAGTGTATCTTAAAAAAAGACGGTCATTAGGCGATAGAGTGGTCTTTTATATCAAAAATTTTGGCAATTTGTTCCGGGTACGCTGTGAAATGGAAATTTACCCGCAAAAAAGCGGAAATGTATCCATAAAATGGGCGAATCGGAATATTTCAAAATGGGCTTGTTTTATAAATCTGCCTATGATAAAATAAAGAACGGTAATTGCGCAAATGAAGTTTGAGGGGAGATATACCATGGATGCGAATAATGCATATGAGCAGGAGATTGATTTAAAGGATTTGCTTTTTGCTGTTTTATATAAATGGCGTATGATTCTGGTGATCGCGGTACTTTTTGCGGCGCTTCTGGGCGGCTATCGTCTGTTGAGCACATATCGTTCCCAGACCAGCCCGGCGGCCCTGGCGGAGGCGCAGAAGTCCTACCAGAAAGAACTGGACGTCTATAACAACAGCAAGGAGATAGCGGAGCGGGATATTGATAAACTGACAGAGGACATCAATGTGCAGATGGAATATCTGGACAATTCCATCCTTATGAATATAAGTCCGTACAGTGTGTGGGAGGCGAAGACCGCGTTTTTCGTTAAGACGGATTACAAGATTATGCCTGACATGATGTATCAGGACATCGATTATACGGATACGATTCTGCAGTCCTACGCTCTGGCTCTGTCCAGCACGGGATTTCTGAAGACCATTGCGGATGATGTGGATATCGAGCTGCGGTATCTGAGCGAGCTGATTACGATTACTTCGGATAATAAGCTGCTGACGCTGCAGGTTCATCACAATGATGAGGAGACGGTCAAAGCGATTATGAGTGATCTGGTCGATGGCGTCAAGAAGCTGGAGGGACAGCTGGGAGAAAGTATCGGGCCTCATGAGCTCAATGAAGTGAGCAGCAGCGTGGGCACGGTGGTGGATCTTAATCTGGCGGCTTCTCAGGAGGCACAGCAGACTCATATGAATACGCTGAATGACAGTCTGGAGCAGAAGCAGGAAGAGCTGGATGCCCTGACAGAGCCGAAAAAGTCAGGCAGCCCCATGGTTTCATCTGTGAAAAACGGCATTAAGTACGGCGTTCTGGGCGGTGTTCTGGGCGCTTTCATGGTAGTGTTCTTTGTCTGCGTAGCATTTTTGATGAGCGATAAGCTGTATTCCGCGAAGCAGCTGAAATCTTACTGCAATGTGAAGATTCTGGGGGCCCTTCCCCTTCAGAACAGAAGCAAATTTGTGATTGACCGGTGGCTGAGCCGGCTGGAGGGCCGTGCGGCCTCCGGCATGGATGCTGATGAGTATGATCTGATTGCCGCCAATATTTTGAATTATGCGGAGGGTGCGAAGAATCTGATGGTTACCGGTACCGCGGAGGAGAGCGTGATTGCGGCGGCGGCCGAGCAGCTGAAGGCGCGGCTTTCCGGAATCCAGATGGTCTGCGCAGGCAGCGTGCTGCAGAATTCGGAAGCGCTGCGGAAACTTCCGGAATGTGACGGCGTGATTCTGGTGGAACAGTGCAAGCATTCCGCATATGGAGAGATTAAGGCGGAGGTAGAGAAAGCGTCGGATTTGAAGAAGCCAGTGATTGGCTGTGTGGTATTTGAATAAGATGGGTGGCCGGGATCCTGCGGGGTTCCGGCCTTTTTTGTCTGTGCAAAGGGAAATTTGGGCCAGACTTAAGTGTGGTCTCTGAAAATTTTGCGATGCAAAGAAGTTGTATTTTGTGTATTGCCATGATATGATATTTTCAGGTAAATTGGAATATGCTGCGAGGATATTGCGGCGAAGAGTTCGGAGAATGTGTGATGAGACTGTCATTGGAAAATGTTGGTAAAATTGATACGGCAGCAATTGAAATTGATGGAATTACAGTGATTGCTGGTGAGAATAATACTGGAAAAAGCACAGTTGGCCGTGCTCTTTTTGTAGTGTTCAATGGTTTTTATGACATTGAGGAGAAGATTAAAGCGGAACGTGTCAGAAGTGTGAGAGAGTTGCTGAACAGCGTTTATTATATGCGCGGGTCTTCTTATTTTGCAGAAACAGATCTTGGAAAGACAGCCGGGGAGATTGTCGATGACATAAATGTTTATAAGGGGAATTCGGATGCTGTTCAAAGAAAACTGATGAGTCTGACGGATAAACCGACTCCTAAGTCATTTGATAAAATTTGTGAAGGCATATCTGCGAGAATATCAGAGATATTATCTATTTCTGATACAGATTTATTTGAAACGATTTTGATGAGAAGCATGAATAATGAGTTCAGTGGACAAGTAGGCAACGTGTTTCGGGAGGGTGAGAGCAAAATCTCACTTGAGATTGCAAACCAGTGTCTTGAGCTGATGATTATGAATAATGAAACGGTAAAGATAAAAAGGCCGGATGATATGAGTCTTCAGATGGAAACCGTTTATATTGACGACCCGTTTGTGATGGATGAAGCAAGACGTATTTATAGTTTGCGGGAGGTGCCTTATCTGGATCATCGAAGCCATCTGAGAAATAAACTTTCGCATGTACGCAGGGATATAGGGATTATTGATGAGATTGTCGTGGATAAGAAACTTCGATTGATTAATGAGAAATTGTCGTCAGTCTGCAGCGGCGATATAATTTCAAACAAACGGGCGGGATTGGTGTACAAAGTCCCGAACAGCGATAAGGAACTGGAAGTAGGCAATCTTTCAACAGGCCTAAAAACATTTGCCATTTTAAAGGTTTTATTGCAGAATGGGACCATAAGGCCGAATGGAACGATTATTTTAGATGAGCCGGAGATTCATCTGCATCCAGAGTGGCAGCTGCTGTTTGCGGAACTCATTGTACTGCTTCATAAGGAATTTAAATTGCATATCCTTTTGAACACGCATAGCCCTTATTTTTTGCGTGCGGTTCAGGTTTACTCGGCAAGATATGAGGTGGCAGACAAATGTAAGTATTACTTATCTGATGTAAAAAATGGGTGTGTGATATTTACAGACGTAACGGATGAGATTGATAAAATATATGTAAAACTTTCACGGCCATTGCAGAGATTGGAGAATGAGAGGTGGGAAGATGATTGATATTACATTGTATCCCATTTTTATGAACCATATGTCTGATTTGAAGTCAGTGTCTGTGGATAAACATGACAGTGATGATGCGGAGTATATGACGCAGTCATTGAAAGAAGTAGTTGATTTTGATGCGGTTAAGAATGAATATGTGAAAACGTTGGGCTTAAGTGAGATTCCATCGTCAAATGACGCCCTTTTCCATGGGGAAGAGGATACATTAGTGTTTGCTGAATTTAAGAATGGAAGAATTAATAAGAGGAAGAAATATTCCCTTCAAAAGAAAATATACGATAGCGTTATGATTTTTGGCGATATCACATCTGTTGGAATATCGCGCATGCGGAAAGATATAGATTATATTTTAGTATATAATGAAAAAGCAAATGTAGATGCAGAGCCGTCTGAAAATCTTCAAAGGTCTGTACAGGATTCCCCCGCATTGGATAGTATAGCGAAAACGATTGGAAATTTGGCGAAAGAAGAGCATGTTAAATTCGGGTTGGAAATGTTCCAAAATTATTGTTTTCGGAGAGTGCATACATATACGGAACAGGAATTTGAGAAATATTTACAAAAATCTGAATATAAGTAAAAGAATAGTGTTTGGGAGGTTCTCCTTATGTATACACGTCCTTTTTATCTGCAGGATTCCTGCGCTTTGGCAGAGCAGCTTCTGGGGAAGCTGCTGGTCCATCGGGCGAAAGAAGGTCTGACAGCCGGAATGATCGTGGAGGCGGAAGCTTACGCGGGACCGGAGGACAAAGGGGCCCATTCCTACGGCGGACGGCGCAGCGAGCGGACGGAGGTTATGTTCGGGGAAGGCGGACACGCCTATGTCTATCTGATTTATGGAATGTATCACTGTTTTAATGTGGTGGCTGGTCCGGTGGGGAAGCCAGAGGCGGTGCTGATCCGGGCGCTGGAGCCTGTGGACGGAGTTGAGTTGATGCTGCGGCGGCAGGAGGAGAGAAGGAAAAAACTATCCGAAAGCCGGACGGATACGCTTTGCAGCGGTCCCGGCAAACTGTGCGTGTCCATGGGCATTACAAAGGCGGACTACGGCCGGGACCTGTGCGGAGACGTCTTATATATTGAAGATTACAAGACCATTGACCGCTCCCGGATATATGTGTCGCCGCGAATTAATATTGATTACGCGGAGGAGTACCGGGATGTGCTCTGGAGGTACTACATTAAGGATAATCCCAGTGTGTCAAAAGTGCCGAAACGGTACCGAGGGCTGCCGCTTCGCGGCGGAAGAGGCAGTTAAAAGAAGCGGCGGAAAGGCCGGCCAGGAGCTGAAACGGCGGAAAGGCCGGCCAGGAGCTGAAGCGGCGGGAGAATAGCCCTCTGCCGGCCTCAGCTCAGGACGCCTCCGATGATTCCGCTGCCGGCGCAGAAAGCCATGGCGACAGCCAGTTCCTGGGTGGTGGCGGACAGTCCCTTGTTCAGGAGAAATGAGACGGCCAGAAGAATGGCGAAGTACAAAAGCCCGGCCGTCAGCCCGCAGAAGAAGCGGCTTTTCTTAAGCCCTCTTCCGGCCAGAAAACCAGCCAGGGCGCAAGACAGGATATAGATCAGGTCTACAGCCATCTGTACCTGGCCTTCCTGGAGGTGAAAACGGTACAGGGCGAAGGAGACAGCGGCCAGCAGCAGGCCGGATAATAAATAGGAGAAGAGCAGGGAGCGCAGGAAAACTCCCGGTGCGGAACGTTCCATAAGAACTCCTTGATTTGCCTTGTTTGGTCTAATATATTCAAAAGAAAACATGGTTAGTACAAGAAAAACAAGTTGCAACCTGGGAATAGTTATGTTATCATATAACGCGAGGAGGGGAGAATACCATGAAGAAAGTAAAAACTTTAACCAACAGTACCCTGAAAGAATCTATGAAGAAGGGCGGCTGCGGCGAGTGCCAGACTTCCTGCCAGTCCGCATGCAAGACGTCCTGCACCGTTGGCAATCAGAGCTGTGAGAACGCCAGCCGCTAATCGCCAGTCAGTATCAGCCGAACATACACGAAAACGAGAGGAACCCCCTACGGTCCTTGGATTGTAGGGGTGTTTTGCTTGTGCTTCGGTATAATCGGAGCCTGAGCAAAACACAGTTAGCGCGCGTTGGAGCGCGGAATCCTGGGGGAAGGATTCCGATTCTTGCGCATCAAGGGGAGATTTTGTGATTCATCAATATAAGAATAATGGATATGATATCGTTATGGATGTCAACAGCGGCGCTGTCCATGTGGTGGATGACGTGGTGTATGATGCCATTGCGCTTCTGAAGGAGGACATGCCCGAGACGGATAAGCCCGCAGGGATTCCTGAGGAACTGGAGAAGCGGGTACGGAATCAGTTGGCCGACGAATACGGCTATGGCAGCCAGGACATAGAGGACGCCATGTCGGATATTCAGGAGCTGATCGGCCGGGAGGAGCTGTTTACCAGAGACGTATATCAGAACTATGTCATAGATTTCAAGAAGAGGAAGACTGTGGTGAAAGCCCTGTGTCTTCACATTGCCCACGACTGTAATCTGGCCTGCCGGTATTGTTTCGCGGAGGAAGGCGAGTATCATGGCAGGCGGGCTCTCATGAGTTTTGAGGTGGGCAAAAAGGCCCTGGATTTCCTCATCGCCAATTCGGGAAGCCGCCGTCATCTGGAGGTGGATTTCTTCGGCGGCGAGCCGCTGATGAACTGGGAGGTCGTAAAACAGCTGGTGGAGTATGGCCGGTCCCAGGAGGAAGCTCACGACAAGAAATTCCGTTTTACGCTGACCACTAACGGCGTGCTGCTCAATGACGAGATCATGGAGTTCTGCAACCGGGAGATGAGCAACGTGGTGCTGAGCCTGGACGGGCGCAGGGAGATTAACGATAAGATGCGTCCATTCCGTAAGGGAGCGGGAAGCTACGACCTGATCGTTCCCAAGTTTCAGAAGTTTGCGGAGAGCCGGGGGCAGATGAATTACTACGTCCGCGGAACCTTTACCAGGAATAATCTGGATTTCGCCAGCGATGTGCTGCATTTCGCGGATCTGGGATTCAAGCAGATGTCCATCGAGCCTGTAGTGGCTTCTCCGGAAGAACCCTATGCCATTCAGCCGGAGGATATTCCCCAGATTCTTCGTGAGTATGACCGGCTTGCGGTGGAGTATATTAAGAGGAAGAAAGAGGGAAGAGGTTTCAATTTCTTCCATTTCATGATCGATCTGAATCAGGGCCCCTGCGTGGCCAAACGCCTTGCCGGCTGCGGTTCCGGCACTGAGTATCTGGCTGTGACGCCCTGGGGAGATTTGTACCCCTGCCATCAATTTGTGGGGCAGGAAGAGTTCCTGCTGGGCAACGTAGATGAAGGGATCACCAACACGGAGCTGCGGGATCAGTTCAAGCTGGTGAATGTCTACGCCAAGGAGAAATGCAGGGACTGTTTCGCAAGATTTTACTGCAGCGGCGGATGCGCTGCCAACGCGTTTCATTATGACGGTTCTATCACAGGCGCTTACGATATCGGATGCGAGATGCAGAAGAAGCGTATCGAATGTTCCATCATGATAAAGGCGGCGCTGGCAGAATAGGCAAAGCCCTGCATGATCAATAGGTAAATTGGCTGCCGGAGGCAGTGATAATAAGAAATCCATGGCTGTCTGCTGAGGATGGGCTGTGGGAAATCTAAGATAAGGAGACAAGAGAAATGAAAGGTAACAAAGGAAAAGGCCTTTTAGGCCTGCTGATTCTGCTGGCCTGTATCGCGCTGTTTGGGTGGTTTGGATACGATACGGCAGACGACATTAAGCTGGGTCTGGATCTGGCCGGCGGCGTCAGCATCACGTACAGGACAGTGATCGACGATCCCTCCGCGGAGGATATGTCTGATACCATATACAAGCTGCAGCAGAGGGTGCAGAATTACAGCACTGAGGCTGCTGTATATCAGGAGGGCAACAACCGGATCAATATCGATATTCCCGGCGTGTCCGATGCCAATGAGATCCTGGAGGAACTGGGCAAGCCTGGAAGCCTGCAGTTCATTGACGAGGAGGGCAATGTGATCCTCACCGGCGAGCAGGTGGAGGAGGCTCAGGCCGGAATCAACGAGGATCGTACAACCGGAGCGCAGGAATACATTGTAAGCCTGAAGTTCAACGCTGAAGGCACGGAGACGTTCGCGGAGGCTACCACAGCCAATGTGGGCAAGCACATCGGCATCGTCTATGACGGAGCGATCGTTTCCTATCCGGTGGTCAATACGGCCATTACCGGCGGCGAGTGCTATATCGAGGGAATGGACAGCTACGAGGAAGCCCAGAACCTGGCGGCTACCATCCGTATCGGTTCCCTTTCCCTGGAACTGGAAGAGCTTCGTTCTCAGGTAGTAGGCGCGAGACTGGGTCAGGATGCCATCGCGACCAGCCTGAAAGCGGCCCTCATCGGCTTTGCCATTATCGCTGTTTTCATGATCGCGGTCTATCGGATTCCCGGCGTGGCTTCCGTGCTGGCTTTGGGATTGTACGTAGGCCTGGAGATGATTCTTTTGTCTGCCTTTGAAGTGACCCTGACTCTGCCGGGTATTGCAGGTATTATCCTGTCTATCGGTATGGCTGTGGACGCCAATGTCATTATCTTCACACGTATCATGGAGGAGATCGGCGTAGGAAAGACCGTCCGCTCCGCCATCAAGACCGGTTTCAGCAAGGCTACGTCCGCTATCGTGGACGGCAATATCACCACGCTGATCGCGGCGGCGGTACTGTTCCTGAGAGGTTCCGGCACGGTCAAGGGTTTTGCGACTACTCTGGCCATCGGTATTATTTTGTCCATGTTCACCGCTCTGTTTGTGACCAGAGGCGGCCTGATCGCCCTGTACAGCCTGGGATTTGAGAATCCCAAGTTCTATGGCGTCAAGAAGAACCGTACTCCCGTGGATTTCCTGGGAAAGAAGAAAATCTGTTTTGCCATTTCCATCGCGGCTATCGTGATTGGCTGGGCAGTGATGATCGGCGGCGCGGTCAGCGGAAGAGGCGCGCTGAATTACGGCATGGATTTCAAAGGCGGTACTTCCACCAATGTCGTATTTAATGAAGATATGAGCCTGGAAGACATTGACAGCCAGGTGATTCCGGTGATTCGGGAAGCTACCGGCGTTACGGAGGTTCAGCAGCAGAAGGTTGCCGGCACCAACGAGGTGATCTTCCGTACCCAGACCCTGACCGTAGACCAGAGACAGGCCATGGAAGACGCTCTGGTGGAGAATTTTGGCGTGGATGACGAGACCATCACGGCGGAAAGCATCTCCGGCGCGGTCAGTGATGAGATGAAGCAGGATGCCATCGTGGCAGTTATCATTTCCACCATCCTGATGCTTCTGTACATCTGGCTGCGGTTTAAGGATATCCATTTCGCCACCAGCGCGGTTGCGGCTCTGGTTCATGACGTGCTGGTTGTGCTGACCTTCTACGCGGTGGCAAGGTGGTCGGTAGGTTCTACCTTTATCGCCTGCATGCTGACCATCGTAGGTTACTCCATTAACGCAACCATTGTTATCTTCGACCGTATCCGTGAGAACCTGCGGACTAAGACCAATAAGGAGTCGCTGGCGGATCTGGTGAATAACAGTATCACGCAGACCTTTACCAGAAGCATCAACACCTCCCTGACTACCTTTGTTATGGTGTTTGTGCTGTTCATTCTGGGCGTCAGTTCCATCCGTGAGTTTGCGCTGCCTCTGATGGTAGGTATCGTCTGCGGTACGTATTCCTCCGTGTGCATCACAGGCGCTCTGTGGTATGTCATGACCACCCGTAAGAAGGCAGTCAAGGCAGAACCGGCGGCCAAGGCAGATACGGCTTCTGAGACGGACGGTTCGAAGAAAAAAGGAAAATCCGGCAAGAAGGCAAAATAAGCGGGAATAGATTTTATGAAATATGAATTGATTACTGCGGACGGCCGCGCCAAGCGCGGGCGGTTCGCGACCGTCCACGGCACCATAGAGACGCCGGTATTCATGAATGTGGGAACGGTGGGGGCCATCAAGGGGGCCGTATCTACCGACGATCTGCGGGAGATTGGCACCCAGGTGGAGCTTTCCAACACCTACCATCTCCATGTGCGGACCGGGGACCGCCTGATCAGGCAGTTTGGCGGACTGCACAAATTTATGAACTGGGACCGGCCCATTCTCACGGATTCCGGCGGGTTTCAGGTGTTCTCCCTGGCGGGAATGCGAAGGATCAAAGAGGAGGGAGTCTATTTCAACTCCCACATCGACGGACGGAAGATTTTTATGGGACCGGAGGAAAGCATGCAGATTCAGTCCAATCTGGGATCCACCATCGCCATGGCTTTTGATGAATGTCCGCCGCACCCCGCGACCCGGAAATATATGCAGGATTCCGTGGACCGGACCACCAGGTGGCTTGAGCGGTGCAAGGCGGAGATGGACAGGCTCAATCGTCTGCCGGACACCATCAATCCTCAGCAGCTTCTCTTCGGAATCAACCAGGGCGGAACCTTTGAGGACATCCGGATTGCCCAGGCAGATGCCATATCAGCCATGAACCTGGACGGCTATGCCATCGGCGGACTGGCCGTGGGAGAGAGCCATGAGGAGATGTATCACATTCTGGATGTGACGGTACCGCACCTGCCGCTGGAAAAGCCCACTTATCTGATGGGTGTAGGCACGCCGGCCAATATTCTGGAGTCGGTGGACCGGGGCGTGGACTTCTTCGACTGCGTGTATCCCACACGGAACGGCCGTCACGGCCATGTGTATACCAATCATGGGAAACTGAACCTGTTCAATCAGAAATATGAACTGGATCCCAGACCCATTGAGGAAGGCTGCGGCTGCCCCACATGCCGTTCCTACAGCAGGGCTTATATCCGGCATCTGCTGAAGGCCAAAGAAATGCTTGGCATGCGATTATGTGTCTTGCATAATTTGTATTTTTATAATAAAATGATGGAAGAGATTCGAACAGCGATTGAAGAGCACCGCTACGCGGAGTATAAGGCCGGCAAGCTGGCCGGTATGGCGGCGGGGCAGGAATGACAGGATTGTGAAAGGAGAAAAGACTTATGTTAGTAGCAACAGGCGGCGGAATTGGATTCTGGGTAGTTTATGCGGTATTTCTGATTGGCCTTATGTATTTTATCGCCATCCGTCCCCAGAATAAGGAGAAGAAGAGAATGGCGGAACTGATGGCCAGTATCGCGGTAGGGGACAATGTGCTGACCTCCAGCGGCTTCTACGGCGTGGTCATCGACATGACTGACGATACCGTGATCATTGAGTTCGGCAGCAACAAGAACTGCCGGATTCCCATGCAGAAGACCGCCATCGTGCAGGTAGAGAAGCCGGATGCGTCATAGGTGTTTATATTACGTTAGAAATTGCTTAAACCTTTAACAGGCAGCCGTCACTATTGCAGTAGTGATATAATCATATGGTTATGGTTCTGATAAGGGATTTTACTAATTTTGCCATCCCGATAAATAACATTATTTTTTCACTTGTACAGATGCGTAGAATATGTTATAGTATAGTTACAAAGGGAAAGCCAGAGACACACGGCCTACCCCAATAAGTTATAGCGTTATGACCCTAACGGGCCTGCCGTCACTATTGCAGTAGTGGCGGCTTATTTCTTTCCCCTGAAGATTGTATAACACAACCCCACAAGGGCAATGACAAATATACAAAACTGGAATAAATCCGAGTATGTAACATTCATCCGCTCGCCCTCCTTTCTTTCGTACCCATAGGGCATGATATCTGGAGGGTTAGCCCCTCCGAAAAAATGGAGGGTAGGCCGCCTTTATGCGCTCTGGTTTCCCATGTGTCAGATTATAGCAGATTTTGAACAATACAACAATATAAAGTTCCCGGTTCTACAAATTTTCAATCTGGTTGCTGATGGTCTTAACCATGCTGCTTATTTGTGCTGTTGTTGACGCAATTGGGAATAATGGTGTGAAATTGGCATAAAAACGGTTCAAAAAAATTATGTAAACCAGAAAAATTCCTTGATTTTATTACGTTTGTGTGTATAGAGAACCAAATTCATTGCATAACCCCAGGTTATGCAATGAATTCCAAATAACTTTATTTATTTTTACCGGTGGATATTGAAATCTTGCGATAAATGATATATTATGGTAGGAAACGGTGAAAAAGGCCTATTTGCAGGCATCTGTTGGAAAGAGGATAAGAGATATGAATTTGAACATAGTGACGATTCCCGGCGACGGGATCGGACCGGAGATCGTGAGAGAGGCCTGTAAGGTCCTGGATCAGGTGGGCAGTGTTTACGGTCATACCATGAGATACACGGAAATCCTGATGGGAGGCTGTTCCATCGACAAGTATGGGGTGCCCCTGACAGAGGAGGCCCTTGCCACGGCGAAGGCCGCGGACGCGGTGCTTCTGGGGGCCGTAGGCGGCAATGTAGGCAACTCCCGGTGGTATGATGTGGCTCCTAATCTGAGACCGGAGGCCGGTCTTCTGGCCATCCGCAAGGGCCTGAACCTGTTCGCTAACATTCGCCCGGCTTATTTATATAAGGAGCTGGCCGACGCCTGTCCCCTGAAGAAGGAGATTATCGGTGAAGGCTTTGATATGGTCATCATGCGCGAGCTGACCGGCGGCCTGTATTTCGGAGAACGGCACACGGAAGAGGTGGACGGCGTGATGACCGCCGTGGACACTCTGACCTATAATGAGAACGAGATCCGCCGCATTGCGGTGAAGGCGTTTGATATCGCCATGAAGCGGAGGAAGAGCGTCATCAGCGTGGACAAGGCCAATGTGCTGGATTCTTCCCGCCTCTGGAGAAAAGTGGTAGAGGAAGTGGCGAAGGACTATCCGGAGGTCAGCTTAAAGCATATGCTGGTTGACAACTGCGCCATGCAGCTGGTCATGAATCCGGGCCAGTTTGATGTGATTTTGACAGAGAACATGTTCGGCGACATTCTTTCCGACGAGGCCAGCATGATCACCGGATCCATCGGTATGCTGTCTTCCGCCAGCTTAAACGAAGGAAAGTTTGGCATGTACGAGCCGAGCCATGGTTCCGCCCCGGATATTGCCGGGATGGATATTGCCAATCCCATCGCGACCATTCTTTCAGCGGCCATGATGCTCCGCTATTCCTTTGATCTGGATCGTGAGGCGGACGCCATCGAGAAGGCGGTGCAGCAGGTTCTGACGGAGGGCTATCGGACAGGGGATATCTATTCCGAGGGCTGTAAGAAAGTGGGAACGGCGGAAATGGGAAATCTGATTGCCGAGAGGATCCGGTAGACGCCGGAGGCGGCGCTTTTGGGGCCGTCGGCGCCCTGGATAACGGATAAAAGATAAATCGGTTAGAACGATAACGATTATATTTCATGAAGGAGGAGTCGTCATGAGAAGTGATAACGCAAAATCTGGTATGCAGCAGGCGCCGGCCCGCTCGCTGTTCCGGGCATTAGGGCTGACAGAGGAGGAACTGGCCCGTCCGCTGATCGGTGTGGTCAGTTCGTATAATGAGATTGTTCCGGGTCATATGCACCTGGATAAGATTGTGGAGGCGGTCAAGCAGGGTGTCGCCATGGCGGGAGGAACCCCCATCGTGTTCCCGGCCATTGCCGTCTGCGACGGAATCGCCATGGGACATGTAGGCATGAAGTATTCTCTGGTCACCAGAGATCTGATCGCTGATTCCACAGAGTGCATGGCCCTGGCCCATCAGTTTGACGGCCTGGTCATGATCCCCAACTGTGACAAAAACGTACCCGGCCTTCTGATGGCCGCGGCCCGTCTGAATATTCCCACCGTGTTCGTCAGCGGCGGTCCCATGCTGGCAGGCCATGTAAAGGGCCAGAAGAGAAGTCTTTCCAGCATGTTTGAGGCCGTAGGCGCCTATGCGGCGGGCACCATGAGCGCTGAGGATGTGGAAGATTTTGCCAATAGGGTCTGCCCCACCTGCGGTTCCTGCTCCGGCATGTATACGGCCAACAGCATGAACTGCCTGACAGAGGTTCTGGGTATGGGCCTTCAGGGCAACGGCACCATCCCGGCGGTTTATTCCGAGCGTATCCGCCTGGCCAAGCACGCGGGCATGGCTGTGATGGATATGCTGAAGAAAAATATCTGTCCTCGCGACATCATGACGGAGGCGGCGTTCCGCAACGCCCTGACCATGGATATGGCCCTGGGCTGCAGCACCAACAGTATGCTGCATCTGCCGGCTATCGCCCACGAGGCAGGGGTAGAGATTAATGTAGACATTGCCAATGAGATCAGCGCGAAGACGCCGAACCTGTGCCATCTGGCGCCGGCGGGCCCCACTTACATGGAGGATCTGAATGAGGCAGGCGGTATCTACGCGGTGATGAAGGAGATCAGCAAGCTGGGCCTTCTGAATCTGGACTGCATGACCGTTACCGGCAAGACCGTCGGTGAAAATATCGCCAATGCGGTGAATAAGAATACAGATGTTATCCGCACAGTGGAGAATCCTTACTCCAGGACCGGCGGCATCGCCGTACTGAGAGGCAACCTGGCTCCCGATTCCTGCGTGGTGAAGCGTTCCGCTGTTCTTCCTGAGATGCTGAAGCATGAAGGCCCGGCCAGAGTCTTTGACTGTGAGGAGGACGCTATTGCTGCCATCAAGGGCGGAAAGATCGTGCCCGGCGACGTGGTGGTTATCCGCTATGAAGGACCCAAGGGCGGCCCGGGTATGAGAGAGATGCTGAATCCCACTTCCGCCATCGCGGGCATGGGTCTGGGCGATTCCGTGGCGCTGATCACAGATGGACGGTTCTCCGGCGCATCCCGGGGAGCTTCTATCGGCCATGTGTGTCCGGAGGCGGCGGTAGGCGGCCCCATCGGCCTGGTTCAGGAGGGCGATATCATTTCCATCGATATCAACGCCAATACCATCAATGTGCTGGTATCCGATGAGGAGATGGCGAAGCGCCGGGAAGGCTGGACGCCGAAGATGAAGGATGTGGACGGATATCTGAAACGGTACCGCAGGCAGGTAACTTCCGCGGATAAAGGCGCGGTTTTGGCAGATTAATAGTAAGGAGAAGGATACTGAATGAAATTAAATGGTTCGGAAATCGTAATTGCGTGTTTGAAGGAGCAGGGAGTTGACACGGTTTTTGGATATCCGGGAGGCGCGATCCTGAATATCTACGATGCTCTTTACAAGCATCAGGACGAGATCACCCATATACTGACTTCCCATGAGCAGGGAGCGGCCCATGCGGCCGACGGTTATGCCAGAGCTACCGGCAAGGTAGGCGTCTGTCTGGCCACCTCCGGCCCGGGAGCCACCAATCTGGTCACAGGTATTGCTACCGCTTACATGGATTCCATCCCTGTGGTGGCCATCACCTGCAACGTAGGCGTAAGCCTTCTGGGGCGCGACAGCTTCCAGGAGATCGATATCGCCGGCGTGACCATGCCTATTACCAAATACAATTTTATTGTAAAAGATGTAACCAAGCTGGCCGACGTGATCCGCCGCGCCTTCAAGATTGCCAAGTCCGGCCGTCCCGGCCCGGTCCTTGTGGATATCACCAAGGATGTGACGGCGGCGGAATGCGATTATGAGCCTCAGGTGCCCAGAGAGGTGCCCCGTCAGGCGGAGACCATCACGGAGAATGACATGGAGCAGGCCATCCTGATGATCAAGGCTTCAGAGAAGCCCTTTATCCTGGTAGGCGGCGGCGCCAATCTGTCCGACGCCTCGGAGGAGGTTCGCCAGTTCGCCCACAAGATTCAGGCCCCTGTGGCCGATACCCTTATGGGCAAGGGCGCGTTTGACGGCACGGATGAGCTTTACACCGGTATGGCCGGCATGCACGGCACCAAGACTTCTAATTTCGGGATCACCGAGTGCGATCTGCTGATCGTGATCGGCGCCCGCTTCAGCGACCGTGTAGTGGGCAACGCATCCAAATTTGCCAGCAACGCCAAGATCCTTCAGCTGGATATCGATGCGGCAGAGATCAATAAGAATGTCCGCACTCACGCCAGCATCGTGGGAGACGTGAAGATTATCCTGCGGAAACTGAACGCACGCCTGGATCCTCAGAACCATGACGAGTGGATCGCTCATATCGAGCGCCTGAAATATATGTATCCCCTTCGCTACAACAAGGACCTGCTGACAGGCCCCGGCGTGGTGGAGGATATCTATGATGTGACCGGCGGAGACGCCTTGATCGTCACAGAGGTGGGCCAGCATCAGATGTGGGCTGCCCAGTATTACAAGTATAAGAATCCGCACACCCTTCTGACCTCCGGCGGTCTGGGAACCATGGGCTACGGTCTGGGAGCCGCCATCGGAGCCAAGATGGGACGCAAGGATAAAGTAGTCATCAACATCGCGGGAGACGGCTGTTTCCGTATGAATATGAATGAGATTGCCACCGCCACCCGCTACAACATTCCTGTCATCGAGGTCGTCATTAACAATCATGTGCTGGGCATGGTCCGCCAGTGGCAGACCCTGTTCTACGGCAAGCGGTATTCGCATACGGTGTTAAATGACCATGTGGATTTCGCCAAGGTAGCCGAGGCCATGGGAGCGAAGGCCTATCGGGTGACGAAGCGGGAGGAGTTCAAGCCGGTGCTTGAGGAGGCCATTTCTCTGAACATCCCGGTTCTCATCGACTGCCAGATTCACTGCGATGACAAGGTATTTCCAATGGTATCGCCAGGTGCGCCGATTTCGGATGCATTTGATGATAGTGATTTAAAACTTTAAAATTTGCTGCCGTCCCGCCCTATAAAATATTCCGTCTGCGCAGCGCTTTGTGAGCAAGCTCCCACGCGCCGCACAGCCAGAATATTTTGCACGTCAAGACGGCAGCGCAAATCAGAGGAGAGTGGGGAGAGAAGACCATGAGCAGAGTTTACAATTTCTCAGCAGGTCCGGCCGTATTGCCGGAAGAAGTATTGAAAGAAGCAGCAGCAGAGATGCTGGACTACAATGGTACCGGAATGTCAGTGATGGAGATGTCCCATCGTTCCAAGGCATTCGAGACCATCATCAACGAGGCGGAGGCGGACCTTCGGGAACTGATGAACATCCCCGATAATTATAAAGTCCTGTTCCTCCAGGGAGGAGCCAACCTCCAGTTTGCCATGATTCCCATGAATCTGATGAAGCATGGCGTGGCAGATTACATTATCACTGGACAGTGGGCCAAGAAGGCCTGGAAGGAAGCCCAGAAGTACGGTAAGGCCAATGCCATCGCTTCCAGCGAAGACAAGACCTTCAGCTATATTCCGGATTGCTCTGACCTGCCCATCGACGAGGACGCGGATTATGTCTATATCTGCGAGAACAACACCATTTATGGGACCAAGTATAAGACTCTTCCCAACACCAAGGGAAAGACCCTGGTGGCGGATGTGTCCTCCTGCTTCCTGTCTGAGCCGGTAGATGTGACCAAGTACGGAGTGATTTACGGCGGTGTTCAGAAGAATGTAGGGCCGGCCGGCGTGGTCATCGTAATCATCCGTGAGGATTTGGTCACAGAAGACGTATATCCGGGAACGCCAACTATGTGCCAGTATAAGACTCATGTGGACAACAAGTCCCTGTACAATACCCCGCCCTGCTACGGTATCTACATCTGCGGCAAGGTATTCAAGTGGCTGAAGGCCATGGGCGGCCTTGAGGTCATGAAGGAGCGCAATGAGAAGAAGGCCAAGATCCTTTATGATTTCCTGGATCAGAGCAAACTGTTTAAGGGAACCGTGGTGAAGGAAGACCGTTCCATCATGAACGTGCCCTTTGTGACAGGCGACGCGGATCTGGACGCTCAGTTCATCAAAGAGGCGACAGCTGCCGGTTTCGTGAACCTGAAAGGCCACAGAACCGTGGGCGGCATGAGAGCCAGCATTTACAACGCTATGCCCATCGAAGGCGTAGAGAAGCTGGTGGAATTCATGAAGAAGTTTGAGGAGGCGCACCAGGCATGAGAAAGATTCATTGTTTAAACGCGATTTCCAAGTACGGCACCGATCTTCTGACGGAAGATTATGCCCTGACTGACAATATGGCGGAGGCCGACGGCGTGCTGGTTCGCAGCGCCGCCATGCATGATATGGAACTGGGCGACGGCCTGTTGGCTATCGCAAGAGCCGGAGCCGGCGTCAACAATATTCCTCTGGAGAAATGTGCTGACAAGGGCATTGTAGTGTTCAATACGCCGGGGGCCAACGCCAACGGCGTGAAAGAGCTGGTGATCGCCGGAATGCTTCTGGCTTCCCGTGATATCGTAGGCGGGATCCAGTGGTGCAAAGACAATAAGGATGACGCCAACATCAATAAGACCGTGGAGAAGAGCAAGAAGGCATTCGCGGGCACTGAGATCCTGGGCAAGAAGCTGGGTGTCATCGGCCTGGGAGCTATCGGCGCTCAGGTGGCCAACGCGGCCGCTTCTCTGGGCATGGACGTATACGGTTATGATCCCTTTATCTCCGTCAACGCGGCCTGGAGCCTGTCCCGTGCCGTCAAGCACATCACTTCTGCGGATACCATTTATCAGGAGTGCGATTACATTACCATCCATGTGCCCCTGATGGATTCCACCAAGAAGATGATCAACGCCGACGTGCTGAATCAGATGAAAGACGGCGTGGTGGTGCTGAATTTTGCCAGGGATCTGCTGGTTGACGATGACGCCATGGCGGAAGCGCTGAAGTCCGGCAAGGTGCGCAAGTACGTGTCCGACTTTCCCAACGCCAAGTCTGCCAACATGGAAGGCGCTATCGTGATTCCTCATCTGGGAGCTTCCACCGAGGAATCCGAGGATAACTGCGCCAAGATGGCGGTTGAGGAGATCATGGATTACCTGGAGAACGGCAATATCCGCAATTCCGTCAACTATCCGGCCTGCGACATGGGCATCTGCAAGGTGGCGGGAAGACTGGCTGTGCATCACTTAAATATTCCCAACATGATCGGTCAGGTGACCGGCGCGGTGGCCGCAGGCGGCGTGAACATTTCCGATATGACCAACAAGAGCCGCGACAAGTACGCATATACGCTTCTTGATTTGGAGAGTCCGGTGGACGACGCTACCCTGGCAAAGCTGAGAAGCATCGACGGCGTGCTGCGGGTAAGAGTGGTAAAATAAGCGGAAAAATCTTGACAGGCATTTTGGCCTGCCATATAATAAAAACAGAGTAGAAATACTCAAAAAGCGGTGTACCCTACCATGAGTGGGAGCGAAAAAAGCGGTGTACCCTACCAGTAAGTGGGAGCGAAAAAAGCTGAGGGTTGGGCTGCAGGGTCCAACCCTTTTGTTTACGTCAGTATGCAAACAAAGCGCCAGTGACGCTTTGTTTGTATTCGGAGATCTCATGGCAATATTGTCAGATCATGAAATAGAGTAAACATAGACTAGAAAAGGAGAAACAGCGACATGGCGATTGTAAAACCCTTTATCTGCGTAAGACCGGCTGCGGCCGTTGTGGACAAGGTGGCGGCTCTGCCTTATGACGTATACAACAGGAAAGAGGCCTGTCAGGAGGTGGCGGGGAAACCTCTGTCTTTTTTGAATATCGACCGGGCGGAGACTCAGTTTCCGGATGATGTAGATACCTACGATCCCCGAGTCTATGCGAAGGCGAAGGAACTTCTGGAGAAGGAGATTGCCGACGGGACTTTTGTGACAGACGAGGAGGAGAATTACTATCTGTACCGTCTGACCATGAATAGCAGGAGCCAGACCGGAATCGTGGCCTGCTGTTCTATCGATGATTACCAAAATGGAATCATCAAGAAACATGAGAACACTAGGGAAGAGAAGGAACAGGACCGGATTCGCCATGTAGATATCACCAGCGCTCATACAGGACCGATTTTTCTTGCTTACCGGAGCGACGAGCTTCTGACAAAGATCATGCTGCATGTCAAGGAAGAGGCGCCCCTCTATCGGTTCGTGTCCGAGGACGGAGTCATTCACAGTATCTGGAAGATTAATGACCGGAGACTGGTGAAGGCGATTCAGGATACCTTTGAGAAGATTCCCTTTACTTATATTGCCGATGGGCACCACCGGGCGGCATCAGCTGTGAAGGTGGGACTGAAGCGAAGGGCGGAACATCCGGATTATACGGGAGAAGAGCCTTTTAACTATTTCCTGGCGGTGCTGTTCCCGGAAGATCAGCTGATGATCATGCCATATAACCGGGTAGTGAAGGATCTGAATGGCCTGGACAAGGAAGGATTTCTGGCCGAAGCGGAGAAGAATTTCCTGGTGAAGAAGACGGGAAAGCAGGCATACGAGCCGAGGAAAAAAGGCACCTTCGGCATGTATCTGGATGGCGCCTGGTATGAGCTTACGGCGAAGCCGGAGGTAATGGCCGCGGTGGCAGGTGATTCGGTGAAGAGTCTGGATGTGTCTGTACTGCAGGATTATCTGTTGGGGCCGGTTCTTGGAATCGGCGATCCCAGAACGGACAAACGGATTGATTTTATCGGCGGGATCCGGGGACTGGGCGAGCTGGAGCGGAGAGTAGCCGATGATATGACGGTGGCGTTTTCTATGTATCCCACATCCATCCAGGAGCTGTTCGCCGTGGCAGATGCCGGACTTCTCATGCCGCCGAAATCCACCTGGTTCGAGCCGAAGCTGCGGAGCGGGATTTTTATTCACAGAATATAAGCGGCAGGCTGAGTCCCAGTGCGAGAGGACGCTTTATAGTGCGAAAGGATGCTTCATAGTTCGAAAGGATGTTTTATAGTGCGGAAGGACGCTTCATAGTTCATGGTAATAGGGGCAGATATCCTCATAGTGCCCATCCTTCATTCGGAAGCCGCCGGGGATGGTGCCTAGCTGGATGAAGCCCAGCCGTTCGTAGAGATGGCGGGCGTGGATGTTGGAGGCGACCACTGCGTTAAACTGCAGTATACGGAAGCCATGGGCCCTGCCCTGAGCCAGACAGTCCTTTACCAGCTTTTCCCCGATATGGAGCCCCCGGCTGTTCCGGCTGACAGCATAGCTGGCGTTGCAGATATGGCCGCATCTTCCAACATTGTTGGGATGGAGGATGTACAGGCCATATACTTTTTGCGTGGAGGAATCCACGGCCACAGCGGAGCAGGTTTGGGCCGCAAAAAATTCTGCTCCGGTCTCCCGATTCAGCAGGTCTTCCTGGGGAAAGGCGACGCCGTCCTCCACCACTTCATTCCAGATCCGTATCATGGCGTCCAGATCGGAATCCGCGTATTTTCTTATAACAATATTTTTGTCTGATATTTCTTTATTCATGGGAAAATCTCCTTGTATTTTTCGGGATGAAAAAGTCGGAAGTGTCTACTCCCTCCAGTTCCAAAAGCCGCTTTTTGACGGCGATTCCGCCGGCATAGCCGGTCAGGTTGCCGCCTGCGCCCATGACCCGGTGGCAGGGGATAATGATGGAGATGGGATTGTGTCCCACGGCTCCGCCTACAGCCTGGGCGGACACGAATTTGGTCGTGGAAGAGTTCTGGGAGGCTGTTGCTGCGTGTCCGGTTGGACCGGCCGCCATCTGTGCTGCAATCTCTTTGTAGGTAACGGTCTGTCCATAGGGAATCCGGCAGAGGATATCCCATACTCTCCTGCGGAATTTACTGCCTTCCGGCGCCAGTGGAAGTTCGGCGGGCGAAGGCTTTTCTCCGGCAAAATACCGGTCCAGCCATTGCTGCGTTCGGACAAGGACAGGACCATCCTCTGTCATGCCGCTGAAACTGTTATTTTCTGAGATCATCGTCATTGGTTCCGTTATATTTCCGGCGAAATATTTCTGCCCTTCAATCCATAATCCGATGATATGGCCGCTTCTGCAGGCGATCGTCAGGAGGCCTGCCGGCGACTGATATTTGACCGAATATATCATATCAATGTCCTCACTTTTTTCACCGCGTCCCCTGCACTGATGTGTACAGTTTAACTCAGTTTATGGAAAAAGGAAAGAGAAACTTGGGTTCATATTTGAGTTTTTCAGCGCATATCCTTGGTTGACAGGATTTGCGGCCTGCAGGCCCATCGGATAAATGTCGGAGGTTTCTCATGGATTTCAGCAAACGGCCGGATTTTTCACATTTAATTATCGCCCTGGAGTCAGCGGTGCTGTTGGCTTTTCTGGTGCTTTTGACGCCTTGGGGCAGCAGGATGACTGTCGGCAGGGACACCGCAGGCGTGGAAGAGAATGCCGCAGGCTCAGAGGGAGACACCGCAGGCGTGGAAGGAAATGCCGCGGGCCCGGAGGGAGACGCCGCAGGCGTGGAAGAGAATGCCGCAGGCCCGGAGGAGGAGACGAGGGCCGGAGGTGCGGACAGCGATGCGGATAGGGGGAGAAACCGGGAAACAGATAAAAAAGATTACATTCACTGGGTTGATTTTCAGGTGACATCGGAGGCGCTTAACCGGGCTTTCCGCTATGATGTAAGCACCTGCCAGTCGGAGATCCATCTGAACTGGATTGAGCTGCTGGCTTATCTGGGGGCCAGGTACGGAGGTGATTTCTCCAGGTACAGCGAAAGGGACATGGATGAGATCGCCGTGTGCCTTCGAAACGGTGAGAAGCTGGAAGAGATCACGGCGGGCATGAAATATTATCCTTATTATCTGGAAGCCTATACAGCGGTTCTGGGAGGCATGGTGGGGGAGTATCAGATCGAGATTCCGGGAGGTCAGGCGCCGGATTTTGCGCTGCCCAAGGACAGCAGCGGCAATCCCATTCGGACGGAGGATAACGTGTGGGTTACGAAATACGGGCTGAAGGCGTTTTCACCGATTGCGAAAAATTATCCTTACACCGATTTTGACGATTTTGGAGCTTCACGGAGCTATGGATTTAAACGCCGGCATCTGGGCCACGATATGATGGGCCAGGTGGGGACTCCTGTCATTGCCGTTGAATCCGGCTATGTGGAGGCCATGGGCTGGAACCGGTACGGCGGCTGGCGTCTGGGAATCCGCAGCTTTGACGGCCGGAGGTACTATTACTACGCCCATCTTCGGAAAAATTATCCTTACCATAAATCTCTTCAGGTGGGAAGCGTGGTTCAGGCCGGGGATGTGATCGGTTATCTGGGCCGAACCGGCTACAGTCAAACGGAAAATACCAACAATATCGACGAGGCGCACCTGCATTTCGGCCTGCAGCTGATTTTTGACGAATCCCAGAAGGAAGGCGATAATGAAATCTGGATCGACTGCTATCAGCTGGTGAAGTTCCTTTACAACAACCGCTCGGAGACGGTTCGGGACGCCGCCACGAAAGAGCATTACCGGGCTTATCAGATGCAGGATCCGGATATTCCTGGCGGAGCGCGGGAGCAGAAGCTTCCGGCGGAAACAGGGGGAATGCGGGAGCAGAAGCTTTCGGTGGAGACAGGGGAATACGGGAACAGAAGCTTCGGCTGACCGCGGATAAAAGTATACAATTCCCATCTCTTTTCATTTCAGGCATTCTGTGCTATACTATCCAAAACGGCAGCTGACGCCGGGAACCGTATTCTGCGGTTCTGCGGTGTTCGGACTGTTCTAACGGGGAGGGAATTCACCATGAGAGATATCGCTTATTTGAAGCTTCTGGCCAGAGAGTATCCGACGATCCGGGCGGCGTCCAGTGAGATCATCAATCTGACCGCCATCGGCGGCCTGCCTAAGGGGACGGAATATTTCTTCAGCGACCTGCACGGAGAACATGAAGCGTTTATCCATCTGGTGCGTTCCTCATCAGGAATTATCCGGGAGAAGATCAAGGAAACCTTTGGGTATGTGATTCCGGAGGAGGAGCAGGAGGAGCTTGCAAATCTGATCTACTACCCCCAGAGAGAACTGGCCCGCATGGAGCGGACCGGCAAAAACAGTGATGACTGGAGAAAGATTACCATATACCGCCTGGTGCAGATCAGCAAGGTGGTTTCCTCCAAATATACCAGGTCTAAGGTCCGCAAAAAGATGCCGGCGGATTTTGCCTACATTATCGATGAGCTGCTCCATGTGGATTACAATGATGAGAATAAGAAGGTATATTACAGCGAGATTGTCCGTACGATTATCGATATCAATATTGCTGACAAATTCATCTGCGCTTTGTGCGAACTGATTCAGGGACTGACCATCGACAGCCTTCATATTATCGGAGATATCTTTGACAGAGGCCCCAGAGCGGATCTGATCATGGAGGAGCTGATTCATTTCCATGATGTGGACATCCAGTGGGGCAACCATGATATCGACTGGATGGGCGCCGCTACCGGCAATCTGGCCTGTATCTGCAATGTGCTGAGAATTGCCATCAGCTATAATGGATTTGATGTGCTGGAGGACGGTTATGGGATCAATCTGCGGCCGCTGTCCATGTTTGCGGCCGCTGTTTACCGGGATGACCCCTGCGAGCGGTTTAAACCACACATTCTGGATCAGAATATCTATGATGCGGTGGATCCGGGCCTGGCGGCCAAGATGCACAAGGCAATCGCCGTAATCCAGTTTAAGGTGGAAGGCCAGATCATCAAGCGCCATCCGGAGTACGAGATGGACGAGCGCTGTCTGCTGGAGAAGATTGATTTTGAGAAGGGAACCGTGACGGTAGAGGGAAAGACATATCCCATGCTGGACATGCATTTCCCGACCATAGACCCGAAGAATCCGCTGGCCCTGTCATCGGAGGAGGAAGAACTTCTGCATACGCTGAAGCTGTCCTTCCGCCACAGTGCCCTGCTTCACAAACATGTGAAGTTCCTCTATTCCCATGGAGCCATGTATACCAGGATTAACAACAATCTGCTGTATCACGGGTGTATCCCCATGAAGGAAGACGGAAGTTTCGACACCCTTACGTTTCACGGCATCTCCTATTCCGGGAAAGCCCTGATGGATTTTGTAGATCAGATGGTTCAGAATGCGTACTTCTTTGCCGACAGTAATCCGGATAAGGAATACGCCAGAGATTTTATGTGGTATCTGTGGTGCGGGGCCAAATCTCCGGTCTTCGGCAAGGATAAGATGACGACCTTTGAAAATTATTTTGTGGCGGATAAATCTACCCACAAGGAAACCTTTAATCCCTACTATCAGCTGAGCGTCAGCGAAGAATACTGTGATAAGATCCTGAGGGAATTTGGTCTGCCGACAGAGGGAAGCCATATCATTAACGGCCATGTGCCGGTGAAGATTAAGGACGGCGAGACTCCCATTAAGGCCGGCGGCAAACTGTACGTCATTGACGGCGGCCTGTCCAAAGCGTACCAGAGCAAGACGGGAATTGCAGGCTACACCCTGATCTACAATTCCAGGCACCTGGCGCTGGCGGAACACAAGCCTTTTGTGGCCGGTCAGAAGAATACGCCGAAGGTGACGATCGTGGAGAAAATGAAGAGCCGCGTCATGGTAAGCGATACGGATCTGGGAATAGAACTGGATGCCAAGATAAGCGATCTGAAGGAACTGGTGGCCGCTTACCGGGAAGGTGTCATCAAGGAACACGTTGAATAGGACAGGCAGACAGGACCGGCAGGCAGGCGGTCCGGGATGAAACTGCTGACGATAAAATCAAGGAGATCTGCATGAATAAACAGGAATTTCTTCAGGCCCTGCGCCGGGACCTGTCAGGAGATGTGCCGCCGGATGTGGTCGAGGAGAATATGAGGTACTACGACGAATATATCAGCGGCGAAGTCGGAAAGGGGCGGACGGAAGAGGAAGTGATCGAAGAGATCGGGACGCCCAGGCTCATTGCCAAGAATATTGAAGATACTACGGACATGCCCGACGAGGATGCGGGAAATGGTTATTATGAAAACAGCGGTTACGGCAGTGCCGGAGACGCTTATGGAGACGGCAGCTACGGGAGTACAGGGTACGGAAGTACGGGGGGAACCGGGTATGACAGCAGACGGCAGGAGCCCAGAGGGTCTTTCCATGTATTCGATTTAAGCAAATGGTATGTGAAACTGGCGATTATAGTGATCGTGTTTCTTGTGTTGTACGCGGTATTTGTCATTGTGGGCGGAATCTTCACGCTGCTGGCGCCGGTTCTGGGGCCGATCATCATTGTCTTGCTGCTGATTCGCCTGTTTCAGGGTCCGCGACAGCGATGGTGAATCGCGGGGCAGACAGCATATTAAGAAAATATTAAAAGACGCTGAAACTAATTGTAATAGTTGAGGCGTCTTTTTTCTTGACTTTTTAACAGAAACGAAATATAATTACAGAGTAGTTAACAAATTTGTAATAAATATAATAGATGGAGCCTTAATGCAATGAAAAGAAAAGCGTGGAAAGCATTTCTGGGGCTGTGTCTGGGCGTGATCTTTACAGCCACAGCACCCTCGAATGTACGCCGGATAAACGCTGCAGTAAGGTACCAGGAGGGAATTGGCGCAGAGGCTAATTCCTTCTATAAGATAAGAGCAGATGTGCCGGAGATGGCTGTCTGCAGCGACAGGAGTATACGTTCCTGCAAAGCAGCGGAACTGGTCAGAGGCCAGATCTGCAGGGCATCTTCCTGTGAGATGGGCCGGGTTTTGGCAGAGGATAAGAATATAAAAGGATACCTGAGGATGAGCGGCGGGGCAGCGCTGCTGGGAGCGAGCCGGGAGGAGACGGACCCTGAGGTATCGCTGAGAAACAATATTGTGGAATACGCTCTGCAGTTTGTGGGAAAGCCCTATGTATGGGGCGGAAGCGACCCTCATACCGGAGCGGACTGTTCCGGATTTACAGCTTATGTGATGAAACACATGGCAGGCGTGACATTAACCCACGCTTCCTGGATACAGGCGACGGAAGGGAAAAACGTAAAAAATCCCAGACCGGGCGATTTGATTTTCTACAGCAAAAATTCCCGTATCAATCATGTGGCCATCTACATAGGCGGCGGACAGATCGTCCATGCGTCTTCCAGAAAGACAGGAATCAGAGTGTCTGCCTGGAATAACCGGACGCCGGTAAAGATTGTGGACGTGCTGTCTTAGAAGATTGGAGAGATTGCAAAATGAAGAAACAGAGGATATGGTGTGGAATCAATATGGCTGCCATAAGTATGTGTATGGCGATGATGAACCCTGCAGATGTCTGGGCCGGTTATGAGAGTCTGGGCGGACCGGGGCTGACGGAAGGGCAGTATGTCGCGATAGCGGAAGAAGCGGCGGATATCTATGTGTCGATGGATTCCTATGATATTTTGAGAACTGCCGCTGCAGGAGAATGTTTCCCGATTCTTCAGGATGAAGGCGGCGGATGGATGGAGGTTAAAGTAGGAGATACGGTGGGATATCTGTCTGCGGAGAAGGCAGATGTCCAGAAGACGGAGGTCTTTGAGAACTCACCGGAGGCCAAGGCGGCTGCGGAGGCAGCCGCGGCCCAGGTGCAGGCAGCAGATTCCAGCTCCCTCCGCCAGCATATTGTAGATTTTGCGAAGCAGTTTCTGGGCTGCCGGTACCGCTATGGAGGGAGCGATCCCCGCACCGGAGTGGACTGCTCCGGGTTTGTCCGGTATGTCATGCAGAATGCGGCCGGCATAGCCATGCTGCGAAGCTCCGGAACCCAGGCCACCCAGGGGAGGGCCATAGGCGCGGACCAGATGAGACCCGGCGATCTGGTTTTCTACAGCCAGGGAGGCGGCATCAATCATGTGGCGATCTATGCGGGGGACGGACAGATTGTCCATGCCTCTACATATAAGACCGGCGTGAAGATGTCCCCTTGGAATTACCGCCAGCCGGTCCGCATTGTCAATATGCTGGGGGACTGAAAAGGCACCGGGGGTTTAACCATGCTGCGGCCTGCCGCTCATTAAAAATAAAAAAACTGTATAAGATTGCCGGATTCAGCCATACTATTCCTGTAACTTAAAACACCAATTCAGGAGGTGCCTATTATGGCAAAGAACAGCTACGACAACAGTCAGAACAACAATCAGAACGGCAGTCAGAACAACAGCCAGAACAGCAATCAGAACAGCAGCAAGAACAACAGCCAGAATGGTTCAGGCAGCACCGGAAAAAATTGTGACAACAACCGCTGATTGAGAACAATGGCAGAGAGGCCGTCCCGGATTATGGGGCGGCTTCTTTATTATATGTGCGCCGCGATTCACAATCCACGGTCTGTCCCATATACTAATAGAAAAGGGACAGGTGAGGTCTTATGCGGTATCCGATTATCACGGTATGGGAACTGGACTGCTGGATTGAAGGAGGCAGGCAGATGTTTTTGGTGGATCTGCGGGGAAGCGAATCCTTTGCCCGAAATCATATTAAGGGAGCAGTCAATATACCATTTGAGGAACTGGAAGAGCGGTTAGGAGAACTTCCCGTAGGAATCCCCATTGTTTTCTATTGCACAAGGGGAAGTCAGAGCATGCTGGCGTGCAATCATCTGGCAGACCGGGGATATCAGGTGGTCAATGTGGCCGGCGGCCTGACAGCCTACCGGGGAAAGTATCTGGTATAAGAAACATTTGGTTGACAGGAACCCTGCCGAGGCTATAAAATAGTAGCCAAAAAGAGGTGACTTCTGTGAAATATATGTTCGCGTCCGATATCCATGGCTCGGCTTATTACTGCAGGAAAATGCTGGATGTGTTCAGAGGTTCCGGGGCGGAGCGGCTGATTCTTCTGGGGGACATCCTTTATCACGGACCCAGAAATGATCTGCCCAGAGATTATGCTCCCAAGCAGGTTCTGGCCATGCTGAATGGATATAAAGATAAAATTTACGCGGTAAGAGGCAATTGCGATACCGAGGTGGACCAGATGGTGCTGGAGTTTCCCATGATGGCGGATTATGCCCTCCTGGTTTTCAATGGAAAGACGATCTACGCCACCCACGGACATGTATATGGTGAGGAGAAGCTGCCGCCTATGCAGCCGGGAGACGCGCTGGTTTACGGTCATATCCATCTTCCGGTGGCGGAGACCATGGGAGATAAGTTTCTGCTGAACCCGGGTTCCGTCTCTCTGCCCAAGGGAGGCAATCCGCCCAGCTACGCCATGCTGGACGGCCATACGTTTACAGTTTATGACTTTGACGGCGGCAAGATAAAAGAGATTCGGCTGTAAGAGGTGTCCGGTGAAGAAACTGTACGAGATTATCGCACCCTGCCATTTCGGGCTGGAGTCGGTGCTTAAGAGAGAAATATATGATCTGGGATATGATATATCCCTGGTGGAAGACGGCCGTGTCACGTTCCTGGGAGATGAGGAGGCTGTCTGCCGGGCCAATGTGTTTCTGCGGACGGCGGAGCGGATCCTGATAAAAGCCGGAAGCTTCCCGGCGGAGACCTTCGAGGAGCTGTTCCAGGGAACCAGGGCGATCGCCTGGGAAGAATTTATCCCAAGGGACGGCAGATTCTGGGTAGCGAAGGCGTCTTCCATCAAGAGCAAACTGTTCAGCCCGTCGGATATCCAGAGGATCATGAAGAAAGCCATGGTGGAACGGATGAAGAAAGCCTATGGCATATCTTTGTTCCCGGAGACCGGCAGCAGCTATCCTTTGAGAGTGTTCCTCTACAAGGATCAGGTGACCATCGGGATTGACACCACTGGAGAGTCTCTCCACAAGAGGGGCTACCGGCCTGCGGCAGGCAAGGCGCCGATTTCCGAGACTTTGGCGTCGGCTCTGATCATGCTGACTCCCTGGAGAGGAGACCGGATCCTGGTGGATCCCTTCTGCGGAAGCGGCACATTTCCCATAGAGGCCGCGATGATGGCGGCCAACATCGCGCCTGGTATGAACCGGTCTTTCCTGGCGGAGAACTGGAAGAATCTGATTCCGGAGAGATGCTGGTATGAGGCGGCGGATGAGGCCCGGGATCTGATCGATGAGTCGGCGGAGACCGATATCCAGGGCTATGATATTGACGGCGAAGTGATCAAGGTGGCCAGGGCCAATGCGGAGAGGGCCGGCGTGGGCAGCATGATTCATTTTCAGCAGAGGCCTTTGAGTGCCCTGAGCCATCCGAAGAAATACGGCTTTCTGATCACCAACCCGCCTTACGGGGAGAGACTGGAGGATAAGAAGGATCTGCCTCAGCTGTATCAGGAGCTGGGAGAGCGGTACCGCGCCCTGGACAGCTGGTCGGCCTATATCATCACGGCTTACGAGGATGCGGAGCGGTATCTGGGGAGAAAAGCCGACCGAAACCGGAAGATTTACAATGGAATGATAAAAACCTATTTCTATCAGTATTTGGGACCGAAGCCGCCGGCCAGAAAACGGTCGGGATCATTTGGGGAAAAGATACCAACGACAGCCGCAGGGCGCACTGTATGAGAGGAAACAAATATGAAACATAAGATTATCGTGGCCACGGGAAACGCCGGAAAGATGCGGGAATTTCGCATGATTCTGGAGGATTTGGGCCTGGAGATCATCTCCATGAAGGAAGCCGGCGTCGATCCGGATATTGTGGAGGACGGTACTACCTTTGCGGAGAATGCTGAAATTAAAGCCAGGGCCGTCTGGGCTCTGACCGGGGATATTGTGCTGGCTGATGATTCCGGCCTGGTTGTGGATTATCTGAACGGAGAGCCCGGCATCTATTCCGCCCGGTATATGGGAGAGGATACTTCCTATAAGATTAAGAATCAGGTGATTATAGATCGGGTTGCCGCTGCCCCGGAAGAGGAGCGCACGGCCAGGTTCGTCTGCGCCATTGCCGCTGTGCTGCCGGATGGAAGCGTGCTTCACACAGAGGGAGCCGTAGAGGGCATGATCGCGCATGAGCCGGCCGGGAGCAATGGTTTTGGATACGATCCTATTTTCTATCTGCCGGAATATGGCATGACTTCGGCCGAGATTCCCCTGGATCGGAAGAATGAGATCAGTCACAGAGGAAAGGCTCTGGAAGCTATGAAGCTGCGTCTCAGGGAAATCATCGGGAGGGAAGATGGATGAAGATACTGATCATCAGCGACACCCATCGGAAGGACGAGAACATGAAGACTGTCATCGCCCAGGAGAAGCCTGTTGATATGCTGATTCACCTGGGAGATGCGGAAGGCAGCGAGCATTATATTCCCGACTGGGTCAATCCGGAGTGCAGGATGGAGATGGTCATGGGCAACAACGATTTTTTCTCCATGCTGGACAAAGAACGGGAGATTCGGCTGGGAAAATATAAGGTGCTTCTGACTCACGGACATTATTACGGAGTGTCCATGGGAGTGGAAGGCCTGGCGGACGAAGCGAAGAGCAGAGACTGTGATATTGTCATGTTCGGTCATACCCATAAGCCGCTTTTGACGAAAATGGATGGCGTGGTCCTGGTGAATCCGGGAAGTCTGTCCTATCCCAGGCAGGAGGGCAGGCGTCCCTCCTATATTGTGGCGGAACTGGATCAGAACGGGGAACTGTCTTTTAAGCAGAAGTTTCTTTAAAAACAGTTGACAATAAAAAATCTATCGTTTATAATAACAGTTGCGTCTGAGGGCGCAGGTGCATACCGGGGTGTGGCTCAGTTTGGCTAGAGCGCCTGGTTTGGGACCAGGAAGCCGCAGGTTCGAATCCTGTCACCCCGAGATTTTTACAGAATAATATGATATGCAGGCGTGGTTCAATGGTAGAACACTAGCCTTCCAAGCTGGATACGTGGGTTCGATTCCCATCGCCTGCTCTCACGATTTAGGTGGGAGGTCCCTGATTTTGCGGGCCTCCCCATTTTATGTCAGTATGCAAACAGAGCGCCAGCGACGCGTTTTTGGTATTTTATGTATCGCGCAGGCAGGAAGAGAGACAGCAGATATAGCGAAGCCTGCCATCTCAGGCCTAAAAAATACTCTCCCCGGGTTCCGGGGAGAGTAAGTGTCAGAGAAAAGTCAGTTCTGATCGCCTAAGATATTGACGATTCGGAATGGGGCATCCTGCCGCATGGAATAGGGGTCTACGCAGACGCCGTTGCCGGTATTCTTGGAATGAATCACCATGCCGCCGCCGATGTACATAGCCACATGATTGACGGAATCCTCTGCCGCGCCGTAGAAGATCAGGTCTCCGGGGCGAATCTGAGATACGTCAATGGCAGTCCCCTGCTTAACCTGTTCCTTGGTGCTGCGGGGAATAGAAACGCCGATGCTGTTATAGCAGGTCATGACAAAACCGGAGCAGTCAAATCCGCTTGCTCCGTCAGAACCGCCGAAAGTATACAGGGAACCCAGATAGCTGATCGCGTTGGTGACCAGTTTGGCACGGATGTCCAGGCCCTGGGGCAGTTTGATGGTGTTGGTCAGATATCCGGCTGTCTTGGGGATATACACGTCTCTGTTATCCTTCCTGACATGGTAGGTGTTGGCGTCCAGATCGTCTATGTAGCGGTACATCTGGTTAGGCATGGTTCCCAGATCCGTCTTCTCGGTGATAGGGCCGGGATCGGAGATGCCGCAGTAATCCACGGTATAGAGAACCGTAAACGGAAGCTGATACTCCACCGTGTTGGTGTCTGCCGGGGGCTGCGGATTGGCAGGCTGCTGATAATAGCCGAAGCCGTCGCTGATATAGGATCCGCCGAAAGAAGCGCCGGGACCGTAGGGATCGGCAAACGCCGCCATAGTAGGAACGAGACACAGAGATGCGCTGCACAGAGCAATCCATAATGCTTTCTTCATGTTATTTCCTCCCTCTTTGGTGTTAGTTCGTTAATTAATTTAAATATAGCATGAAATTCGGCTTGTTTCAACATTTTTCGACAAGCGCGGAGAAATTTATAGAATCATGAAATGGTCATGAAAGGTCATGAAATGAGAAAAATGTGCTTGACACAAAAGCCTTTTTGGGATATACTAACCTTTGCTTGTTAGGCAACTAACAGCGTAATATGAGTCTGTAGCTCAGCTGGATAGAGCAACGGCCTTCTAAGCCGTGGGTCGGGGGTTCGAATCCCTTCAGGCTCGTATATGGTGGGTATAGCGCAGTTGGTTAGCGCGCCAGATTGTGGCTCTGGAGGCCCAGGGTTCGAGTCCCTGTATCCACCCGATGAAGAAACCGCCGAAACCCGAAGGGGTCAAGGGCACTGAAAAAGTCTGATTCTTTGAAGAAAGAATTAGGCTTTTTTCAGTGCCCTTGATTTTCCTTGCTTTTTTCGCGTTTCAGTGCGGCTAACAGGACTTGAACCTGCACGGTCTCCCACCAGAACCTAAATCTGGCGCGTCTGCCAATTCCGCCATAGC
>CANQRW010000037.1 GCA_947626365.1 uncultured Lachnospiraceae bacterium
ACCGCCTCCTTTCCCTTCAGGGGGATATTCCCCGTTTGATTTCGCTTTTTTCGCACGTTTGACCCCGCGCCCGTTCCACAGAAAATCTGCTGTGAAGATTCCGACCGCCCCTCCGGGTCAGCAGAAACCTCCACAGCATAAATCAACACAGCACTGATTCCCATAAAATAAATTAATGCTTGTGCCACCTGTCGCCACGCTCCGCATGAATCCTTGCATGGCACGGCTGGCACAGTGACACGAGGTTTCCCTCGTCATGAGTGCCGCCCTCTGCCAGCGGCAGCTTGTGGTGTACCTCCTCCACCGGATGCAGCAGCCCTTTCTTATAACACTCCTCACAGAACGGGTGCTTGGCGGCATAACGGTCACGGATACGTTTCCACGCCCTGCCATACCTACGGCGTACAGCCGGGTCACGGTCGTACTTCTCGTAGCGGCGGTTCTCCTGCTTCTCATGCTCCTCACAGAACCTCCCTTCCGTCAGCTTCGGGCATCCGGGGAAGGAACACGGCCTCTTCGGTTTCCTTGGCATTGCTCTCACCTCCTCATGGCATAAAGAAAGCCCCCGCAGGATAATTCCCACGAAGGCCTTCTGTCTTTTTGCAGTTTTCGATAATATCAGTATACCACGCCATATGGCAAACATTTTACACGATATTACTCATTTGTATCCCCGTCTGGTTTTTGCCCGCCGAACTTTAAGTCTTTACAGACATTCGCAAAGGACCGGTATGTGCCTGCCACCAGTTCCGACCAGTGTTCCAGCTGCCCCGTCATGATCTCCATCTGCCGAAGCAGCTTGTAGATGTGGAAGTCCGGGTCATAGCTGCCCACATTCTCGTTGATGTCCAGGTCGTCAAACATCTTCTGTGTGCTTTCCAATGCCACGGCATTAAAGACTTCCATGTTCTCAGCCATCGTCCCGATGATCAGCCTCTCCAGTTCCTCCGCCGTGCTGAATTCCTCAAACACCTCGAAATACCGGTACTGGTCGTTGTACACATAGAAAAAATTCGGCCCTTTCCTGCCAATGGCGATGTCGGAATGCCACTCATTAAAATAATCGCTGTATTTTTCTGCCACCGCCATGATCTTCCCGGCTTCATCCTCTTTAGCCATCCTGCACCTCCTCTCCTGCTGGTATGGTGCATATTACCGTCAACGGAAAAATATATCCACTCATATTTTCATGGATTTCAGCTTTTCCCAAAAAGCAGGATGGTAAGGTGGTGCAGCGCACGGTTCTTTTTGTTATAGGCGGAACTCTGCTCGATGCGGAAATGGTCGGCAATTTTATAAATAATGCTGCTGCCGTATTCATTGCTGCCGCCATAGAAATTTTCCAGCACATACCGCTCATCCTCAGAAAGCTCCTCCCATGCCGGGAGGAACCACGCCATATATTCCACTGCCTGCCGGTAACGCTCTTTCAGGACATCGATCTCCTCAATGCCCTTTACCATCCTGTCCTCCACGGCATGGGGATTGTGCGTATGCGGCATCCCGTCAGACTGCGGGCTGCTGACGCCGCCCATCTTCTCATATGCCGCCTTTATCTCATCATCCGTGTGTTCGATGATGAATTTCATGCTGCTGTAATCCTTCAGTGCATCCACGGCCGCCGACCGCTTGTCAAGGTACTTCCAGATAATGCTCATAAGCCATGCCTCCAATCAAAAATATTTTATTTCCCACGGATTTTCAAAGATTGTCACTGGTTTTCATTGATTGGCTCAGATTTGCATTTTTGACTGGCGGCATTCCCGCTTATATCTTAAGGTCTGCTTTCACCGCATCGATCAGTGCGGCCTGCGTGGTGTCCTTCTCGGATAACGCCTTCATGATCCGCTCGTCTATGGTGCCTTTCGTGATGATGTGCTGCACCACCACGGTTTCGGATGCCTGCCCCTGCCGCCACAGCCTCGCCACCGTCTGCTGGTATAATTCCAGTGACCAGGTAAGGCCGAACCACACAAGGGTGTTCCCTCCGCTCTGGAGGTTGAGGCCGTGTCCGGCGGATGCCGGGTGGATCAGCGCCACCGGGATTTCCCCGGCGTTCCATTTCCGGATGCTGCCGTCCGTGTCCAGCCGGGAACATGGGACTTTCAGTTTGTGAAGCCGTTCCGTGATGCGTTCCAGGTCATGCCGGAACCAGTAAGCCACAAGCACCGGCTTGCCGTTCGCCGCTTCGATGATGTCCTCCAGTGCGTCCAGCTTCCGCTCATGGATGGCGACTGTCTCCCCGGCATCCGTGTACACCGCGCCGTTCGCCATCTGCGACAGCTTCCCGGAAAGGGATGCGGCATTGGCGGCTGTGATATCGCCGTCAGGCAACTGCAGGACGAGGTCTTTCTTCAAATCCGCATACCGCGAATCCTCCTTCTCAGAGAGATACACGGTGTATCTGGAATTTATCAGCTCCGGCATCTGCAGGTGGTCGGTGGACTTCATGGAAATGGTGATGTCGGATATTTTACCGTATATCTGCTTTTCCGCCCCAGGCAGCGGCTTGTAGGAAAATACCACCTGCCCGTTCTGCTTATCCGGCCGGAAGTAAGAAGTGCGGTACTGCCCGATGAACCTCCCAAGCCGCTCGCCCATGTCCAGCAGCCGGAACTCCGCCCACAAGTCCATCAGGCCGTTGCTGGAAGGCGTCCCTGTCAGCCCCACGATGCGCTTCACCTTTGGCCGTACCTTCATCAGCGCCCTGAACCGCTTCGTCTGGTGGTTCTTAAAGGAGGACAGCTCATCGACCACCACCATGTCGAAGTCAAACGGTATGCCGCTCTCGGAAATCAGCCACTGTACGTTCTCACGGTTGATAAGGTAAATGTCTGCCTGCCGCTTTAATGCCGCCAGCCTCTCCGCCGCAGTCCCGACCGCCACGCTGTACTTAATCCCCTTGAGGTGGTCCCACTTTTCAATCTCTGCCGGCCAACTGTAAGAGGCTACACGGATTGGCGCTACCACAAGCACCCTGTGGATTTCAAAGCTGTCAAACATCAGGTCGTTGACTGCCGTCAGCGTTATTCCTGTTTTGCCCTTAACCCAAGCCCATATCCAACAGAACAGCCGCTATCGGATGGCTTTCAATATACTCGATTGCAAATTTCTGATAACTGTGTGGTACGAACTTCATTAGGCATCACCCCCAATCTCTGATATGATTTTTTCTATCTGCCCCTCGTCATCCAGCACATATACTTTAAATCCAAGCCGCCGGAGAAGCCTGTGCCGTGCCAGCTGCAGGGGGCGGGGCTTTTTCCCAGGAGCCTTGACCTCCACGAATGCCATCCTCCCACCAGGGAGAAGTGCCAAACGGTCAGGCACCCCATCAAAACCGGGCGATGCGAACTTGACTGCCAAGCCCCCGGCGGCCTTGACTGCCGTCCTGAACTTCTGCTCTATGGTTTTCTCTCTCATACACTGCTCCTGTCCGCAGGCATTTCATAAGCCTTTACACCCGCTGCAATTTGCCCATAGATTTCTGCCAGGACAGCCTGTGCCACCTCCGGTTCCTTATAACTGCCAGCTTTCCGCATGGCGGTTCTGAACCTCGTGAGGCCGGGCATCTCCACATAATCTATGGCTGCCACTACCAGATATGCCCCTTCGTTTTCCTGGCTGATGGCAATCCTGTCGTAATTCTCCGTATTGAGAATTGACTTTCCGTTTTGCTCTTTTATCCACATAACATCTTCCTCCTTCCTGACTGGTTCTGTGACACTCTCGACACTCGTACCATAAACCTCTCTATATAAGATTTTTTACAAAAAAACTGCCCTAAAGGGGGTTTTATACTAAGAATGTCACGACCGTCACACACTCAAAAATCCTCTGTCTTTTCCGCCAGGCACAGCCCCAGCACGAAACGCCCGTCACGCCTTTTCTCGCGCCGGAACCCACGCTGTACCACCGCATTATAAAATTCAGTTGTACTCCTTACAAAATCCCCCACCCTTGCACAGTAGGAACGGTATGCCCTGTAAAACTCCCCTGACTTTTCTTCCATCCCGTCCCCGACTTCACAGCAGTCCTCAATGAAATGCGACAGCCAGTCATTGTCCTGCCGGTATTTTGCTATGGCACCCTCCACACACTTCGGAAGGGCTATCCTGAAATTATTTTTAATGGCTTTTTCTGCGCCTTCAATAATCCACGCCATAATATAAGGCGAGGCATTTTCTGCAAGATAATCTGCATAATTTTTTTGGTCGCTGCCCCCTGTTATCTTTGCATTGAAAGGAATAACAATCAGCCGCCGCCAGATGCCGGAATCCATTGCCCCGACTTTCGGCAGATGGTTGGTGTACAGCACGAGGGTATGGCTCGGCGTAAAGGAAAACGGGTCTTTATATTTCTTTTCCGCAAAAATCTCATCCGTGGAACAGAGCTGTTTGATGATGGACGTGTTCAGGCGCACGCCCTCCTCCAGCTCAGATGCAATAAGCAGCCTTTTCCCCTTCGCCTCGGCAAGCTCCGGCTTCACGTTCCGCTTGCACCCGACCGTCAGCGCATCCGCAGACATGTTCCCGCTGTAAGTGCCAAGCACACGGGCTATGGTGTTCCAGAAGGTGGATTTGCCGTTGCTGCCCTCCCCATAGGCAATGATCAGCGCCTCCATGTAGACGCGCCCCACCGCCGCCATGCCCACGATCTGCTGCACATAATCAATCAGCTCCTGGTCTTTGCAGAAAATGGTGTCCAAAGAATCCAGCCACAGACTCTCCCCTTTATCGCCGGGAGCTGCCGCCGTGATCTTCGTGATATAATCCTCCGGGCTGTGGTCACGTTTCCCCTCCAGACCATCCGGGAGGTAATAGGTGCCGTCCGGCGTGTTCAGCAGGAAGCCGTCTTTGTCAAGGTCGGAAACGCTGATCTCCAGCATCGGCTTTGCCGCCTGCAGTGCGGAAACCACATACTTCATATCCCGTCGTTTCATCACGAACGCCTTGTATGCCTGGGCGGACATATACGCAAGGTAGGCGTCCATCTGCCCGGTGCTTATCTTCTTCTCCAGCGATTTCCCGCCGGAGATGATGGCATCCTCCGAAATGCCCGTGTCCATGAGCACCTGTTTCGTCCGGGCGATCTCATCCTTTGCGTCCGCAAGCTGGAGGTCTAAAAACTCCTCCGCCGCGCCCACTGCCTGCTGCTTGGACTCCACCCAATACTGCCCGCAGAAACGGAGATAATCTGTAGCCGCCGTATAGCGCAACTCCACGCCGTACTCCCTGGTCAGCACCTTCGCCTGCCCGATGTCGGAGTAATCACCCGGCTTCAGCGATTCCCGCCCGAACTCGTCATTGTACGCATCCGGGGCGACATACCCCTCCTGCCCCTGCACCTTCTCCGCAAACCGGCAGGCGCTCTGCCAGATCATGGCAAGCTCCGCTTCTTCAAGAGGCGGATTGCACTTTGCCGCCTCCTCCATGAAAATCTCATGCGCCTTTTCCGTCGCGCCGTACCGTTTGACAACACGCCCCGCAAAATGGGACATGGTGGCGTTCCTCTGCCCCTGCGGTATCTCCCTGCCGCCCTGCGGCTTCACGATGCAGTCAATGGTAATCTCACCCTCGTGCCACAGGATGGAATCCGCCGGATGCCCGAAGATGAACCGGGCAGAGTCCAGCGCCTTGGCGTCAAAGAACGGGAACTCCTGCTGTATGGCTTTCTTCAGAGCGGCACACGCCTCCCCGTCCGCGATTGGATCATGCGGGAAGTACACATGAAACCTCGGCCTTGCGGACTTTCCCTCCTTCAGCTTCATGTTGTTCCGGCTCGGCACCACAACAAACGCCACATCCTTCCCAACCTTCCCTTCCAAATCCTCCGGATGAATCCAGTCTGCCGGATTGTCAGAATGGGAATTGTCGCAGTCCATCACGTCCACATCGCAGGAGAGGAAGTTATCCCCGCTCCTGCGGCAGCCCTTGAATTCCGCACACACATGGTCGAACGCCACCACCTCCATGCAGTCATCCTCATTGTCAATGACGCGCCTGTTGGGATAAAGGCTGTTCTTTGCGTTCCCCCTGCAGTTCGCCGTATAAAATGTCATTTTCATAATTTGCAGACCTCCTCGCAGTTTTCTGTGAAATAGCGTACCGGCATATTCCTCTTTTCCGCCTTCTCAATTTCCGCCGCCATCCCCGTGGATATGGTGCAGCCAAACACCCATAACTGCTCGCATTTCCCCAAAAGCACCATACCCATAAACATACCGATTGCCCGCTCCGCAGGCTTTCCGTCATCCAGGAACTGCGGAAAGAGCAGGTGCGGGGCAAACGGGATCGCGCCGTTCTTCACCGCAAACCTGCTGTACCGCCTTGCCTTTTGCGTGTTCCCCTCCGTATCCCCGGCAAACGGGGAGCATATATAGACAATCGGCCGGTATGCCCGTTTCGCCGCCTTTTCCTCCCTCCTGATCCCCGATAACGCCGCATGGCTCGTCGGGTCGCTGTATCCCTCACTGTTATATCTGCTGATTCCCATCGACCATACCTCCATTCTGCCTGCGCTGTTCTTCCCAGACCGTGTCCGCAGGCTTGTAAAACGGGCAGTCCCTCCCGCCAAAGTCATTGTCCTTTAAGCAGGTGCAGACGCCGCCCCTGTTTGCGAAACAGTCGCCGTGTGTCCTGCACCCCTGCATTGCCGCCCTGCTCATTCCTTTCCGCCTCCTGAAATTAGTTTGATATTCCCCTCCATCCTTCTGCGGAGGACTTCCGTTTTATTAAACTGCGCCCTCCAGTGCCTCCGCTCCGGGGAATCCGCAGGAAGCCCCTCCGCCTTTTCTGTGTACATATCACAAAGAGCCTTGTACCCGTCCGCCATTTCCCGCAGTTCAGAGAGCAGCGCCGCCCTTGCCTCATCAGAGCAGTATGAATTGATGAGCCTTGCGGCTTTCCTCATCACCGGCATCTTGCAGGGGAAGAACGCCTCCACATTCAGCTCCATGTACCCCGTTCCGTATTCAATCCGCAGCCGTTCCATCATGCACCCCCTGCCTAATCCTTCTGGTAAAACGAGCATTCATATCCATCCGCGCGGAGCAGCAGCCCCTTTGCCCAGGGCGGCGTCCTGCCCATCTGCTCGCACACAGCCTCCACTGACATCCGTTGGTCTGCTTCGATAATGACCTCATCATGTACATGAGCCACAATCGCACAGTTTTTCAATGTCTGCATGGCATAGCACAAGATATCACGGGCGGTTGCCTGCACGATGTTTTCCACAAACTTCGGGCCGTAGCTTTCCAGCCGCTCCCATTTCTTCGTTCCGCCCACGCCCATGTAGGTGACGGACTCCCCGCCAAACTGGTTCTCTCCGATGCGTGGCTTTACATAGGCAAGCCGCCTCCCGGAGAAAAGCGTGATGAACAGCATCCCGCTTTCATAGCTGAAACGGATACCGTGTGTTTCTGTTGGCACCCTCTTTTTGATACACTCCTTCACGGCACGGTCGACCGACCACCAGAACTCCGTAATGCCTGGGTTGGAATCCCGCCATGCCGACACAAGCGGCTGCAGTTCTTCCTCCGCAAGCCCCATCTCCAAAGCACCCATTGACTTCAAAGCACCGACTGAGCCGCCGTAGCCGAGGGCCAGTTCCGCTATCTTGCCTTTCTGCCGCAGATGCCCGTTTATGCCGTGCTTTTCCACAGGCACATGGAACATCTGGCTTGCCGAGGCGCAGTAAATGTCACCGCCGCCTTCAAACACCTTAAGCCTCCACCGCTCCCCGGCAATCCACGCAATCACTCTCGCCTCAATAGCGGAAAAATCCGCCACGATGAACTTCCTGCCATCCTGCGGCACAAAAGCCGTGCGGATGAGCTGCGAGAGCGTATCCGGGATATCTTCGTACAATATGGAGAGAGCCTCGAAATCCCCTGCTTTCACAAGTTCCCGCGCCTGGGCCAGATCGGGGATATGGTTCTGAGGCAGATTCTGCAACTGTATAATGCGCCCAGAGAACCGGCCGGTCCTATTTGCACCGTAGAAGGCAAACATCCCATGCGCCCGGCTGTCCGCACACACCGCATTCTCCATTGCCTGGTATTTCTTCACAGAGGATTTGGCAAGCTGCTGCCGGAGCGTCAGCACTGTTTTCAAAGGCTCCGGCGCATCCTGCAGAAGCCCCGCCACCGCTTTCTTGTCAAGGGAATCTGTCTCCATCCCGTTTTCCGAAAGCCACTGTTTCATCTGCTGCACGGAGTTTGGGTTCTCCAGTTCCGTCAGTTCCTGCATGGCGGCTGACAGCTCCGACTTGGAACGGCCATCCATGGCGATTGCCTGTGTGACCATCCCCATATCCACACCGATGCCCCGGTCGTTGATCTCCTGGTCCTGCCAGTATTCCTCCCACACAAAATCCGGAACCGGGAACTTTGAAAGCCTCTGCTGTATCTGCATCTCCGCCTCCACATCACGGAGGTTGTATGCCTTGAACCGCTCCCACTTCTCCATGTCGTGTTCCGGCAGGTTCCGTGTCCTGCCGCCATTCACCTTTGTCGGCTTGCATGGGACGCAGAAATACCGGATCAGGTCTTTCCCCTCGGTCAGCTTCTGCTTTTCCAGCCCAAGCACCGCACCCACATTTTCCAAAGACAGCGGAAGGCCAAGCGTGGCCGACCACACCATGGAGCATTTCCACGATTCCGGCTCCAGCCACTCCCCAAGGTAATTTGACAGGCAGACTCTTTCGAACATGGCATTGAACGCCCACTTTGTGACGGCCTCATCAGAAAGTGCCTCCAGTATTTCCGTGGGGATTTCCTCCCCCTGGCATAAGTCAACCACCCTTACCCCGTCTCCATCTACGCTGTATCCAAAAAGCAGGATTTCAAAATTGGGTGAGGAAGCATATTTATAAACACCGCATTTATACAAATCCACATCACTGTATGTCTCAATGTCAATTTCTATAGACTTCAATTCCACCAGCTCCTTTCACCGCCTTAAGGGCGGCAGGGAAAAGGCAGACGCCCATTCCCCGCCACCCGGCGGCTGTGCTATTGCTTATCTGGTTATGACAGGAAATCCTCCTCGTCCTCATCTGCAAAATCATCCTCCGCACGGGAACGCCCGCCCAAAGGCTCCCCGTCACGGATTTTCTGTAAATTGTTCAGCCCGCAGGCGATACCCTTATTCCCGTTGGAATTGAAGGCATAGAAATTGATGCTCGCCCTGCCGTACACGCCGCTGTATACCTCGGAATGGTCTAAAATTGGCTGGCGGTCTGCATCCACGATTCCCGGTGCCGTGGAGCTGTTGGCATTGACGAAATAAGAATCCGCATAAGCCTCATCATCCGGGCGCTCCACATCCCCGTCACGCAGCGGGGTCTTCAGTACGGAAAGCGCCGGGACGCTCCTGCCGTTCCCCTTCAGCTTTGCCTCGCCCTCACGGTACGCCGCCTTGATCGCCTCCTCAATCTTGGCAATGGTCTTTTTGTCCGACTTCGGGATGATGAGCGACACGGAGAACTTCGGCGTGCCGCCATTAATTGCCTTCGCTTCCCATGCGTTGCAGTAGCTCCACCGGGTATTTGGCCCGGTGATCACTTTCGTTGGGTTATTGACATTGTTTGACATATGATTTTCCTCCTGACTATTCTTCCTTGAAATCTTCCTGCGCCGTGTTCATCTCCGGCCGCTTGTCGCTCTCCGGGACTAATGCGGGCTTGCCCTGCGGCTTCTCCACAAGGCCCTTTAAAACCTCCGCAAATTTCTTCTTGCCCAGCAGCTTCTCCATGGCCGTGATGCCCAGGAGCTTCGGCTCATACGGGTCGAAGCCCGCCTTCTTCACAGTATCCGCCACAGCCTGTTCATCGGTGTACTTCCGGTTGGATCTTCCGGCCACGACTTTAAATCCGTCATACTTCACGCCGGAGAGCGCCTGCTGCAATGCAAACTCCTTCACATCCGCTGCCCATGCCGCCAGTTCATCCGCTTTCACGAGGATTGCCGCGATCTCGTCATCCTCCAGCGTGGCGGGCATCTCAAAGTCATATTTTGCAAGTTCTAGGTTGTACTCTGCCCGCTTCCTGCAGACCGCCTTCGCCTTGCAGAATTTGCAGTGTTCCCCCGCACAGAACTCACCCTCCCCGGCATAGGCCAGCTTTGCCTTTTCCGAAAGCTCGCCCTCCGCCCACTGGAGCAGGTCATCCTTCGCCATGGCATACACGCTGACATTTTCCCGGCGCGGCTGGTAGATCGCCATGCGGACGGTGTCAATATCATAAATGCCGTCAAACAGCTCCAGCGCACCCAGGGCATACAGCATCATCTGGGGGTTCCCCTCGGCGGAAACCTCCACGCCCTTGCCGTGCTTGTAATCGATGATATACAGCGTCCCGTCTGCAATGATCACGCAGTCACCGGTGCCGAATCCCTCCTCCACATACCGGGAAAAGTCCAGCCGCTGCTCAATCAGCACCACCGGGTCCTTGCAGGTTTTCTTTGCCTCCTCCACAAGCGAAAGGACATACTCTGCATAGCCGCAGGCGCATTCCTCCATCTCATCATCGTAAAAGGAAAGCCCTGCGGTCGGGTCTGTGGTCTCCATCCCCAGGGACAGCTTCAGCTTGTGTTCGCACAGGCTGTGGGCATCGGTGCCCTGCTGCGCATATTCGCTGCCCGTATCCTTATAATTCTCACAGAGCCTTGCAGACGGCGGGCAGGCAAGCCACCGGTGGCTGGAGGATGCGGACAGTAAAGCGTGTCTCCCCATCACAGCACCTCCGCTTCCGCAAGGAGCGCCGCATACTCCGCCGGGTCGATCTCCGACAGCTTATCCGCGCCGTGCTTTGCAAGCAGCTCCCTCACTTCCTCCGTGTGTCCGGAGCGGGACTTCTCCGCCAGCACCGCACGGACTTCCTCCAGCGTCAGCGGCTTCTCTTCCGGCTCCTGCTTTGCCGCCTTCGTATCTTTCTTCGCCGTGTTCTTTGCAGCCGCCTTCCCGTTCTTTCCCGCTTTCTCCGGCTCCTTTGTGGCCGTCAGCTCTGCCGCCGCATCATTGTTTTCCACCGCATCCGCAACGGCCTGCAGGCTGTCGGCAAGGGAGCGTAAATCCCCGATGACGTCAAGCAGTAACTTCACTTTTCCCATGTACGTTTCCTCCTTCCATAACTTCGCTCACTGCCAGCTCCCGGACGGAATCGCCCGGAACGATGATGGCCAGCCTCCGCTTCTCCCCAAGGAGGAAGCGCACGAGACGCTCCCTCACAGAGATATGGCGGCAGCTCACGATCCCGCCAGATGCCGGCTCCTTTGAAACACTGATCCTTAACATGTGTTCCATGTCCATGACCTCCATTTCCGAAAGGCTGATTTTTCGCGCCTTTCACTATACGGAGATTTGGACGCCCTTTTGGATACCCACATTTAAAAATTTTTCTTGAAAATTTTCTTTGCGGCCTTGATTGACTTCACGACCGCCCGATGCTGTACCTTTTCCTCCCGCGCAATCTCACGCATGGATTTCCCGTCTGCAAGCATCAGAAGTCTCCGCCGCTGTACTTCCGACAGCCCGTCCAATACATAGGCAATACGCTCCGTATCCAACTCCTGCTCCATCTGCGTTTCCGGTGTTTCTTTAGTGGCATATTCCGCACCCTCGAACTGTGCCGCATCCAGCGAATAGCAGTGATACCGCTCCTTGCGGGAAAGGTTGTCCTCCAGCCGCCTGTCCTCAATGATGACGGCACCGATGGATTCCTCCACCTCGACTTCCGACACTGTGCCATCCGCAAATTCATATTTTATTTTCATTCAGATTCCCTCCAGTCTTGAAATTTGGTTAAACAGTTTCAAGACTGGAATGGCGGCGCACGGCCCCTGAAAGGTGGCTTATGACCACATCTCAGGGCGCAAAAAAAGCGTACCGGCAGAGTGTCCGGTGCGCCCATAATAAAAACTATGTACTTTTTTGTATTCTCATTGGGAAACAGATAGGAATGTGTCGAATAAAAAAATTCCGCAGTCCCCCTTGAGGCTGCGGTATGTACAGAAAAAATATGATGTCTGGCCGTGAGTATTGGGAGCCGGTTCCCTGCCCGTGACATGCCCATGCTATCACCCTTTCCTGGGGATAACATTTTGTTCCGGCTTCCCCGGAGCCTGCCGGTGCCGCCCGCCGGGAAGCCCTCCAAAACCTCCCGCGGTATGGCCTGTCCTTTTCTCGAACAACAGAAAACACCCGGCAAAGAGCAGCCCTCCCGGCTGCTTTTATCGGGTGTCCACATCGTCGGCCTCCTCCTTAGTGGTTCCGCACCGCCTGCCCTGCAGGCGGCATTTTCTTAAAAATAAGCTGTATTTTCTCCTTCTAAAGACAAAAAGGGCGTACTGCAATCCACATCTATTGTGAAACGCAGCACGCCCTCCAATATGTATCGCATTCTTTTTACCGTTTTTAAATGTATTGCGGGAACCCAGGCACCGTCTCGCCCGACGGCATCTGTTCAATGTCAAGGATGTGCCGCCCGCATTTAGGGTTCGGGCATCTGGTCCTTTCCACTGACAACCGCCTCCCCGCACTGATATGTAACAAGGGAACCAGACATGAAATGTTCCTGCCAGTTCCCTTTTATCGTTTGTGCTTTATGTATTCTTCTCATGCCCTCGCATCAAATCCGCCCTGCACTTCCATCCCGGAATTTATCTCCTGCCTTGCCGCATGGTACGCATCATAGTAGGCAGCCTTCAAAGCCCCATGTACTTCCGTCTCCGCTTTTGATTCCTTCTCATGCCAGCCTACGCCCGCAGTATAGGTCAGTATCTCGTCACCGTTCCCGTCATACACATGGATGGCGGAACCCGTACCTTCTGACTGGAACTTGGCTTCATACGGCTCGCCAAACAGGATGCACAGCCACCGCCTATCAGCCTCCTTTATTTCTTTCATATCCGCCATTTCCTGATTGAGTTTCCCCATCAGCGCAGACCTGTCCGGCGCAACTTTGGCAACCTCGCTTTTCCGCAGGGCAAGGAACTTATTCCCCATATAGACATTCTGCGCCGCATCCTCCCTGGCGTATTCCGTTATCTTCTCCCGGAGGGAATCAGACAGCTTCCATTCCTTCTTGGATGATGTCTTTCCTGACTTTCGGATGCCTGCCTGATGGCTTTTTGCTATTCCTGTAATATCCATTTAAGTCTCCTCCTATCCGGTTGGAAACCGGACATCTATGAACACAACACTCCTAAAAGTGATTTGTACCTTTCCGTTTCATTTTTTATATCTTCGGCAGTAACACCGTAATACAAATATATCTTTTTATACAGTTTCCTTAACTGTTTCATGGTTTTCTTATCCCCGCTGAATGAACCGTCAAGCACCTGCCAGACAGTCTCCACTCCTATCTGCATACGGTCTTTCTCTGTCAATTTAATCTCATATATGTGGAAATCTAATGGGAAGATGTCATCTGCAATTTCCGCTGCTATCTTCTCCCGTTCCTGAATCTGCCCCAAAAATGTTTTTAAGGCTTCCACATTTTCTCCTTCGGGTGGCTTCAAATCCATCAGTTCACCAAGTAAATCCGGGCGGTTGCGCATTACAAGAGATGCCTTTAAGCACTTTCTCTGTTCCTGATAATTAAAAGACTGCTGCGAAACCTCCACCGCACCATATTCCCGTTTCAGCAGTTCCACAACTTCCTCCAGTGTATGGGGATTGGCAGTAATCTGCTTTTTTAGTCTGTTCCTTTTCAATTCGCGGAAGTAATTCTGTATGCGTATTGTGAGCTTTACCTTGCCGCCTTTTCCTACAATAAAAATACTTGTAGGCCCATCTGCTCCGCCTATAATGGATACACTGCCTGCGCCCTTTCCCATATCTACATCTCCCATTCAAAAAATAAATCCTGCTCCCCGATTCCCCAATCTACCAGAAAGCCGGGGGATGTCTGCCCTGTTCGTCCTCTGTGGCTTATTGGGGATATGCTACTGTTGAACTTTTGCATACTATGTTTTCATTTTTCCAAAAATCGCACCAATCACTGCACCGAAAGCACTTCCCATGAAAAGAACAACTAACAAATGCTCAAGAAGCAAAATACTAAACATTCCTCCAACAAATGTTCCATAAGCTATACCCCAGCCAACATAATAAGACACTTTATCTTTGTTGTTGCCTTTTTTCATAATTCTACCTTTTCTTTCAAAAACATGAAGCCACCCCTGCACCCTCTACGGAATAGGGTGTAAGATCCATACCGACCTTCACCTCATCTTCCCGATTCCTCAATCTGCCGGAAACCGGAGATGCCTGCCCTGTCCGTCCTCTGCGGCTTATTGGGGATATGCAGCCGTGGGATTTCTTTCCTGCTATGCTTTGGCATCAAAGCTACTCTGCATATTTTCTACATTTATCATTTCTTCACTTGCCATTGGAATCCCCCTCTTAGCATTTCCCCAAGCCTCATTATAGATCATGCACATTTCCGTCTGTCTCGCCGCCTCTGCCTTGGTAGTGAACATCGTCCATCCATTATTGGAATAAGTTGCCACCATCTCCCCATTCTTATCATAGAACTCTATGTACTCACTATTGCCTGACGGCAGTTTCTGATATTTCACTTTCCCTTCCAGCAGAGTTGCCACAAAATCTATCGGCTTTAACACATTCTGCCTGTTTCTTGAAACAGCTTTCAGACCAGAAGTGATGATCCCTTTTCTGTCCGGGGAGACTTCCGATGTGTAACTTTTCATCAGTCTGTTGAAGCCTTCTGATTTATTTTGGAATTGCCCTTTTGCAAAATCCTTATATGCTTGTTCCACAATCTGTTTCCGATATTCTTCATCGCTGATGCCGCTTTTCTTTTTGGAGAAAACATATTTGTCATTGAAGTCTGGCAGATGAATGCCGCCTATACTGCCTGTTCCCGAAAAATATCTGTTTTGCAATCCATTGGACGAACTTACCTGCATTATTTCACCCTCTCCTGTAAATTTCCTAATCGGTTGAGCATTTCAGGAATATTCCCTTGAATGACCTGCCCCTGGGCTACTATTCTGGCACAGGACTTCTGCCACTCTACTTCCTGCTCATATTGCATATCCAACCATTCAATTTCTTCTTCCTTTGTCAGCGGCGTTCCATCTGCCTTATAATACCGTTCATTTTCATGGCGCTGCTCAATTTCGGAATACAACCTTGCATAACTCAGCCCACAGGCATTTACAACATCCGAATAGCCATACTGTCCTTTTTCTTCCCTGACTTCCTTTAATATTCCAGCTCTCATATCACTGAGTGATACCGCCGACTGCACCACTGTATGCTTAATCTTATCCATTAAGATTTCCCTGTTTTTCGATAATTGGGAAACTTCTAATGAATCTCTATCAAATACTTTCTGGGCTTCATTTTGACTTCCCTGAGATTTCAAATACTCTCTATTAAGTTTAAGATCATCCTGTAAATGAACACGATAATCGTAAATACTAATTGACATACATTTTTCTCCTATTTAAAATATCCGCCAAATGGTAAAATGCCACCTATGCTGTCCGTCCTAATACTTAGTCCCTTTCCCGCTCAGAGCCGCCCCTGCACCCTCGCAGTCCGCAGAGGCAAAGGTTTATGCGCCTCTGCGGAATAGGGTGTAAAGATTATATCTGTATATCCAATGTACTGCCCGAAGACGGTGCTTTTGTACCTGCTGCCAAGTCAGACTGTATCTGCTGATAAGATACGGTCCCTTTTGCGTTTTCCCCATACTCTTTTTTCAGACGTGCCAATTCATCATTATAAATAGATGTAAACACCCGCGCCCTTGCAAATTCTTCCTCCGTGCTTATGGCTTTCCTGTCCGGGGAAACGGTCTCTCCATGCTGCATACATAATTTCCTATATGCCGCATCATCCCGCTTCCCGGTGGCAAATTCTTTCTGCGCCAGCTCCTTTATTGCCGCCTCAAATTCTTTCTCCGACATTGCAGGCTTATCACGCTTCGTCATGATGTTATCCCAATTCGGTTTTGTGAATTGAATGTCAGCCGGCTTGAACCGCAGTGCAAAATTCCCATAATCACATTGGGCTAACGGATTGGTGGAACTTTTCTTATTGCCAAACATCTGCTGTACCATGTTGGCATATTGTAAATAATTGTCTCTTGTTATCTGCACTTCGCCGCCTGCACAGTAATTCTTGAAGCTGTCAACCGCTTTCGCAAAACTGTTCACAAACCTTTCTTTACTGCCCACGTCAAGATTGGAGAACATCCTGTAAATATCAATGTTCGCCTCCCTGTTCAGTTCCACGCTGTTCTTTCCAGAAGCGCTCTTATTCACAAGGCTTCCCTTCATTTCCGCCGCGCCTTTCCTGTAATCAGGCTTTCCATGCTCCTTATAGAATTTTTCCTGTTCAATCTTCACCTGCTTTGCAACAGACTCGATCATATGGTTTACTTTACTGATTTTTTCTTCTGCCTGTTTTCCGTATGCGCCTGTTATCTGCCCTGCCGCTTCATCAGACAGGCCAATCTCCTTACAGGCATAAGAGAGCTGTGAAACTTTAAGCCCAAGCTGTGCATAAGCCCCAACATTCCATGAATCACCTAAGTTTCCATGCGGCTGTTCTTCCAACCCCCTGATCACGCTTTGGAGCTTTTCGCTCTGCTCTTTTGTCACGCTTACACCGTAAAAGCTCGCCATTCCGTTTGCACCGTTTCCGACTGCCCTATGCGCTGCATCGCCATATTTCCCGCGCTCCCCGCTTTGTATCCTCTGCCGGACCGCTTCCGGCAAGTCCTTTGAAATCTCAACGACCACGCCCAAGTTCCTCTTTTCGGAATCGGGTGTGTTCCTGACTTCCTCCTTCAGGTCATTTGCTGCTTTCGGCTGGTACGGATAACCGCCTGCCGCCCTACATTTGAAACATCCATGTCATCATCCTCCTTGACTAAATTTTTTTGCGCCAACCCTGACCTATATGCTTCATAGAAATTTTCGGCAGATGTAGCCCATTTTCCTACCCGGACTGCACCAAGTGACTATAAATTGCACGAAATGACCATAAAGTTCATATCATCACCACCGCCTGGAACTTTTCCCCATCGCAGAAGACGGCAAAATCGCCGCCATATTTATCCACCACAGCCTTTACGTTCATAAGCCCGATGCCGTGCATCCCTTCACTGGAATCCAACACAATGCCGTCCGTGGCCTGCACTTTCTCCGCCACGGGGTTCTTTACGGAAAAAATCATCTTCCCGCCCTCCTGCACCAGCTTGATGTTTATGACGGCTTTCCGCCCCGCCTTTACAACCTTGACACACTCATGGATAGCATTATCCAGCAGGTTGGAAAGCAGGATTACTATTTCCTCCCCGTCCAGCCGCATCCCGCTCATATCGCCCACCTTGAATATCATGGACACGCCCTGTTCCCTTGCGGCATGGAACTTCTGGTTCAGGACTGCGTTCACGACAGGGTGGTTCGTGTTGACCGCCGACATCTCCACCGATATGCTCTCCGTCAGCCGTTCCGCAAGCCCGGCGGCTGCCTGCACATCGCCTTCCTTTAACAGCACCTGCATTGTCCTTATCTGGTTCTTATAGTCATGCATCTTCCGCCCCTGCCGCTCGTAGACCGCCTGCATATCCCGGTAATGCGCGAGCTGGCTTTCCTTCTTCTGGTCTGTCAGCGCGCTTTCCCGCAGCAGCTCCCCTTTCATAAGGATGTCACGCATCAGCACCATCACAAGGAAGTTTATCATGATCAGCCCCGCCGCAATGAAAAGGTAGACCGCCTGCACCTTTTTCTCACCGCTGTAACAGAAATACATAAGCAGCATGGACGCCAAGGTGAACAGCGGCACCATGCCGAATTTCCGCCATTCCTTGTGGGAAAGTTCACCATAGCTATTTTTCCCTTTCCATATCCTGCGGAGCATAAAAAGCAAGAGAACCCAGACCAGTTTTGTGGTCAGCGCCAAAAAGGTATATTTAAACGCATATGCCTCATCCTTGGCTGTCAGTATGTTCTCAGCCAGCACTGAAAAAAGGTCTGCCAAAAACAGCAGCGAATAATTCAACCCGGAAAAGAAAATACACTGCTTCCAGTCCGCCCCATAGAAAACCGCACAGAACACCATGTACACCAAAACAATCAACAGTACCTTAATCCCCATTACATCAAAGCGTCCTGCAAGAACCGCAACAGGCACACAGAAAAAATACAGAATAATCTGCCTGCATTTATCCAGCCAGCCTTTCCTTTTCCTTTCCATGAAGATGTCAAAAAAGTATATGCTCCCCCATGTCTCTATCGCCATGATGCAAAAAGAAAGTATCCATCTTCCCATAATCACTCCGCCCCCTTAAACAATGTGTACTGCCGCTTCACTTCCGGGTACCTTGACTTCGGCACGGATATCTCCTTCCCCGTGGTCAGGATCATGACATAGCTGCTGATCCTCTCGATGTACTTCATGTTGATGAGGAAACTCTGGTGTATCCGTACAAAGCCCATCCCCCTCAAGTCCTCCTCCAGCTCATCCATCTTTTTGTAGATGCTGAATGTCTGCTCCTTCGTGTAGAACACATTCTTATGTTTGCTCGTCTCGATATAGATGATGTCGTCCACCTTAAGCCGGACGTTCCCCTCCACGAAGCCGAACTCCACCACCCGCTCCTCCTGCCGGATTTCCCGCAGGATGTCGTCCATGCACTCCTGCAGGGTCTGTTCCAGGTCATCCTTCAAAAGGAACCGGCTCGCCTTTACCTTATACCCGTCCAGCGCATAGTTCACATAGGCAGTGACCAGCACGATATGCACCTTCGGGCATTCCGCCTTTATCTGCCTTGCCACCTCCAGACCATCCATGCCCTCCATGTTGATGTCGAGAAACACGATGCCGCATTCCCGTATGTAATCCATATCCCCGCACAGGCTTTTCCCGGAGCCGTATTCCCTTATTTCAAAATCCCGCCCATAGGCTTCCAGCAGCGCCTTAATCGCGCCGCGGTCATCCGCCCTGTCATCGCAGACTGCTATCTTCATCGCACCGACCTCCCATCATACATAATATCGGATTATGGGGTATCCCATCAAATCCCATTGCACGAAACTCCCATAAATTGCACCAAACGACTATAAAGCCGTGTCTGCATATTACCTCTAAGTTCCCCCGCTTTCCAAGCAATTTCCCTTATCAGGCCGCCCGGCCTGCCTATGGGAATGACAGACCGCCGCATATGGCGGATGGAATCCATAGTGCGGCGGTTTGTCTTTTGTGTATTTTCAGTTTATGAACTATTGCTGCTACAATTAAGAAAGCAACACTGACAGCAAGTCACACTCCGACATAATGAATGCATAGTAAGTAAACGCCTCCAAAGCTAAAGTTATAAACAGAAGAACAAGTTTTACAAGCAAAGAAGTTTCATGCTTTGGGAAAAACAGGATAATATTAAACACAAAGGTATTAGCCAACATATGTGTTGGCGTAGTCTGAAAATGCCATAAATACAGCGTCCTGATATAGTAAAAATGCAATAACCAACACAGTTATTGACTAACACGTTTTTATTTATATCCCGCCTTCCCAGATTTTTAGTCTTGTTTACCATGGCAAAGCAGGCATCAAAACCATTGATTGTTTGCCATTTTTCTACATCACTATGAATGCAACTTTGTATAGAAATAAACTGATAGTTTATAAGAAATTGCCCCTATAACTGCCAAAACAACAACACTGATAATACTTGCATAATTTGCAAGCCATAAAGCTAAACTTTCCAAATCAACATTAAATTTCTTTAGGATATATGCAATGGCCAAAACCAGCATAACGGAAAGCATCATTGTAAATGAACCGCCATTAGCTCCCAGGGCATAACCTGTTGGAATCGTCAGCAATCCATAAAATAGTGCAATGACAAATCCAGCCAGAGAAAACTTCACGCACAGAGCAAGTGTAAGTTCTTCAAAAAATAATCCTGCTGCAACACACAGAGCGAATGAAATGATAGACATTACAACAGCAAGGATTGTAAAAAACAAGTATCTGCTTGCAATAATTGTTTTTCGTGTGGCAGGTAGCGCAATCGCAAATTTATCCCATTTACATTGCGTGTCATATACCATAATCGTTTTAGGAATACCTACTAAAATCAACGGCAGGAAAAGTGATACATACATTGCTCCTACTGATCGAAAATAAGTTAACACAGCCAGTGCAGCAAAAGCGATAAGAGCATAGTTCACAGGACGTATACGTTCTCTCATTACATAAAAATCTTTTTGAATTAATCCCTTCATTTTGTTTCCCCCTTTATATAGAACAGCATAATATCATCAATGTTTGCGGGTTCTACAATTGCCTTGGGATATTTCTTTTCTGCTTTTCGCCGGTTTCGTACAAGAGCTTTATATTGAAAATCCTGTTTGCGAAAAGCAATAATCTCTGATTTATCCATACTATCAAATACGGCGGCACCGCAAATCACAATCCCATAGTTATCAATCAGTTCATCTTTAGGGTGGCTGAAGATCAACTTGCCCTTGTGTATAAAAGTGACATAATCGGCTACTTTCTCTAAATCACTTGTTATGTGGGTAGAAAACAATACAGAGTGATTTTCGTCTTGAACAAAGTCGATAAGGATGTCAAGAATATCATCTCTGATTATAGGGTCAAGTCCACTGGTTGCTTCGTCCAGGATTAACAATTCCGCATTATGAGAAAGAGCAACCGCAAAAGCCAATTTGACTTTCATCCCTCTTGAAAAATCTTTAATTTTCTTTTTAAGGGGCAGCTCAAATTGTGTAAGATAATTTTGATACTCACGGTTTTGCCAGTTTGAATAAATACCGGCCATACATTTCCCAAGTTCAATAGGTGTCAATACATCGGGAAAATGATTTTCGTCAAATATTATCCCAATCTTATTCTTGATGAAAACTTCATCCAAAATATTGTCTTTTCCAAAAATAGTGATTTGGCCATCTGTAATCGTGATTTCATTAAGTATACAGTTGATTGTTGTGGACTTTCCGGCTCCATTTTCTCCGATCAGCCCCATAATTGCACCACGGGGAATTGTGAAACTTAGTTTATTAAGAAGAAAATCCCCATAATCTTTCGTAAGATTTTTAACTTCCAAAGCATTACCTGCCATTTAATTGTCCTCCTGATATAAAATCGAAAGCAGCCCTATTAGTTTTTCGAGAGTTATTCCGCTTGACCGGGCAATCTCTATCGCTTCCGTAAACTTTTCTTCTATCTTTTTTTGCTGCTCCTCCATATAGAAGTCTTGGTTTTGGGCTGATACATAACACCCTTTTCCTGCCGTTGTTTCTATAAAGCCCTCGCTTTGCAAGGTTTCATAGGCTTTTTGCACAGTCAGTACACTAATCTGTAAAGACTTCGCCAATGCGCGCATTGACGGAATAGGTTCACCCGCACTTAATTCACCGCTCATTATTGCAGCTTTAATTTGTGAAGCAATCTGCTCATAAAGTGGCCGGCTCGCCCTATTGCTTACTACTATTTCCATTAATTTACACCCCATCCGTTCTGTACTGTTCTAACAAGTACAGTATACAACAGAACACACCAGCCGTCAACAGCTTTCAATAAAAAGTTACAGACAAATTCTGTAAGGCGGTACAGACAACACAAAGCACACCCCCCTAAAAAAAACAAACTACCAGCACCCCCGCATAAGAACGCCCGTTGACTATACCATAGAAACTCTCCCGCATTTTATTAGATTGCATGAAACAACTATTTTCTGGAAATGAAAAGCATAGAACTACCATACCGCAGACAAGCGCACTCATAGAATTATTTTTGCATACATGGTATAATTGCTTCATTGAACACTTAAGGAGGAACATTTAATGGACGTATACCATGATAACAATATATGGGGGAAAGGCACGCCTGAAACCAAGCTGACGCCCCTCCCTGTCAACCGCTCTTTTCTTTGGGACAAACAGGAAATTCTAATCCCGGCAGTCTATGTAGGGAAAGCGGGCGCTGCCCTTGACGTATGTGCAAAAGTCCCGACAGGAGACATGGCAGCGTTCTTGACAAAATGGGATTATGAGCGGCGGATATCCCTAAAAACTCAAGAAGAATTTGATCAGTTAGATGCAGAGAACCCCGGATGCAGGGAATTTGCCGTAAAAATATTCCTCGATGATACACCTCTGTTACTCCGCATGAGCAGCAGCCTGAGATGGTATCCAGAAAATATAATTCAGATGGGGAATGTACCTGCCAGCGAGGGCGGATTTGAAAATAACAAAACTGCGGGGGAATGGATGGATACTTATAAATGCAACAGAGAATGTTGCTGGTATTTTGAACGGCTTTGCTATGACTGGAACGGAGAACCGATTCTGTTCCCTCAAAAAATATCACTGGCTTTCCAGGCAAACTTAATTTCCATCACTACGGGACATTTTTCCACCGGCGTTTCCTGTAATGGTGAAACGGTAAAGGTGGCCCATCCCATAACCGGGCAGGAATACATCCTGACACTGCACGAGTGTGAACAGACCAGGCACAGCTTCGCAGAAATTGGGGCAAAAGGCGTGGTTTACCCAGAATACTGCCAAATACTCTCCTACAGCATTGCGCCGGAATTAGACCGAAGCCTCTTTACCATCCGGGACTGCGCAGAAGGCGACAAGCCAAGAATGGGTGATGCCCAGGGGCAGCCGGGCGGGTCAGACGGCCCCACAGCAGTTTTTATGGCCGGAAAAAATGTCGCCCCTGACAAACGGATGGCAGTTTCCTCCCTGCATTTTGAGCCTGTGCCAGAAGTACAGTGGCGGGTGATATTCAAGATAAAACCCAAAAATGATGCGGAAACCAGTTTTCCTATCAAGGCATGATTCCATACTCTCATGCATCATTCATACCTTTTAACGATTCCTGCTATCGTTAAAAGGGGGTGCAAAATCGGAAAACGGAGCAGTCCCCACAGCCGGAAAAAGGCTCAAAAAATGAAAAAATAAAACCGCAAAATCCGTGAAAAGGCTTATTTCCACGCATTTTAGCGGTTTTTTATTGTATCAATTTCGTTGTTGCGATGTTAGCCGCGGCCACCAGCATGAAATCCGCAGGAAACTCATAACGGCCGCTGACCCTCGACAGCACGATCTTATGGCTTTCGAGCGGCTGACGGAGCAGCTCGATGGCATTCTTCGAAAATTCCGGCAATTCATCCAGAAACAGAACACCGCCGCTGGCCAAAGACATTTCCCCCGGCATCGGCGATCTGCCCCCGCCTGTCAGCGCCTGGGCCGTCGCGGAATGATGCGGACTCCGAAACGGCCGCCTGGTCACAAACGGCTGCTCCTTCGGCAGCATTCCGCAGATGCTGTAGATCTTGGAAATCTCCAGCATCTCCTCCATCGTGCACGACGGCATGATCGTGGGGATCCGCTCCGCAATCATCGTCTTCCCCGTACCGGCCGGGCCGATCAGAAGGAGGTTATGGCGTCCCGCCACAGCCACCTCCGTAGCCCGCTTCACAAGTCCCTGCCCCTGCACGTCCTGATAATCGACGTCGTAGACCTCCCGCAGTACAGGCGGGGAAGGCGGGCCCGGACGCTCCTTTGGCGCTCCGGCGCCGGCGCCGTTTTCCTCCCTTCCGCATCCGGTTCGTCCGTTCACCCGCACGATCAGCTCACGGATATGCCCGATCCCGATGATGGAAAGTCCCGGTATCATCCGTCCCTCCTTCACGTTCTCAAGCGGCAGATAGCAGACGCTCTTCCCGCAGCGCTTGGCCTCGATCACCATGGGAAGAATGCCCCGAACCGGCTTCACGACGCCGTCCAGCCCCAGTTCCCCGATCAGCACCGCATCATGAAGCCGTTCCCAGTCAAGCGCCTGATGCGCGCCGAGAACCGCGGCCGCGATGGGCAGATCAAACCCGGTTCCGCTCTTATGTACATCCGCGGGCGACAGATTCACCGTCACCTTCTTCGGCGGAAAGCGGAACCCGGCGTTCTTAAGCGCGGTCCGCACCCGGTCCTGCGCCTCCCGCACCTCCGGCGCCAGCGCGCCGACCATAACAAAACCAGGCAGACCCTCCTGCACGTCCGCCTCCACATGGACAAGACAGCCTTCTACCCCCAGAAGGCCGATTCCACACACTTTACTAAACAACGTTCCTCCTCGCGACTCTCCAATGCGCGGGATCCGATGCGATACGCACCAATCAGACTTTCAGAATATCTCTGACAGAATTATCATACCTGATCCGGCCCAAAAACGCAAGCACTTTCTTCCGGCGCGCTTCCCGCGCGCCCGGTCTCCGTCCAAACCCCATACCAATCGAGACACGCCTGATGCCAGACCTCCCAGGCCTGTCCATACGCGCGCCGCAGACTTTCCATATCCCGCAGACTCTCCATATCGTTTTCACCGGCCGCCTCTCCTGTGGCCCACCGGCCGTATTCGCTCTCCCGCGCCTCCTTAAGCCGCGCAAAGCTCTCCTCCGCGGCGCGGTCAGCCCGCGCAAGCGCCTCTGCCGCCAGGCGCATCCGCCAGTCCGCATATGCCTCCTCCTCCGGAATCTCGCGGAGGCGATGTCTCTCCGCCCTGGGCACCGCCCGAAGATCCGCAACCAGCGCCGCGTCCTCCGCGGCCACACAGGCCGGAATCGTATCCTGCGCCATTCCTCTGCGCTGCCGCTCGAGATAATGTTCATAGCCGAACGGATAATACATCGCTTTCCCATTCTCAAAAATCAGCATACAGTCCGCCACCTGCCGCAGGAAATAGCGGTCGTGGGACACAAACAGGATCGTCCCTTCGTAAGCCCGAAAGGCCGACTCCATCGTCTCCTTGGCCTGAATATCCATATGGTTTGTCGGCTCATCCAGAATCAGGAAATTCGGCCGGCTCTGCAGTAGCTCCGCGAGCACCAGTCTGGCCTTCTCGCCGCCGGAGAGGGCTGAAACCTTCGTCTGCGCCGCCCTGCCGCCGAACAGAAACGCCCCCAGGATCTGCCGCACCTCCTTCTCCGTAAGCGCCGGGAAGCAGTCATGGAAATGCTCCGCCACGCTCTTTTCCGAAACAATCTCCGCCGAGTGCTGGTCAAAATATCCGACTGTCACATGCGGACCCGTTTTCAGGCTCCCCGAAAGCGGCGGAAGATACCCTGCCGCCGTCTTTAAAAATGTGCTCTTGCCCACCCCGTTGGGCCCCAGTATCCCTACCTTCTGCCCTCTGCGGATCCTCACGCCAATCTCCAAAAGCGGCGTTTCATATCCGATTTTCAGATGCTCCGCCTCCACTACCCATTTGCCGCCCAAAGCGGCCGGCGTGATCGGCCCGGTAAAAAGATGGACGTCGTCCGCCTCCGGCTTCTCCAACAGGACAGTCCGTTCCAAAAGCGTCTTCCTGGAGCGCGCAAAGGCGGCCTTCGCGGGCTTATGCTTAAACCGCTCGATCAACTCCGTCAGCCTGGCGATCTCCGCCTGCTGCTGCTCATACGCCTTCTGCGCAAGCCGGATCCGCTTCACCTTCTCCTGGCGGTAATGCGTATAACTGCCGGGATAGCGCGTCAGGCGGCCCCCGGACAGTTCGTAAATCACGTCCGCCGTCTGATCCAAAAAGAAGCGGTCATGGCTGACCAGGACAATCGCGCTGGGATAGCTCTGGATATACCGCTCCAGCCACTCCACGGCCTCCAGGTCCAGATGGTTCGTCGGCTCATCCAAAAGCAGTATATCCGGCTTTTGAAGGAGCAGCCGTATCATCATAATCTTTGTCTGCTCTCCTCCGGAAAACTCGCCGAGACGGCGGCATTTATCCGCCTTGTCAAAGCCGAATCCGGTAAAAAGGCGGTCGTATTCCTTCTCATAATCGTAGCGTCCGCGGGAATAGAGATCCGTATCCCCGGCGTCCCGCGAGCCGTCTCCCGAGGTTTGCGCGCTGCGACCATCCATTTCCCAGCCGTCCCCGGCGCCGGACTCCCGCGGCAAAGCCGCACTCCGGCCGGGGCAGCCGGCCAGCAGGATTTCCTCGACGGTCTGATCCCGCTCCCCGGGATACGCCTGCTGCCGCAGCATACCGATGGTCAGGCGTCTGGAAGCCGAAAGGCCGGGGCCCACCCGCTTATCGTCCCGGTCCAGCTCAAGCTCCCCGGCCAAAAGGCGCAAAAGGGTCGTCTTACCAGCGCCGTTGCGGCCGACCACAGCGATCTTCTCATTTCCTTTTATTTCAAAATCAATGTGGGAAAGGACAGTCTTCCCTCCCAGGGACAGCGTCCCGTCCGTAATCTGATACAGCATATGCCCACCCTGAACTGCCGTAAAATGCGCCTGCGGTTTTCGCACCGCCCGTTTCTTCATCTGCAGTGTAGCACATTTTTATCAATTCTGCCAGGGCCTATCCGTATCTCTGCCAAGGCTTGTCCGTATTTCTTTCTGCGCTTGTTCACATTTCTTTCAGCGCTTGTCCGCATTTCTTTCAGTGCTTGTTCGCATTTCTTCCAGCGCCTGTCTGCATTTCTTTCAGCGTTTATCCGCATTTTCGAAGGTTTCGCTTATAATCGCCGCCGTTTCTGCGCATATTAAGAGCGAAGGCTAAGGCCTGCAAAATTGAATGAAACAGGAGGAACCGACATGAGTCCGAAAGAACTGTCCTATATCGAGGACGCGCTGAGCCACGAGAGTTTTCTGAAGAATCAATGTACCGACGCGATCCGCAGTCTGCAGGATCCGGAGCTGAGAAGCTGTGTGGAGGAGATCCAGCAGAAGCATCAGCAGATATTCAACGATTTCTACAACCTGATCTGAGGAGGGAATGAACATGGACGACAAATGCATCATGGAAAATCTGCTCTTGACCACCAAGGGCGTATGCGATCTGTACCTGCACGGAACGATCGAATCTTCGACGCAGAATGTGCACCAGACATTCGACAGGGCGCTGGACGACAGCCTTTGCATACAGGACGACATCTACCGTAAGATGTCCGCAAAGGGATGGTACGCAACGGAGAACGCAGAGATGGAAAAAATCCAGAAGGTGAAGAACCAGTTCGCGGGACAGCAGTAGACAAGCGAGGCCGTATCCAGGAAAACGAAAACCCGGATGCGGCCGTTTTTTGGACGTAATACAGAAAGCACGCTGCTGGTACCCTTTTTGCATGGAAATATTATCCCTGTCGCGGAAGCTGCGCGAGGATGACAGCCGCAAAGACCAGAACGCAGCCGGTCAGCTCCCGCAGCGAAAGCTTCTGGTGCAGGACGATCCAGCCGGCGAGGAGAGAAAAGACCGATTCCAGGCTCATAAGGAGAGAAGCTATCGTGGGATCCGTGTCTTTCTGGGCGACGATCTGAAGGGTGTAGGCGACGCCGCAGGACAAAACCCCGGCATAGAGAATCGGGGACGCCGCGGCAAGGATGGCGGACAGGCGCGGGGTCTCAAAGAGGAACGCCAGGACGGCGGACAAAATCCCGGCAGTAAAAAACTGCACGCAGGAAATCAGAAGCCCATTGGCCCTCGGCGAGACACGGTCGATCACCAGGATATGGACCGTGAAGCTGAGCGCGCAGAAAAACAGGCAGATATCGCCTCGGTTCACCGTAAAGCTCTCGGTGACGCACAGAAGATACATGCCGACCGTCGCCAGGGCTACGCCGAACCACACCAGCTTCGGAATACGTTTCTTCATAAAAAAGCCGCAGACCGGAACCAGCACAATATAGAGCGCCGTAATAAATCCGCTCTTCCCGACCGTCGTCATGGAAATACCGATCTGCTGGAAGCTGCTGGCCACGAAAAGGATAACGCCGCAGGCCAGCCCTCCCTTGACGCCCTCGCGCACGCCGAACGTCTGGTCCGGATGCTCTTTCCTGCATACGGACGCAAGGACACAGACCACAGGTACAAGCGACAGCCCTCCGATCAGGAAGCGCGACATATTAAACGTAAACGCCCCTACATAGTCCATGCCCACGCTCTGGGCCACGAACGCGGTTCCCCATATAAAGGCCGTCAAAAGCAGCAGGAGATTGCTGCGCATCCTTTTTGTATTCATGATTTCTCGTAAGCGGCAAAACCGCTGCTCCTTTCCTCGCTTCCGTCCGGATAGATCCACAGCGCCTCCACGCCCTCCAGGCTCTCAATCAGCGCCAGGCCGTCCTCGATTTCCATATTAAATACGGCCGTGGACAATCCGTCCGCCAGACCGGAGTCCCCGCAAAGAATCGTCACGGACGCATACCGGTTCCAGGGTGCCAGAAGCTCTGGATGAATGATATGGTGATACCGGACGCCGTCCGCCTCATAATAGCGCTGATAGGTTCCGCTGGTCACCAGCGCGCCTCCGGTCAGCTCCACGGTGTGAAGATAGGCGCCTCCGTCTCCGTCCGGATCCTGGACGCCCACAGTCCACGCTTCCCCGTCCGCCGCGCCGCCTCCAAAAAGGCCCAAAAGCCCTTTCTGTTCCGGCTTCGCGCCGATTGTGCGCACATTGCCGCCCACGTTCAGCATGGCGCTCGTCAGGCCGTCCTCCTGCAGTTTCCTGCACACCATCTCCGCCGCGTAGCCCTTGGCCACCGCTCCCACATCCAGCCGCATCTCTGGATCCGCCAGATAAACAGTACCGGCTTCGCGGTCGATCTTAAGGTCCGCAATATCCATATGCGCGCCGGCCTCCTCCAAAAGCCCGGCTGGCGGAACCTGCGCCCGCTGCGGATCGGCAAGGGCAGCCTCGCGGTACTCGTGCCACACGGAAAGAACGCTCCCCATCGCCACATTGACGGCGCCCCCGGTCTGCCCGCAGAGATCGACGGCCTCCTCCAAAAGCCCAATGATCCGCCCGTCCACCTGCACGGGCTCCACCCCCGCGTTGTCATTGATTGTCTTAATGTTATTTATTCCTTCATAGTCATGATAAATATCATAAAGCCGGTGGTATTCGGCCAGCTCCCCGTACATCTCCCCGGCATAGCGGTCAAACGTCTCCTGATCCGGCGCATATCCGGTAAACACCGTCACCGTGTCAAACAGATCGAAATACTGGGCGCTGTACCTCTCCAGACGCTGCCCGCGAAGTCCCGCGCAGCCGCACAGCACCAGACACAAAGCTGCGGCAAAGCATACCAGGAGCCGCCTGCCGCATACCGCCCTGCTGCCGTGCCATCTCATTTCTCCATACGGATTCATCCCTATCGTTTCCTCGTTTCGGCTCTCTCTTCTCCCATTCGTGACAGAAACCAGTCTATCACATCCGCCCGTTCCTTTCAACCGCTACTTTCCATTCTGAATTCAGGGAAAATTATTAACAATTTGGAAATTTCTTAACATTTTCGAAACACCCTTGTTTGCTAATCGCAATCGTGCTATAATGCAGGATTAGAAAATCTTTGATGAAGGTGGGGGTCATGAAAAAACTGATTCAGAAATACAGACACGCCTGGGTGGCCGTCTATTTTCTGCTCTATGGGCCTTGGTTCATCTGGCTGGAGCATACGGTAACCCGGGATTTTCATGTCATACACACAGAGATTGACGATATGATTCCGTTTTCCGAATATTTTATCGTACCATATCTGCTGTGGTTTGTATATATGTTCGGCGTCGTAATGTATTTCTTCTTTAAGAACAAGCACGATTTTTACCGGGTCTGCGCTTACCTGTTCAGCGGGATGACCATTTGCCTGATGATCTGCACCGTTTTCCACAACGGCACGGACATGCGTCCGGCAATCGACCCGCAGAAAAACGTATTCACCTGGCTGGTGTCCATGCTTCAAAGCATCGATACCTCGACCAATATTTTCCCGAGCATCCACGTTTTTGACTCGGTGGCCGCCCATGTGGCCGTCATGAAGAGCGAGGATCTGGGAAAACATCCGCACCTGCAGAAAATGTCTCTGGTGCTCTGCGTTCTGATCTGTGCGTCAACCGTCTTTTTAAAACAGCACTCTGTCGTGGATGTGATGGGCGCGCTGGTACTTGCCTACATCCTCTATCCGGTGGCCTACGGTTCTTCGACCTACGCCATCAGCGAGAGGAGATACCGCAGGAAAGCGCTCGGCTGACAATGAAAGCTTGCTGATGTAAAAAGGCCCCCTTCCTCCGGCATCACAGCCGCGGGAAGGGGGTTCGTATTTCCATGCAAACGGAGCGCCAGTGACGCTCCGTTTGTATTACGTCAGTATGCCAAATCTCTTCCGGGCGCGCCGCGTCAGACGCGCTTCATGCCAACCGACGTCAGAAAACGCTCAAACGCCGCACGGCCCTCTTCGGTACATTTATAGACGCCCGCGTCCTCCAGCACCTTCTCAAATACCAGACCCACCTCATGTTTCAGTATCTCCTGCACATTCTCCGCCGTAATGCTCTCGTACTTCGGCGTAAATTCCTTCACCCAGTCCGCGTGCTTGGCAATGGACTCCTCCGACGCCACATCCTTTCCGGCGACGATATATTCGCCCAGAAGCGCAAGCTCGTCCTTTAAGCGGGCCGGCAGCACCGCCAGGCCCATGACCTCGATCAGACCGATATTCTCCTTCTTGATGTGATGCAGGTTCTGGTGCGGATGATAGACGCCGAGCGGGAATTCCTCCGTCGTGATGTTATTGCGCAGCACCAGATCCAGCTCGTATTTGCCTCCGGCCCTCCTCGCGATCGGCGTGATCGTGTTATGAGGCTCGCCGTCCGTCTCCGCAAAGAGAAACGCCGCCTCGTCCGTATAGACGCGCCAGGCCGCCAGGATCTCCGTCGCCAGTTCCACGAGCCGGTCCGAATCATCGGCCCGCAGGCGCAGCACTGACATCGGCCAGTAGACGATGCCGGCCTCGACGTCCTCATAACCGGCCTTCGTATACAAGCGCTCCATCGGGGCCTTCGCCATCGCGAACGTGTAATGTCCGCCCTGGAAATGGTCATGGCTTAAGATCGAGCCTCCCACGATGGGCAGATCCGCGTTGGAGCCCAGGAAATAGTGCGGGAACAGCTTCACGAAGTCAAACAGCTTCTGAAACGCCGCCTTCTCGATCTTCATCGGCACATGCCGTCCGTTAAAGACGATGCAGTGCTCATTATAGTAGACATAGGGCGAATACTGGAAGCCCCACTGACTGCCGTTAATCGTAACCGGAATGATCCGGTGGTTGTCCCGGGCCGGATGGTTCACGCGCCCGGCATAGCCCACATTCTCCATGCACAGCAGGCACTTCGGATAGCCGCTCTGTTTCGCCAGCTTGGCCGCCGCAATGGCCTTCGGATCCTTTTCCGGCTTGGAAAGATTCACCGTAATGTCCAGGTCGCCGTATTTGGTCTTCGTCACCCATTTCATGTCCTTGCAGACACGATATCGGCGGATGTAGTCGGAATCCTGACTCAGCTTGTAGAAATAATCCGTCGCCTCCTCCGCCGAACGCTCATAGCTTTTCCAGAAATGTTCCACCACCTCGTGAGGCATCGGCATCAGGCAGTTCATCAGCTTCGTGTCAAACAGATCACGGTAGGTGACTGTATTTTCCTTTAAAACGCCGGTCTCGGCGGCATAGTCCAAAAGCTCGGCCAGAATCGCCTCCAGATCCGCATAGTAAGGGCGTCCGTCAGCCCCATTCTCAGTTCCGGCCGCATCTGCCGGAGTCACAACCCCGCTCTCAGCTTCGGACGCACCTGCCGGCCTCGCAGCCGCGCAGTCCGCCCCCGGCTGCGGCTCCTCATATTCATCCATCTGCATCCGCTCCAGGATGCGGTTCGTCACATAGATCCGATCCGTCTCCTGAATCAGTTCCGCGTCAATCCCATACTGTACCAGTTTCGCAATCGCTTCGTATACCATACTTTCCCTCCTGTTCTCGCCCGGCGCTTCCGGCCTCTGCCGCTCGAATCTGCTATCCGGCTTAAATCCTGGCCGCTTTACATTCTGCTTTTGCCTCGCCCGGCGCTTCCGCTTTCCCGCAGAAATTCCCGCACCGCCTTCCGAATCCGCGCCGTCACCAGCCCGCCCAGAAGCCCGATCACCGCTCCCGCGATGCAGCCGGCGGCCATCAGAAACGGCAGATAATAGAACACTCCCGGCGTCTGTGTCACAAACGCCGCCACCGCCAGCTGTCCGATGTTATGCCCCACCCCGCCGATCACGCTGACTCCGGTCTGGTCAAACCATCCAAGCTTCTTCACGGTCGCCATCAGAAGCAGGCTTAACGCGCCGCCCGCCAGACTGTACATCATGCTGAACGTATTGCTGAACGTAAACCCCACAAGCACGATCCGCAGAAGCGACACCGCCGCGGTTCCGGCCGCGCCCACGGTATAAAGTCCCACGACGGTCACCAGATTCGCCAGCCCCAGCTTGACGCCGGGAATCGGAACCGGCAGCGGAAGAATGGCTTCCAGATAGCTCAGGATAAACGCCAGGCCGATCAGCATTCCATAAACCGCCGTCTTCGCCGCGGCATTTCGCAGCTCCATCTCCGTCCTCCCCATCGCGTGACATTCTCTTCCACTTCTCCTATCGCCTATCTATTCTACCACAGACCAGGCTTTTGCGCAAGAATCTGCGGAATCTCACAGCACTCGGACTTTCCCGGCCGGCCCTCATCACGCTTTTTTGAGGAATCCCACCCCAAGGGGATACGGACCGGTATGCACGGCGATCGTGGCGCCGATCTGATACATCCGAATCTGTTCCACATCCAGGATTCCGCTAAACTTCTCCCTGATCCTGGCGAGAAATGCCTCCGCTTCCGGAATATCATAGCCATACCCTACATCCACGATATAGTCCGCCATGTTCTCTCCGGCTGCCATCAGGGATTTTACATGGCTGTCCAGGAGATTGATCACGGTTTCCAGAGATTTCCTTCGGCTTCTTGAAAGACCGGACGGGAATATCTCGCCTTCCTTCAGCGTAATCAGCGGCCGGATCCCCAGCACGGAGGCAGCAAGGCCGGACAGCTTCCCGATCCGTCCCCCATGCTTTAAGTACTCCACATTTCCCACCGTGAAAAAGATCCTGCCCGTCTCCCGGATGCTTAAGAGACGCCGGATGGCTTCCTCATAAGGCACGCCCTGCTCCCTCAGCTTCACCGCTTCCAGCACATACATGCCCTGCAGAACCGTGTTTATCGTGGAATCGATGACCTCGATCTTCGCGTCCGGATAAGTCTCCAGCAAAATGCTCCTGGCATTCATCGCCGCCTGGTAAGAACCGCTGAACTTTACGGTGATGCAGATGCAGATAATGGGAATGCCCTGCTTTACATACTTCTCAAAGGAGGCGATGAAATCCTCGATCGACGGAAGGGAGGATTTGGGAAATACGACATTCTCCTTTTCCACCATCTGATCATAAAACTTCCGTATAGGCATTTCCTCTATTTCTTTATAATATGTCTTCTCGTCAAATGAGACATAGAACGGAACCACTTCTACTCCCTTATCCTTCGCCAGCTGCTCCGGCAGATCGCAGGATCCGTCGCTGATGATCTGATACATAAATTCCCCTCCCGCTTTCTTGTGTAGTAAACCCTGTTGTTTGGTTTTCCGCATTTCGGTATATAGTTTATTTTACTACATGTTGTAGAATTTGCAAGCTGTTTTCTATGTGGAAGCAGAAAACTTACCCCGGAACAAAAAGTCTCTTCAGGGTTGTTTCATGAAGAATAATCTTAATCAGAAAAAACGTTGATTATATCGAGAGTTATGGATGGTATACAAATT
>CANQRW010000038.1 GCA_947626365.1 uncultured Lachnospiraceae bacterium
TCCGCCATTGAACAGGAGATTGCAAATTACGAGAAGCAGCTCCGGCAGAGCTATTCTGTCAAATCAAAAATCATGGAAGAAATTGATTCTCTCGACCCGGATGACAGGCACTATATCCGACGTAAAGCAGACCTCGATGACCGGCTTTATCGGATGTATGACAAGATAGAGGAAACAGAGTCCCGGCTCATTGAGGCAAGGGCGAAAAAGACCGCAATCGAAGCGGAGAAGATCACCGGCGATAATATTTACAAGGTGCTGATTTATTTTGATAAGCTCTACAAAGTGATGAATGATGTAGAGAAGCGGCAGCTTATGGAATCGCTGATTTCAGAGATACAGATTTTTGAGGACAGGCAGCCTAACGGTCAATGGCTCAAATCCATGAAATTCAAGCTCCCCATTATCGAAGGAGATATGGAGTTGAGTTTGGACAATGACGAACATGTCGAGGTCGTATGCTTCTTGACCCGCATAAAATAAGGATATTTTAGGTATTTAAGGCATGAAAAAGAGTGGTTTGCCACCCATTTGCCACCGTGATTCTGAAAAAGTGCTTTGAACAGAAAAACGGGGTTGAATCCGTTGAACTTTCGTCGGATCAGCCCCGTTTTCTGGTGATTTATGAAGTTTTGCGCTGGGCAGCCTGTTCAAACAGTTCAACAGATCGGGCAGCCATTGTTTCCGTATCATGGACATATATTTGAAGGGTGGTTTCAATCTTGGAGTGCCCCAACCTAACCTGAACATCCTTCGCATCAGTGCCGGATTCTATCAGCATTGTGATTTGATTCGAGTAACATATATAAGATAGTAAATCGAATGTTTTTGACGTAACAGTTATCCGGACTGCTTATGCAGAGGATGAAACGATAGTTGCAATTATAAAAATCTTAGAAGTATTAACGTATCATATAGCTTCTTTTTTATAAATGAGAGAAGCGGGGTTTATTTTTCTCAACCTGATCCCTAAACTGTCCTCATCATTTGGGTACTCACAGGTGAGGAAAATACGGGAGATTTCCAAAGGGCGCAAAGCGGAGATAACAGCGTTCCACTTGGCGGGGTATCCAAAAGGGCAGAGAGCCCTCCCCCACTCGTATTTGCCGAACGCTCTATCAGTGTTTCAAAAGCAGAGAAAGCACCTTAGGCCTTGCTCCGCCGTCATATTTGAAACCAAGAGCATGCCTGACTATTTCCGGCAAATACAATTTCTCGCCGTCTCCGGCCAAATAACCTTCCTGACGCATCAATTTCTCTTCTGTTGCAGACAGCGCACCATCGCCAAGATTTAATGGCAGTAGCTTTTTGGCAGGCGGCAAATTCTCTAATTTGTCGAAAATCGGCTTTAAATCTGCATATTCCTGCTTTATCTCATCAATCTTGTTTTTTGAGCATTCAGAAACTGCTCTCCTTATCTCTGTCGGCATTAAAATTCTATCCTCATACGGCGGATTTTTAATATTGATTTTAGATGCCTCAGTCAAAAAACGAATCATATCTCTCGCCTGCAACTGTCCGTTAAAATCAGACAATGCCGCCAAAATCCATCTCGATGAATATGCCTCATTAGAATTTTTCCTGCCTAACTTTACCCCCCATATCTCTTCCAGCTTTGCATCAATTACATCCTTTAATGCGTTGCTTATGGGAACATTTGATTCATAAAATCCATCAACTGCCTGTGCTACTACCCAAACTACCAGTCTAAGCGCTTCTTCCGATGACCATTTTAATTCCGAATAATCGTGCGACTGACTAAATTGCTCATAATTAACTGTAATAGCACTTTTAGCCATATCACTCCGCAAAAACAGAATAATGCCGATATTATCATATTTCGCAGATAACAAATTAACAAGATCCTGACACAAAACCTGAATGGACTTTTGCTGTTTCGCATCTGTAGAAACATTTCGCAATATTTCTTCCAGTCCGTCCACCAAAAAAATAATTTTTTGATTCTGCTTTTTTAATTCTTTCTCTAAGCTTGCAAAACCGTTAAGCTCATCATTTATTGATGTTACAAAAAGCCGCTCCCAGAAAGCCATCCATTCCGTTTCGTTCAAAATTTGATTTTCCAATTTTTGTAAATTGTCAAAATATATCGTTTTTGGAATATCAGCAATTGCTACTTTCTCATTTACCTCATTGATACACTGACCAAGCAGTTCTTCCAGATTCATTGTATTGCGCGGCGCAAAAACCGGAACAAAATACCCACTATTTCGTCCCAGTGTCGTATCATTCACACGATTGCAGAAGGCCTCCCAGTTCTTGTGTTCAAGCAATTGTCTATAAAGAAATGTTTTTCCTGAACCCTTTGCTCCTCTGACGATCGCATTCGGAATTCGATTCTTAAATCTCAAGCACAAATTTTTAATAGGCTCTGTTAACAGCATGTTTACAGCCCCATTCGCTTCTGCTGTAATCTGCTGTTTTGAAAATTCATATATCTTTTTCAACACTTCAGGTCGTTTTTTCCCTGAGTATATAAGCTTTCTTTCTTCTGTTCTTCCATAAGACTGTGCGACGATTCTTTCAATCACCGTATACATAGACCGGTCTTTCAAACTATCAAGAATCTGACATATGCCTGTCAGATGGACCAATTCACTAGCAAAGGGAAGTTCTTCCACCATGTTATCTAACAGTTGTGCATTATTCTCATTTGTCTTAAAGCAATTCACTAAACGTTTTATAATCTCAGTTTTCTCAGCTTTGCCAAGATTAGACGGAACCATACTTAGCAAAATCGTAGGTAAAATAGAGTCCTCTGTTATTGGAAGCCCTTTTGATACATAGCTAAGTAGTTTTTCTGTTCCAATCACTGACTGATCAGATGTTGAAGTAACAAAATACTTTTTAACCCGTTGATCAAACAATAACGGCGCCGAGTATTCACTAATACCGGCACGCAGATCTACAAGTACCATAGATGCTTTTATGCCCACAGCAATTTTTGAAAGTATTTCAGCCAACATATAAGCTTTGTTTCTTCCCTTAATTACAGAATCTGGGCTTGCATACAAATCAAACAACTGTTCTTCATACCGAAATGTCGGAAGAAAAACATGCTGTATGATCTGTTTCTCTGATTCAATCGAAATATGCAGATTATCAATCTCCTGTACTGCCGCATTAACAATTTCATCTATGTTATCGGAATCCTGCATAATCGTTAATAAATCCAAATAACTGAACGTATCATCATTTCTATCACCCTGTATCCATGTTAAGCCTGGGGCTTCGATATCAGAGTCAATAATCAATATTCGATCATCCGGCCCCTTTGCATTGACGCTTGTCCAGGCTTTCGCAAACGCTAAAAGGGACAGAGTTCGTCCCACCCCACCCTTATACGAATGAAATGCGATAACCGGACATTCCAATTTATCTAATGTTTCATTTGAGTATGCTGATTCTCTATATATAACCTGCTCAAATAAGGGTTTCAGTTTCTTATCGATTTCTTCATAGCCCATTTCAAAAGATATGGCAAGCGGGGCTGCAATTCTGTCAAGTTGAAACGTCTTATTATCATCAACATTTTTGGGGAAAATATCCTTAATGATTTTCAGCGCCTCATCTTCCGATACATCTTTCCTAAGAAATAGAATCATTTCATCGGGATAAGTATCAATGGCATATATTTTTTCTTCCCACCTTTTTTTATTCATTAAGCAACTTCTTTCGATATCCTTCCAAGTGAAAAACATCATAGCTATATCACCTCTTTCAACCAACTGGCAATTTTGTTCAACGTCAAATCATATGCATGAATATCTCGGATATTCTTTGCATCTACACAATATCTACATAATTGATGATAGTTTCCTGCATTTACAATATCCCCATATTCTGTTTGAAAATTTTCAAACTGATATGTTCCGGCCTTTTTTATTGCTTTTAACAAAATCCTAAAGTCATGTGATCCTAATATCCCGGAAAGCTCTTCATCCGCCTGCGATATTCTAAATATTCTGTTCTCATCCATAATTAAATATTTTAATCCGCATTCTACACAATAACATAAAATAAGTCTTTTCGAAATATCACTTCCGTCCTGTATTTTTTCGTATGTATAAGCATGTTTTTTATATGCGCCTTTGAAATTTTTTTGACTGGCTTGTATTCTTGCCATTTTCAATACTTCTCCCTATCCGTTTTTTGATTACTTTGTTACTAAATTTTTCCATTTTATAAGTTGTATATATCACTACATCCTCGATTTTATCCCTAGCAAATCGGCAATAATAATTAAAATTTATTTTATCATAAATTGTGAGAAAATGCGAGAAAAAGATATATTCCGGATGACGTATTCCCTGATTAGTATATTATGAAAAAAGTAATAGCGAAACCGTTTTTGGCCTTTTCAATTATTCCGCCGCGAATCGGATGGTAACGTCGCCGTGTCCCAGCAGTTCCGCCATCTCATCTGCGGTTTTGTCTGTGATGTGCCCAAGCCTTGTGTATGCCCAGTCGTTGGAGCCATAGAACACCACGATCTGATTGCCGGCGTACAGCACGATGTCGCCGGCCTGAGTCGTGGTCTGCACGTCATTTCTTGTAAGGTCTGTTCCAAGGGGACCGACCTGCTCAAAGCCTCCATACATGGACATCGGAATGGCGAGGGATTCTTCTTTTTACAAGTTCCGCAAGGGCCTCTATGGATGCGTTGTCTTCCCATTCTACCGAGACGTTGGTATCTCCAATTTTCATCTGCAGAGTTGTTGGCGAAAGATTTTCTATACCTGTTGTAGTGTGATTCATATTTTTCCTCTATATTTCCTTCCGGTTTTTGTCGCCCCAGTCGCACATCTGATCCAGTATGGGGATGAGAGATTTGCCCTTTTCGGTCAGGCTGTATTCTACCTTGGGCGGAATCTGGGGATACTCTTTTCTGTTCACGAGTCCGTCGGCCTCCAGCTGCTTTAAGGTGGAGCTGAGTGTTTTGTAAGTGATGCCGCCGATATATTTCTGCATCTCATTAAAGCGCACGATCTGAAATTCCATCAGCGTGTAAAGGATGAACATTTTGTATTTTCCCTGAATGAGGGACATAGTATAGTTGAAACCAGTATCCTCCAGCCTGCAGTTCGCGATACATTCTTTGCTCATAGTACTTTCCTCCATGATAGTATATATCTCTGACGTGCATACTTGTATTTAATAACTGCGCTGGCTATAATTATAGCGTTAAGAATTATGAAAATCAATCATAAAGGAGCAAAAAGCTATGAAGAAAGATTTTGGAGTGAAACCCTACCTGTTTCCCATGCCGACGTACATGATCGGCACATACAATGAGGACGATACCGTAGATGTGATGATGATGGCCTGGGGCGGTATCTGCGCCGAGGACATGGTGGCGCTGAATCTTGAGGCGGACCATAAGACCGTTGCCAATATCCGGGCGCGGGGCGCTTTCACCCTTGCCATTCCGGGGACGGACACGCTGGCTGAGTCGGATTTTCTGGGTATCGCGACGGCAAACAAAATGGCGGGCAAATTCGCCCGTACCGGGCTTCATGCGGTTCGGAGCGGCCGTGTGGACGCGCCGGTCATTGAGGAATATCCGGTTACATTGGAATGCACCGTGGAGAAGATGGAGGATGAGCCTTACGGCCTGCGGGTGCTGGGCAGGATCGTAAATGTGCTGGCGGACGAGAAGGCGCTGGACGAGAAGGGAAACATTGACGCGGGAAGACTGAACACCTTCCTCTTCGACCAGATGCAGAACGGCTACTACGCCGTAGGAGAAAAGGTCGGCCAGGCCTGGCACAGCGGAGCGGGGCTGATGAAGAAATAAGTGTATAGGAAAATGACCTTCTGTGATTGACATCATACAGAGGGTCTTTTTTATGCGGGGTACTGTTCTTGTACCGATACAAAAGCGCTTTGCCGTTTTCCTGCGGGAGATATGTGGATTTCCCTTTACCATCAGCCGCTCTGAACCCGAAAACCGATCATGAAATTACAGATAAGGCATTGAAATTTATCGTGAAAAGTCGGATAATAGGAACGAGGTGAACGTGATGGAGCGAATAAGCAGACTTGGAATAGAAGATGTTATGTCGGGGATCCCCGGCGGCTTTTTCATTTATCATGCGGACGGGGATGAGGAGATCATCTATGCCAACAATGAGGTGCTTTATCTGTATAAATGCGAGACCATGGAGCAGTTTCGCAAGCTGACGGGCAATTCTTTCCGCGGTATGGTGCATCCGCAGGATCTGGACGAGGTGGAGCAGAGCATCGAGGATCAGATCATGGGAAGCCAGCGGAACCTTGATTACGTGGAATACCGGATCATCTGCAGAGACGGCGAGGTGCGCTGGGTGGAAGATTTCGGCCATTATGTCAGAAGCGATGAGTATGGCGGCGTGTTCTATGTGTTTATCAGCGATGTGACGGACAAGATGAACGATCACACCAGGCGGGAGAAAGAGTTTATCAGTGAGATGCGGGATCAGGAGCTTCTGCGCACGGCGCTTCAGAGCACGGCATCCTCCTACCGGGAAGTGTATATACTGGATCTGGCGAACAATTATTACCGCATGATCTATCCGGATAACCATAACGCGGCGGCACGGGGCAACTATAAGGAACTTATTGAGGAGCGGGTGGTGTTCGAGAAGACAGACAGCCGCCTGCAGGGAAATATACGGGAGCGGCTTCAGCCGGAGCAGATTCAGCAGGTTCTGACAGATGAAAATGTGGTGGAATACCGCTATGTTCGGAATATGCCGGAGGGCGGGGAGGAATGGTGCGTGGTCGCGTTTACCGTCAATGAACGCAGGGGCGGAGTTCCGGTTTCCGCGGTGATGGGGGTCCGAAGTATCGAGCATATCATCCGCAGCGAGGAGCGGCAGAACGCCATCCTGAAGGATGCGCTGCTCCAGGCGCAGCAGGCGAACGAGGCGAAAAACATGTTTCTCGCCAACATGTCCCATGATATCCGGACTCCTATGAACGCCATCGTCGGGTTCTCCACGCTTCTTGAGAAGGAAGCGGAGCATCCGGAGAAAGTGCGCCAGTACGCCCAGAGGATTACCTCGTCGAGCCATCATTTGCTGGGACTGATCAACGATGTCCTTGATATGAGCCGGATTGAGAGCGGCAATATGGCCCTGAATGTAGAACGGCTGCGGGTGGACAGTCTTCTGGAGGAGATTTCCTCAATCATGCTGCCCCAGGCCAGGGAGAGGAAACAGCGCTTTGATATCCGGGTGAGCGGCAGGGTGCCGGAATGGATTTCGGCTGATCGCCTGCGCCTTACCCAGGTGCTGATCAATCTGCTGACCAATGCGGTCAAATACACGCCGGAAGGCGGAACCATCGGGATGGAAGTAATCGACTGCGGCCACAGATCGCCCAGTTACGCCCATCTGCAGTTTGTTGTCGCTGACAATGGCATCGGAATGAGCGAAGAGTTTCAGAAGACTATCTTTGATCCCTTCACCCGTGAGATCAATTCCCTGACCAATAAGGTGCAGGGTACGGGCCTGGGCATGGCCATTACCAGAAATCTGGTGAACCTGATGGGCGGCACCATCTCCGTAAAGAGCAAAAAGGGCGAGGGGAGCACGTTCACCGTCGATATGGAGTTTGCCCTTCCGGAACAGACAGAGGAGGCGGAGCCCAGGGTAACGGTGCAGGAGACCGGGAAAGTCCTGGCCGGCAAACGGATCCTTGCGGCGGAAGACAATGAGATCAACGCCGAGATCCTCGGCGAAGTGCTGGAACTGGAGGGAATCGACTGTGATCTGGCCTGCGACGGGCGTGAGGCGGTGGAGATGTTTGAGAAATCCGAGCCCGGTTATTACGATATGATACTGATGGATATTCAGATGCCTAGGATGAACGGATACGAGGCCGCCATGGCCATCCGGGCCAGCAGCCATCCGGACGCCCTTACGGTGCCCATTGCCGCCATGACCGCCAACGCCTTTACGGAGGATGTGCAGAGGGCCATCGACAGCGGTATGAACGAGCACATCTCCAAGCCTATCGATATCGCCGCGCTCCATGAGACCTTCAAGCGGCTCATGTCAGTCCGCCGGTAAATTTATAGAAGATTGATTTTCTGTGTTTGGCATGGTAGAATAACATAGATAATTCCGTGTGAAAGAAAAATCTGGGTTAACTTAAGGAGCTTGGGCACTCTGATGAAGAAATGGTTTGGGAAAATATTACCTGCTCTTTTAATGGGAATTGTGATTGCCGCCGCTGTTTTGATAGGGGCTGTCTATTTTGATTTCATTTCCCACCGGATTTATGAGGACAGCACGGATCATCTGAGGGAGATTTACGATCAGGTAAACCGCTCCTTTGGAGCGTTTGTTGAGAAAAACTGGGGACTTTTGAAGGGGTGGGATGATTATTTCGCTCTGTCTGGGGACATGGAAAGCGAAGAAATCAGGAATTTCATCGCGAAGGAGCAGGAATACTGGGGGTTTTCACAGTTCTATCTTCTTTCGGAAAACGGGGGCTGTATGACGCTGGACGGTGACGAGAGGATCATGGAGCTGGGCAGTTCCTGGGACAGTCTCATACAGGGCAGAGAGCCTGTCATGGCCGGCGAGACGCTGCCGGACGGACTGGAGGTTACGATTTTTGCGGTTCCTGTGAAGCATAACAGGTACAGGGACTTTGATTTTGATGCGATTGCCATCAGCTATACCAATGCGGATATGGCCAGTTCCCTGAATGTGAACGCCTTTTCCGGGAAAGCCAAATGCTTTGTGATTCATGATGACGGGACCGTCCTCCTTTCTACCCAGACCGGCGGCAGTGTATTTGAGAATTATCTTGTTTATCTCAGGGCGGTTTCCGATATGGACGAGGAGATGATGACGCGGCTGCAGTCAGACTGGATCAATGGAGTTTCCGGCCTGGTCCAGTGTGAGATCGGAGATGTCAGCTATTGTATCCTGTATCAGCCGGTAGGTTACCAGGATTATATTCTTCTGAGCGCCGTGCCTCAGAATGTGGTAAGCGCCGGTTTTCTGGCGGTTCAGAAGATTACGATGAATGTGCTGGCGGTTATTTTCCTGCTGGTAGGAGCCCTGGTGATTGCCCTGATTGTCCTGCGCAGCCACAGGCAGTCCCGGCTGAGCCGGATGGAGCTTCAGTACAGAGAGCTGATGTTTGATGTGCTGTCCAACAGCGTAGATGATATCTTCATCATGCTGAACGGAGCGAATCAGCAGGTGGAGTACATCAGTCCCAATATAGAAAGGCTTATTGGGATTTCCGCGGAGGAAGCCCGGCAGGATATCCGCGTCATGGAGAAATGCGCCGTCAATTGCAATGTCGTGATTCCCAGGGAGGAGCTTTCGGCAATTCCTCTTAACGGCAATAAATACTGGGAGTGCGAGTACATGCACCAGAGTACCGGTGAGCGCCGCTGGTACCGGATGACCGTGTACCATATGAGTATCCAGGAAGTCATCAAATACATTATTGTGCTGTCTGACCGCACGCAGGAACAGCAGATGAATCAGAAGCTGCAGGAAGCCCTGACGGTGGCCAGGAACGCCAATGAGGCCAAAAGCAATTTCCTTTCCAATATGTCCCACGATATCCGCACTCCGATGAATGCGATCGTAGGATTTTCCGTGCTGCTGGAAAAAGATTCGGATCAGCCGGATAAGGTAAGGGAGTATACCCGCAAGATCAAGGCGTCCAGCCAGCATCTTCTGAGCCTGATCAATGATGTGCTGGACATGAGCAAGATCGAGAGCGGAAAGACGTCCCTGAATGTAGACTGCTTCAGCCTTCCGGAACTTCTGGAAGAGCTGAGCGCCATACTGATGCCTCAGGCGAAGGCGAAGAAGCACAGTTTTGAGATTCATGTCCAGGGGACGCCGCCGGAACAGCTGGTGGGAGATAAGCTTCGCCTGAACCAGATCCTGATCAATCTTCTTTCCAACGCGGTTAAATACACGCCGGACGGCGGAAAGATTGATTTCCTGGTGCGTGAGCTTCCCCAGACGACGCCTCAGTACGTCAAGCTGCAGTTTGTGGTGAAGGATAACGGCATCGGGATGAGCGAGGAGTTCCAGGAGAACATTTTTGCTCCATTCAGCCGGGAGATCAGCTCCGTCACCAATAAGATTCAGGGAACAGGTCTGGGTATGGCGATTACCAAGAATCTGGTAGATCTGATGGGAGGCATAATCCGGGTGGAAAGCCAGCCCGGCCAGGGAAGTACCTTTACGGTGGAATTGTCCTTCGTGCTTCCGGAGCAGGAGGATTCGGCGGCTCTGCTGCGCCAGAAGATTACACGAATGCTGGTTGCGGATGATGAGGAGCATATCTGTCAGGATATCCGGGAACTGATGCAGGATACCGGCGTGGCGGTTTCCTGTGTGACGGAAGGGGAAGCCGCTGTGCAGGCGGCAGTTGAAGCGCATCGGCGGGGAGAAGATTTCCATGTGATCCTGCTGGACTGGAAGATGCCGGGAATGGACGGCGTCGAGACAGCCCGACGGATTCGGGAAGAGATCGGAGAGAACGTGCCGATCCTTGTGCTGACCTCCTACGATTGGAGCGATATTGAGGAGGAGGCCCGCCAGGCGGGAATCAGCGCATTTATGCCGAAGCCGTTCTTCGTCTCCACATTCTGGCAGGCAATCGAGCCTCTGTTTGCGGATATGGCCGTGCATAAGGAGGAGCATGTCAGCAGCGAGGAACCATCGGCGATGGAAGGCCGTCTGTTCCTGGTCGCGGAGGACAATGAGCTGAATGCTGAGATCCTCGCTGAGATGCTTTCCATGGAGGGCGCCCGGCATGAGCTGGCGGCGAACGGCCAGGAGGCTGTGGAGATGTTTGAAAAGTCGGCGCCTGGTTACTATGATATGATACTGATGGATGTGCAGATGCCTGTGATGAATGGTTATGAGGCTACCAGAAGGATCCGCGCCGGCAGCCATCCGGAAGCAGGGACCATACCGATTGTGGCTATGACGGCCAATACGTTTGCGGAAGATGTGCGGGATGCCATGGAGGCCGGTATGGACGGCCATCTTGCGAAGCCGATCGATATGGCGGCTGTGAGGGAACTGACAGGCCGTCTTTTAAGACAGAAAAAAGATAGATAATGCAGCGAAGGATAGGAGGAGAAAAGCGATGAGGAAAAAGATTTTTTCCGCATTGCTGATGCTTGCTGTGACAGTTTGCCTGACATCATGCGGAGGGACATCTGGGACGGCAGATCAGCCGGAGGGCATTACCCTGACTATCATGGGTAAGAAAAGCGACCTGGAACGAAGTTATATGACCAGCATTTTTGAACAGTACAGAAATGCCACCGGCAATAAACTGGATATTATTGCCTACGAGGATAATGAGTTTGAGACGTCCGCGGCGGAAAAGTTTGCGAACGGCGATGTTCCGGATGTGTTCCTGCATTTTCATAATGCGGATCTGGGGCGCTTTGACGTGGCCAATAATTTTTATTATCTCAATGATGAAAGCTGGGTTTCCGATCTGACGGACAGCGCCGACGCCTATTGCCGTGATAAGGACGGAAATCTTCTGGGACTTCCATTTTGGGAAAATTCCGTGTCCGGCTGCTATTACAATAAGACGCTGCTGGACAGCCTGGGACTGAGGGCGGCGGCGACACAGGGGGAGTTTGATGTTCTGTGTCAGGTGCTTACCGAGATTGGCTACACGCCGATCTGCTGGCCCGGGGACGGCTGTACGTGGATGTTCCAGTTTGGCTTGGATCCGGTTTTCGCAGATGATCCGCAGCTTCTGGAAAAGCTGAACCGCAATGAGATTTCTTACTCTGATATTCCGGAGGTCACAGATATGATTCAGTGGCTTTCCGATGCCGCCGAAAAGGGATGGTTCGGCGCAGACTATGAGGCGACCGGGTGGTCGGATATCGGCGCGGCCCTTGGTTCCGGACAGGCGGTTATGACTTTTATCTGGGATACCTGGTTTTATACGGATTTTGAACAGGGGAATACCTATACGGTAGACGATTTTGCGCTGATGCCCGTCTTTATGAACACGGCTGTCAACGGTACCTATGAGGGCGGCAACCTGAATATGATGATGGTCAACAAGAACGGCAGCCATGTGGACGCGGCGCTGGATTTTCTGAAGTTCTGCGCGACGGCGGAAAATTACAACAAAGCCTTTGACGGCATCGCTACCGTGAACTGTTTTAAAGGGCAGACGACCAATATCCAGTCTCAGATGGTGACCGCTGCCCAGTCTTCCATCGCGGAAAATGAACGTGTATCCACTGCTGCATCCAGAATTATCGGTTACAGCGCCGAGGATGTGGCAGATGCGGTGAATCCAATGTTCCGCGGGGATACCGATGTGGCCGGGTGCGTGAAGATGATGGACGATCTGCGGATCGGCGAGGCGCAGGCCCAGGGAGCAGAGGGATTCTAGGGGAGAGCTTACGAAAGAAGATTTGTATTCCGAAGCCGTGCAGAAGACCAGGAACCGGCTGTCTGCAGAGGAACTGAAGAAGAAACGGTAAAAGAAAGCAGGAATATCTATATGCCCAGAAGGAGAAAACCCAAGATTGAGTTCCGCTATTACAAAATGCCGCCAGAAAGCCCGATTCTGGCAATGCTGGGCGAAAAATGGTATCAGGAATATGGCAAAAATATCGATACTCTCCATTTCCATAACTATTTAGAAATAGGATATTGTTATGAAGGAGACGGGGTTATGGTTCTGGGAGAGAAGGAATACCGGTTCAGCGGAGGGTGTTTTACGGTAATTCCTAAAAATTATCCCCATACGACCAATAGCGATCCGGGAACAATGAGCCGGTGGGAGTATCTCTTTGTGGATGTGGAAGATTTGCTTCAGAACTTCAGCCAGGGCGGCAGGCAAAAACGGATCGAACGGATGGTTCAGAGGATTCAGTCAGAGGCATTGTTTCTGAGTCAAAAAGAATATCCCAGACTGGCAGACATGATTATCGGCATATTGAATATCGTGCGGGGAACCAGAGAGTTCTATCTGGAAGAGGCCAAAGGAGGCATGGTGGTCATTTTGGCTGAGATAGCCCGGAGAAATGCCGGGGGGGTAGAACCGGAGGGCGTGCGTAGTGAAACGGTCCTTCCGGTTTCTTTGGCATTAGATTATATTACGCTTCATTATATGGAGCCGATAAAGATTGAGCAGCTGGCAGACTTCTGCCATATCAGCGAGACCCATTTCCGCCGTGTGTTTTCCGCATATATGAATATGAGTCCGTTGGAATATATTAATCTTGTACGGATTCGGAATGCCTGCGAGTATCTGAGGAAAACGGATGAAGCTATCAGCTATATTGCTCACAGATGCGGTTTTACGACAACTTCTACCTTTAACCGTAACTTTCGTCAGGTAATGGGAGTGTCCCCCAGAGAGTGGAGGAATCTGCCGGAACACTACGAACAGCAGCTGCTGAAATCTGAAATTCATCCGCAGGAGGGATGGTAGAACCGGCAGACCCCTATTATTTTTTGCGAACAAGGTGTATTTTAATATTACACGATTCCCTTAAACCGGAATGAGAAACGCATAGGTCTGCTTATATCCAGAAGATACTCTGGATGGGGACGTGCGCCCCAGCTGTCGTCTCCGCCGATGCCCATCTGGGCCAAGGAAGCGCGAATGACCGTGTAGTGAACCTGGGGAAGTTCGTAAGGATGGAGGGCGTTCTCCATCTCATGAGGCGTCCAGGGCAGGACGGAGAAATTCATGCCGTTGCCTTCAAAGAGGAAGCCGAAGCCTCGGCGGTCGGTGACCTTCGCCCAACGCACACCGGTCTTGTTGCCGCATTCCTGGGGAACGATGTAGCGTGCCGCGTTGTCGGATACCAGGTTCTTATAGATTCCCAGCTTTGCCCCTCTGCACCGGTCGGCGTAGGTTTCTTCCGGTCCCATGCCGTACCATTCCACATGATCAAAATCAGCGTTCATCTTGAACATCACGCCGAATTCCGGCATATCGCCCAGTTCTTTTACAGGATCGTAGGAAAGCGTTGCTTCTACTGTACCGTCGCCGAAAATCCGATAAGTAATATCGCAGCTGGCAGCCGGTCTGGTGGGAAGGTTATAATGGAAGGTTACAATGGCGCAGCCGTCTGTAATCTCAACATCCGGATAGCGCCACTGTCCGGTTTCAAAGTTCTTGTGGGACAGATACATGCTGGCCAGTTTCCACTGTCCGTACCGGGCTGTCATAAGACTGCCTTCATCATTGTCGATAGGCGCTCTCCAGAAGTTAGGCTTTATGGGGCTTTTCAGCAATTCTACGCCGTTGAGCCGGTAAGAGGTCATACCTCCTGTCAGCCCTGCGAACAGCACCTCAAAGTGATCGCCGCGAACCCCTATGTTACTGGTGCCCTGAACCACAGTGAAGGGCTTATGCAGCAAATTGCCAGTTGTCTCTGAATCTGCGCCGGGACGCCTGGATGCAGTTGCTGCCACCTGATAGATGCTCTGGCCGAAGGCCACCTCATGGCCGGTCTTGGCCCAGAGGGTATCTTCTTTCAGAAGGAAGGATACGGTGACCGTATACTCGCCGGGCACCTGAGCTTTGCGGATAGGAAGAGGATATTCCTTTTCTGTCAGAGGTTCCACATCGGTTGCCATAAGACCTTCGTAAATCTTATGTCCGTTCCAAGCTGCCGTCACCACACAGTCAAAAGAAGAAGTGTTCACGAACAGGTTCTTGTTGCGAATGAGAACCGTATTCTCCCTTACCTGCGCAGAGATGTTTTGGTAGTTAAATTTAACCTCCTGCATCTTAGGCGAAGGGGATCGGTCGCCGCCGTAAACAATACCGTTGGCACTGAAGTTATAGTCAGATGGGCGCTCGCCGAAATCACCGCCGTAGGCCTGAAATTCTTTGCCGTAGCGGTCTTTTTTGTAGAGGGTTTGATCTACGTAGTCCCAGATAAAACCGCCCTGGTACAGAGGCTCTTCATCGGTCAGGTCTGTGTATTTATGCATGGCCCCGCAGGAGTTGCCCATGGCGTGGGTGTACTCGCAGCAGATAAAAGGCTTGTCTCGATGTTCCGACAGGAAATTCCTGATGCTGTCCACGGAAGGATACATCTGGCTCTCCATGTCGCTGGTTTCATTGTAGCGGCGGTCACAGGATACGCCCTCATAGTGAACCAGGCGGGTATTGTCCAGCTGACGGAACCGGTCCGCCATGTGCTTGATTACCAGTCCGCCGAAAGACTCATTACCGCAAGACCAGATCAGGATGGCCGGATGGTTCTTATCTCTCTGATAGCAGGAATTGACCCGGTCCAGCATCATGGGTTCCCAGGCGGAATTGTCGCCGGGGATTACCTGTTCCAGGGTACCCATGCCTCGCATGAACCTGTCCCAGGTTCCGTGAGATTCCATATTGTTTTCGGCAATCATATAGAGACCATATCGGTCGCACAGCCGATAGATCCGGGAATCGTCGGGATAGTGACAGGTGCGGATAGCGTTGATGTTGTTCCGCTTCATGGTGATGACATCCTGAAGAATCTCGTCTTCCTGGGGAACGCGGCCGGCCCTGGAACTGAATTCGTGGCGGTTGACGCCCTTGAATACGATGCGTTTTCCGTTGAGGCACATGAGTCCGTCTTTCATCTCAAATCGGCGGAAACCTACCCACTGGGAAATGACTTCTGTGACAGCGCCTGCTTCGTCGCGGACCGTCAGAACCAGATCGTACAGATGAGGCGCTTCGGCGCTCCACAGATCGAAACCGGAGACGGGAAGAGACAGGTGGCCTCGGCCGTCTTTCATGTCAAGTTCCGCTGCGGCAAAGGGTTCTGCCTTTTCACCGCAGCTTACGCCGAAGTCCAGGGAGGAATCCTGGTTAGAGGCCATTTTCGTCAGAACGGCGCCGATAGTGCCGTTGCCGGAGCCGGAGACGTCCACAGTCAGAGCGCCGGAGGTGAAACTGTCGTCCAGGAGAGTCTGAACCTTCAGATCCTGAATATGAACGGCGGGGCAGGTATACAGATACACGTCCCGGTAGATGCCGGAGAAGCGGAAGAAATCCTGATCCTCCGCCCAGCTGCTGCTGGTCCATTTGTAGACCTGGACAGCCAGTTTGTTCTCTCCCGGCTGCAGGTAAGGAGTCAGGTCAAAATCTGTGGGAGTGAAGCTGTCTTCGCTGTAACCGACGTAATGGCCGTTGAGCCAGAGAGCCATGCCGCTTTCCACTCCCTGGAAAGAAATGAATACGGGCTGTCCCTTCATAGTCTCAGGCACGGTGAAATATTTTACGTAGCTGGCAGTGGGATTAAAGCGTGTGGGAATCTCTCCTGCCCAGATGTCCTCGTGGCCGTCCCAGGGGTATTGGACGTTCAGATAGGCAGGGATATCATATCCCTCCGTCTGGATATGAGCGGGAACGCGGATATCGTCCCAGTCATGGCAGTCATAATTCGCCGCTTCAAAGCCCTCCGGTGCAGAAGATATATTCTTGGCGTAGAAGAATTTCCACATGCCGTTTAAGCTGAACCGGAAAGGATTGACGCCTGCGGCCATACTGGCGGCGTTAGGAAAACAGATGTGATCCGAATGAGCCGGAAGAGCGTTTTCCTTAAAAAATTCCGGGTTTTTGATATGATCGATTGAAAACATAAGTTACCTCCTTGTATGCTGTGGTTACACTCATTATGTAAAATATTCGGTGCAGCAACAATATAAATTCATTGCAAATATATGGAAAAATGTTGCATAATAGTGAAAAATAAGATATACTTCCTGGAAAGAAACAGCGAGCTGGCGTTTGCTGCGGGCGGCGCGGACCGACAGAAAGGAGAGGCCATGCCAGGTTCAAAAGAAACGTATCTGAATTCCTATATTGCCGAGGGCAAGCTTCTCAACTCCTTGTCTGTGGATAATGTGGGCAGCCAGAAATGCAGGCCTGGGTTTCAGGTGGGGCCCGGTATGCGGGACCATTATCTGATCCACCATGTGCTTAGCGGGAAGGGGCGGTTTGATTTTCGGGGAAAGACCTATCATCTGAAAAGCGGGGATACATTTCTCATCTATCCCCATATGGAGGCCTGTTACCGGGCCGACGACGAGGATCCTTGGGAATATACCTGGGTGGGATTTACGGGGGCGGACGCCCAGTATCTTTTGAGCCATACGGCGTTTTCCGTGGAATCGCCGGTGCTGGCGCAGGCGGATATCAGCAGCCAGATCGAGGAAAAAATATGGCAGGTATATGAAGCTAAGGGAAATCATTTTTACGATGCGGTTTCCATGGCCGGAGCTCTCTATACCATGATGGCCATGCTTATGGAGAATGGGGAGGCGGATAACCGTGGAAGAGGAATTGAACAGAACCATGTGGAACAGGCGCTCCGTTATATTGCGGACCACTTTTCCAGTCCCATAATGGTGAAAGATATAGCTGACCATACCGGCGTTTGCCGCAGCTATTTATACAGAATGTTCCGAAGAGTCGTGGGAATGTCGCCCAAAGATTATCTGGAAGAGTACCGGATCAATCAGGCCTGTCAGATGCTGGAGGAGACCGATCTGACGGTGGCGGCTGTGGCCCGCTCGGCAGGTTACGAGGATAATCTATATTTCTCCAAGGTCTTTAAGAAATGCTGCGGGCAGACGCCAACGGAATACCGGAATAATTACAAGGAAACGGGAGGAACGAAACAATGCTAGATTACAAGATTGTGCAGCAGGTATCCCGCAGACCCAAGCCGACGACCGGCTTTCTCAGGAAAGCCATGGTGGGGTTTGCAGTGTTTTTTGTCATACTGGGCATTACCATCCATCAGAGCTTCATGCTGCCCGGTTGCCTTCTCCTGATCCTGTATTTTGCTTTTGACATTTTAAGCCAGAGGGATTACGAATACACGCTGGACGACAACGTTCTGTCCATTGATGTGATTCTGGGGAAGCGGTACCGCCGGAGCGCCCATGTGCTGGATCTGAAAGATCTGGAGGTGGTAGCTCCCAGCACCCATCTGGCGGTGGCGAAATATAAGAAAGGCGGAAGCGAGAAGCTTAAGAAGTTTGATTACACGTCCTATGACGACGATATCCCTTACTATACCATGATCGTTTTGGAGAATCGCGAGAAAATCAAGCTGCTGCTTGACTTAAACGATCAAATGCTTCAGGCTATGAAGCGGAAATATCCGGAAAAAATTATTCTTTCCTGATTCTGAAAGTTACGCCCGGCATGGTCATTATGCATAAAAAACGGCTGTGCCGGGTGAAACTTTGCCTTCGGAAATGACTGGTAAATATTGATAAAATCAGCAAAAATCTGCCCTTCGGCCCGATTAACAAAATCCACAAAAATTTGTTTTGAAAAAAATACAAAATAGTGCAAAAGCCATATACTTGGTCGAAAATGCACAATAAATGATTGAATTTGAGGACTATTGCAAATTACCTTTTGTTATAATCTACTAAAGCAAGTTCAAATTTATCATTTATAGGGACTTGTTAGCATTAACAAAAAGGAGGATATTTTATGAAGAAGAAAGTAATTTCCATGTTACTGGCAGGCGCGATGGTTCTGTCCCTGGCAGCCTGCGGCGGCTCCGGCGATTCCGGCAGCGCAGGCGGAGCGGCGGCAGATTCCGGCAGTTCAGGCGGAGCCGCTGCGGCAGCGGATTCCGGCAGTTCAGGCGGCAGCGGCACCAAGCTGACCATCTGGACCTGGGATCAGTCGTTCAATATCGCGGCTATGAACACTGCTATTGAGATGTACAAGGCGGATCACCCGGATTTTGACGCGGAAGTCATCGAGACTCCCTCTGAGGACTGCGAGACGAAGCTGACCACATGTGCGAACTCCGGCGACTACAGCACCATGGCTGACATTGTCCTGATGCAGGACAACAGCTACCAGAAATTCCTGGCCAGCTATCCGGACGCTTTCACGGATCTGAGCGATATCGGTATCGACTGGAGCCAGTTCCCGGAGCTTAAGCAGTCCTATTCCATGGTAGGCGACCAGCATTTCGGCGTTCCCTTCGATAACGGCGCTGTGATCGGCTGCTACCGTACCGACATTCTGGAAGAGGCCGGTTACACCATCGACGATCTGACCGACATTACCTGGACCCGTTTCATGGAGATCGGCCAGGATGTATATGCTAAGACCGGCAAGTACCTTCTGTCCTCTGAGGCAAGCGGCGGCGACACCCTGCTGATGATGATCTTCTCCTGCGGCGCAGGCGTGGTAGACGCGGACGGCAACCCCTACATCGTTGACAACGAGGCAGTTAAGGCCTGCGTAGACATCTACGTACAGATGATTAAGAACAACGTAGTCCTGCTGGTAAACAGCTGGGACGATTATATCAAGAGTATTACCACCGGCCAGACCGCAGGTATCGTAAACGGTAACTGGATCACCGGTACCCTGATGTCCACCGAGGACCAGGCAGGCAAGTGGGAGATTACCACCATGCCCAGGGTTGACGGCGTTGCTACCGCTACCAACTATGCCAACAACGGCGGTTCTTCCTGGTATATCACCAGCAACTGCAAGGACGTAGCCCTGGCTAAGGACTTCCTGCTGAACACCTTCGGCAACAATACCGATTTCTATGACGCAATCCTGCCTACCACCGGCGCTATCGCCTGCTATCTGCCGGCTGCTGAGACGGAAGCTTACAACGCGCCCAGCGAGTACTTCAACGGACAGCCCATCTTCGCTACCATCGTTGAGTATTCCGGCCATATTCCGGCTTACAACAGGACTCCGTACCACTATGAATCCAGAACCGCTCTGAACACTGCCGTACAGCAGATCGTTGACGGCGCGGATCCGGCGACCGCCCTTCAGGAGGCTCAGGACACCCTGGCATTCAATATGGGACAGTAATCGCACAAATAACGGCGTTTCGTTTTGCGTGACATTTAAGAAGTAGGTGCGAAATAACCGGGGAGCTGCCTGGCGGTTCCCCGGTTATCATAAGAAAGTAGTTGGAAGGGGGCTTTTGCTTGTGAATACCAAGAAAAAAGGTATGACGCTGATTGAAAAGCAGCGTATGTCAGGATGGTTCTTCCTGGCGCCGGCGTCCATCATGATCGCCGTTATGAGTTTCTATCCGATGATCCGCGCGTTTATCCTCTCCCTGCAGACCGGTACAGGCGCTAATATGAAATTTACCGGCTTCAGCAATTATCAGAGGATTCTTGCCGACAAGGTGTTTATCCAGTCTATCGGAAACACTTTTTTCTACCTGATTATTCAGGTGCCCATCATGCTGGTTCTGGCTATTTTGCTGGCCCAGCTTCTGAACAACCAGCACCTGCGCTTTAAGGGATTGTTCCGTACCTGCGTGTTCCTTCCCTGCGCTACGTCCCTGGTTTCCTACGCTATCATCTTCCGTTCCCTGTTCGCGCAGGACGGTCTGGTGAACAGCATCCTGGTGAATTTACATATTCTGCCTCAGGCCTACAACTTCCTGGGGAATGCGCTCAGCGCCAGAATCGTAATCATCATCGCCCTGATTTGGAGATGGACCGGTTACAACATGGTATTCTACCTGTCCGGTCTTCAGAATATCGAGTATTCCGTATATGAGGCAGCTAAGATCGACGGCGCCAACGGCTGGAAGACATTCTGGGGAATCACCGTTCCCCTGCTGCGGCCCACCATTATCATGACATTTATCATGTCGATCAACGGTACCCTGCAGCTGTTCGACGAGTCTGTCAACCTGACCAAGGGCGGCCCGGCCAACGCCTCCATCACCATGTCTCATTATATTTACAATACCTGTTTCGTCAACGTGCCAAACTTCGGTTATGCGTCAGCCATGTCCTTTATCGTATTTATCATGGTTGCCATCCTGGCATTTATCAACTTGAAAGTAGGTGATACACGTGACTGAGAAGAAAAACGTATCCATGATTCAGCGCAGGCTGATCCCGACCTACATTTTCCTGGTGATTGTATCCATCATCTCCGTGTTCCCGCTGTACTGGATGATCTCGGCGGCCACCAACACCTCCACGGATGTTTCCCGCGGAAAGATCATTCCCGGCGGATACTTTATGCAGAACTTTAAGAACCTGATTTCCCAGCAGCCTTTGTGGAAGGCCATGGGCAACTCCTTCTTCTACGCCATCCTGACCACGGTGGTCTGCCTGCTGGTCTGCTCCATTGCAGGCTACGGCTTTGAGATCTACCATGACAAGTGGAAAGACAAACTGTTCTCCATCCTGCTTCTTGCAATGATGGTTCCTCAGGTTGCCACCATGATTCCGTTGTTCCAGATGGTATCCAAGGCAAAGCTTCTGAACACCTCCGTAGGTTTCATCCTGCCCATGGTGTCCACGCCGTTCATGATCATGATGTTCCGTCAGAACGCCAGAGCGTTCCCCATCGACATCATTGAGGCGGCCCGTATCGACGGCCTGAACGAGGTGCAGATCTTCTTCCAGATGTTCTTCCCCACCATGCGTTCCACTTACGCGGCGGCAGCCGTTATCACTTTCATGAACGCCTGGAACGCTTATCTGTGGCCGAAGGTAATCATGACCGATAACAAGTCTCTGACCATGCCTATGCTGATCGCCAACCTGATCACCGGTTACGTGACAGACTACGGTATGCTGATGTGCGGCGTATTGTTCTGCTCCATCCCGACCATGGTTGTATTCTTCGTACTGCAGAAGCAGTTCGCGGAAGGTATCACCGGCGCGGTGAAGTAAAGCCTGAATCGGTTCAAACTTATGCGTCCGGCAGAGGGCTGCGACCGGCAGCCGGCCGGACGCATTTATCATGTCAGTATGCGAGAGAAGCGCCAGTATGCGAGAGAAGCCGCCAGTATGCGAGAGAAACCGCCGCGCCGCAGGCGTATCTTCTGTTGCTATGTAAGGAGGGAGATCATGAGCGAATTTATTCTCAATATTATTCATCGGCCGGAGATGGTGCCGGAGTATTCCGCCACTGTGACCGGCCACGGCAAGGAAGAGGATATCGGCAACAAAAAGCTGCTGACCGAGTCCCTGGACATCTTTAAGACTCAGCAGCGCCTGGCCCATGAGAACGGGCTGAAAACAACCATTCAGATGACATATGCTTCCCTGTTTAACGAGGAGGCGGTGCAGCTGGCCAGGGATCATCATGCCAGCTACGGGGATGAGATTGCCCTGTCCCTGCTGGGACTGCCCTGCGAGCAGTTCCGGGAGAAATACAAGACGAAAGACTTCTGTATCTGGATGTTCTCCATGGAGGACAAGAAACGGATCGTGGATGATGTGTTTGGTAAATTCCATGATATTTTCGGATTCTATCCGGAATCTACCGGTTCCTACTATCTGGATGCGGATCTGACCAATTACATCAAGGCGGCGTATCCGTCGGTGAAATGCGCGGTGGCCACCTGCTGGGAGGAAGGGCCCAAGGCGTACCATACATGCAATAACTCCTGGTATACCCTTTTTGACGGCGGCCCCTGGGCTCCCTGGATTCCGTCCAAGCAGAACACCCATGCGCCTGCGGCGAATGAAAGCGAGGACAGCGGTATCGTGGCCATTCCCCATCTTTCCAGGGACTTGCTGGCCTGTTATGACGGCAACGGCTCCAACTTCGGAACCCATCCCCAGAACGTGCTGAGGGGCATGATTTACGATTCCAAGACCTGGGAGTATCCCTACCTGTATAACCTGATCGACCAGTACCGGGCCCTGGAGAAATACAACAATGGTTACGCTTACAATATGATGTTCGTAGGGCCCGGCTGGATGAACAAGATGGGGCGCTGGGAAGCTCCCTATGAGCTTTTGGAAAAATCCTATTCCGACGGCTGCAAGTATTATGGAAAGCTGAAACGGGAAGGAAAGCTCATTGACATGACTATGTCGGAGTTTGCCGATTACTACCGGAAGAAGAAGACCTACACGGAGCCGGAATGCGCCCTGTGGAGGGATATCCTGTACGGGTCGGATAAGCAGCTGTTCTGGTATACGGACCCATACATGCGCGTGGGCGTCAACATGGATCAGGGCGGAGCCATCGTGGATCTGCGGCCTTACGCCGCCAAGCTCCGCTGGGAGGTGGGCATCGGCACAAAACATGTGCAGGACGCGTCCTACCCGTTCCTGATCCAGGAAAAGTACCGGGCCGGCTATTTCACCCATTATGCAGGCGAGGGAACCATCCGCAGCGCCAAGCTGAGCCACAACGGGGAGGAAGTGGATCTGTGCCTGTGCCGGACCAAGGCACATTTCTCCCAGGAGGGAAAGACCAGGATCCTGACGTTAGATCCGGTGGAGATCGAGTTTGCCGACCTGACGGTGAAGCTGCAGACGAAGGAATATTTTGAGGAAGGCAGCGGCGCTGTGAAGATCGAGAGGACCATCCTTCAGATGAGCGACCCGGCGGCGGAGGTGGAGCTGAACGAATACATGGTAGCCTGCTATGGAACGACAGAGTATCCGGAGGACATGACCGGCATTGTGCTTGCCTGCGAGGGCTCGGGCGCGCAGGGCGGAACGGCCGGGGAAAAGAAGACCATTGTCTATGAGTATAAGTGCCGGGAGGAAAGCATGGACGGCGCTGATTCCGTGTCGGCGGTGGTGCCCCAGATTGAGACGAAGGTTTCCATGACGCAGACCGGCGGCGGTAAGGGTTACATCCGGGAAGGCTACGCATTTTCACCCATGTTTACATTAGGTTACAGGAAAAAGATTACGGATAAGGAGGTGTACGCCACATGGCTCAAGCTGGAAAAGGCAAACTGAATTACCGGTGCCCGTCCTGTTTTATGAGGGATCTGGACATTGATATGTTCTATGATAAGGAGAAGGGCGAATATTATTGCCTGCGCTGCCAGTTCACGGGAACGGAGGAGGAGGTCCTTGCCGGCAATGAGATGGTGCGCACCAAATACAAGGCGATGATGAAGCGGTTCGCCAAATTTGATTTTGACTGACCGGATTTTGAACCAATCGAAATCCCGGAGATGTTTCTGTTTGGACAGAGATGTCTCCGGGATTTTCGTTACGTCAGTATGCAAACAGAGCACCAGTGCCGCTTTGTTTGTATTTTTTTTGGAATGTTTTTCCTCCAAGGGGACATATATTGTGAAAACAAGGAGGGATGGACATGGCAGATTCGGAACTGTACACTGCGGCGGACTGCGGCAGAAGGAATGGGGACAGGAAAGAGGAGATTTTGAGAATATTTCCCAGGGGGCTGCGGGAGATTCTGGGCAGCGCGGGAACGGACTTTGGGCGGCTTCAGGAAATCCGTCTCAGGACCGGCAGGCCGCTGATGATCGTAAGCGGCGGCAGGGAGTGGTTTCTCGAAGAGAACGGGAGGCTGACGGCATGGCCGGAACGGGCCCATGTGGTTTCCCGGGAGGAGATGGTAAGGACTGTGGAGTGTATGGGAAATTATTCCCTGTACGCGTTCGAGGAGGAGATACGACAGGGATTTCTCACTATGCCGGGCGGCCATCGCGTGGGTTTGGCCGGAAAGGCGGTCTCGGATGAGAAGGGAATCCGGACCATCAGGTACATTTCATTTCTGAATATCCGGCTGGCCCATCAGATAAAGGGGTGTGCCGATCCGGTAATGCCCTATCTTCAGGAAGATGGACAAGTGTTTCATACGCTGATCATCTCGCCGCCCCGGTGCGGCAAGACGACGCTTCTCAGGGATGTGATCCGGCAGCTGTCTGATGGCATTTTGGCGGCAGGGAAGAAACCGGGAGACAGGACGGGAGGAAAGTCCCGGAACGAAACGGCGGGAAGAGGCTTCACGGTGGGAGTGGTGGACGAGCGCTCCGAGCTGGCGGCCTGCTGCGGAGGCGTCCCCCAGAACGATCTGGGAATCCGGACCGATGTGCTGGACTGCTGCCCCAAGGCCCTAGGGATGATGATGCTGGTCCGATCCATGTCCCCGGATGTGATTGCTGTAGATGAGATCGGAGGACTGGACGATCTGGAGGCTGTCAGATATGTGATGAACTGCGGCTGCCGCCTGGTAGCCACTGTCCATGGAAGTTCCCTGGAGGATGCGGCGGAAAAGCCGGTGCTGAGGGAACTTGTGAGAGAAAGGGTATTTCAGAGGTATATCGTGCTGAGCGGCAGGAAATCTGCGGGGACGGTGGAAGAGATTCTGGATGAAAATGGCAGGCTCCTGTATGGAGAAGCGATGACGGGGAAGACGGCGTCAGACAGGGCGCAGAATCGAAAGGACAGCAGTTTCTTCTGCGGGGACGATCATACCGCTGAAGCCGGATCGGGAGAAAGGAGTCTGCTATGTGGCTGAGGCTGATAGGTTGCGTCTGCGTGACGGCCGCCTGCGGCGGCCTGGGAATCATGAAGGCCCGGCAGTGGAGCGACCACAGAAAAATGCTTGAACAGCTGAGAAAAATGATCTATCTTCTGCGGGGAGAAATCCTCTATGCCCACGCGCCTCTGGGAGAAGCGCTGAGAAGGGTGGGGGACAAATCTTCCGGTCCCGGCGCCGCGTGGTTTGGCAAAATGGCAGAGAGAGTCCGTAACCAGGAAGGAGACAGCTTCTATACCATCTGGGGAGAGGAACTGGACAGGCAGGGAAAAAAGCTTCTTCTTTCCCGGAGGGAATACCAGGAGCTGCGGGAGCTGGGAGAACATCTGGGATATCTGGATCTGGACATGCAGGATCGGACCATCGCCCTCTATCTGGAGCAGCTCGACATGTCCATCGGATTTTACCGGGAGCATGAGAGGGAGCGGATCCGGATGTGCGCCAGCCTGGGAATTATGAGCGGATTGTTTCTGGCGGTGATCTTGTGCTAAGCCGCCGGCGCAATCCGGCGATGGCAATCCGGCGATGTAAGCCGGAAACGCGATCCGGCGATGGGAACAGGAATCGTGGGCCGGCGATGTGAGCCGGAAACGCGATCCGGCGATGGGAACAGGAATCGTGGGCCGGCGATGTGAGCCGGCGATGGGAACAGGAATCGTGGGCCGGCGATGTGAGCCGGAAACGCGAGCCGGCAGCGCGGAGGAGGGAACATGGGAGTTGATCTGATATTTCGAATCGCGGCAGTTGGAATCCTGGTGTCGGTCATCTGCCAGGTGCTTAAGCACAGCGGCCGGGAAGAACAGGCGTTTCTGACCAGCCTGGCAGGGCTGATCCTGGTACTTTTCTGGATGGTGCCTTATATCTATGAATTGTTTGACACGATCAAAAATCTGTTTGCGCTGTAGGTGGAGATATGACGGTAATAACGGCGGCGGTGATTGGAATTACGGCGGTGCTTCTGGCGGCCCAGTTCAAGACGTCAAAAGGAGAATACGGAATCTATCTTGTGACGGCGGCAGGGATGGCAATCTGTTTCTGCGGGGTATCCAAGCTGGAGACGGCGATAAAAACCTTTCAGCAGATCCGGGCATACATACAGCTCAACAGCGTTTACCTGGACACCCTTATGCGGATGGTGGGAATCGCTTACATAGCGGAATTTTCGTCAGGTATCTGCAAGGATGCGGGATATGGGGCCCTGGGAAACCAAATCGAAGTGTTTGGAAAGCTGTCCATTCTGGCAGTCAGTATGCCGATTCTTCTGGCCCTGATGGAGACAGTGCAGGGATTTTTGTCATGAGAGACCGGGAGAACGGGAAAGATTTTGCCGGATGGCTGCGCGGAAGACTGGCGGAGAGAGCGCTGCGGAAGGCAGGGACAATCCCTTGGCTGGCAGCGGTCATCTTTTGGCTGGCGGCGGTCATGAGTCTGGGTTTTCTGAATATGGCCGGTTATGCGGCTGACAGGGAGCGGCAGTGGGAGAATCCGCAGGCCGCAGGGCAGACGGAGAATCCGCGGGCGGCAGGGCAGACGGAGACAGAGCAGCGGGACGAGCAGTCCCGCATCCTGGACCAGCTGAATCTGGAGGAGATTGAGAGATATATACGGCAGCAGGGAGCAGAGACGGAGGTTCCGGGCCTTCGCGAGACCATGGAAATGCTTATGGAGGGCCGCGGGAGGGAATTGGCGGAAACGATGATGAAGGCAGCCTGGGATTCCTTTTTCGGTGAAATAGCGGCCGGAGGACGGATCGTGGGGCAGATTCTTCTTCTGGGGATTCTGGCGGCGGTATTTGGAAATTTTTCGAGTGTTTTCCGGAGCAGCCAGATCTCCGAGACCGGATTCTTTGTAACCTATCTTCTGCTGTTCGCGCTTCTGACGGCCGGGTTAGCCGTCAGCATGTCGGCGGCGGCTGATACAGTGGCGGCAATCCTGGGGTTTATGAAGGTTCTCATGCCGGCGTATTTTCTGGCAGTGGCCTTTTCCGGGGCAACGGTGTCTGCAATAGCGATGTACGAGACAACGGTGGCGGTGATGGCGGCAGGCCAATGGCTCCTGCATACGGTTTTGCTCCCTCTGGTGCGTGTATATCTGGTTCTGACCATGGCAGGCAACATGATGAAAGATAACCTTTTTTCCAAACTGACAGAGATACTGAAACAGGTTATAGTCTGGGGGCTCAGGACCCTGTTGGGGGTGGTGGCGGGAATCCAGCTTCTGCAGACGCTGGTGCTCCCCTATGTGGATTCTCTGAAAAACGGTTCCCTGCAGAAGCTGGCAGGTATGATTCCGGGAATCGGGCAGGGAATGTCGGCGGTGACGCAGATGATCCTGGGTTCCGGCGTACTGATCCGAAACACCATGGGAATGGCGGCGGTGCTGATCCTTCTGGCGCTTCTGGCCGCTCCGGCGTTAAAGCTTCTGGCGCTGATGCTTTTGTACCAGTGCGCCGCCGCCCTTATGGAGCCGGTCTGCGACAAACGGATCCTGGCCTGTGTGTCAGCCGCAGCTGAGGGGCACAGGCTGCTGCTGAAAATCGTGATGACAGCGGCGTTTCTTCTGATCCTGACGGTGGCTGTGGTGTGCGCCGGAGCCAACGCGGTCTACTATGCGTGATTTTGGCGGAGCGGATTATGGGACAGGTCTATCAATGGGTAAGAAATATTTTGTTTTTTCTGCTTCTGGTGAGTTTGACGGAGATTCTTCTGCCCTCAGGAAAATACGGAAAATATATTCGCTTTTTTACAGGGATGGTAATGATCCTTCTGACTGTCAGGCCGCTATTGGCAATGTTTCAGCTTGAAGACAGGCTGGCGGGATATTTCGATCATTTCAGTTTTCAGATGGAGACGGATGAGCTGAACCGGGAGATTCTGGGAATTGAACGTCAGAGGCTGGACAGGATTGCCGACAGCTATGAGCTGGAGGCGGAGAGGAACATAGCGGTTATGGCGGCGGAGGAGGGGCTGGAACTGTCAGAAGTGAAAGCAGCCGTCGAGCGGGACCGGGAGAAAGAAAACTACGGGCAGATTAGGCACATCCTTTTGGTTATAAGAGAGGACAGCTCCGGGGACCGGGGCACGGGGGGCGGAGAGACTGCTGCAGGAGAAGAGGCCGGACAGGAAGCAGAAAAGACGGCCGCCGCGCCTGTCGGAAAGATTCAGACGGTGCAGGTGGAGATCCGGCCGGTGAAAGCAGGCGGCGCCGGCGGAGCAGAGGCCGGTACAGGCGGAGACCCGGCCGACGGAAGCGATGGAAGCGGCGTGGAAATGTATGATGCGGCGGAAGCGGCTGAGATTCCTCTTGGCCCGCAGACAGAGCGGCTTCGAAGAAAGGTGGAGATTTATTATGGACTGGAATCCGAAGAACTGGAAATTCGACTGGAGAAACTGGAAAAACAGTAAGGAATGCTGGCTGCTTCTGCTGGCGGCCGGCCTGATTCTTCTGGTCCTGGCGTTTCCGGCCGGAAAAAAGGAAGAAAGCCGGCTGATCCGCAGCAGCGGACAGGCCGAAGGACAGACGATTCAGGCCGAAGGACGGACGATCCAGGCCGAAGAACAGACGATCCAGGCGGAGGAAACGCCGGTTCCCGCGTATGAGCAGCAGATAGAAAAGCGGCTGGAGGATATTCTGGAACAGACGGAAGGCGTGGGGAAGGTTAAGGTTATGGTAGTTCTGAAGTCTTCCGAGGCGAAGGTGTGGCATACGGACCAAAACTCTTCTTTTTCGAGGACTCAGGAGACAGATTCCCAGGGAGGCAGCCGCAGCGTGGAGAGCCAGGAGTCGTCTCATGAGACCGTGATCACGGAACAGTCCGGCCCCCTTTTGGAGAAAGAGATACGGCCGGAGATCAGCGGCGTGATCGTCAGCGCGTCAGGAGGGGGCAGCCCGCAGGTTCAGGCGGAAATAGCAGCTGCCGTAGAAGCGCTTTTGGATTTGCCGGCCCACAGGATTAAAGTTTTGAAGATGAAGGACTAAAAACGAGACTGTTTTTCAAAAAGAGGATAGAAATTTAATTTGTATTGTGTTATCATAAAATGGATAAGGTGTTATTATAACCAAAGCGAGGAAAGCCGCCATGGTATACAGAGGGGATGAAGCAGCAGAATATACGGATAAAACGATGAAGACAGAACATACGGGCCTGCAGGTGCGTATGTTTTCCGCGTTCTCCATGGAATTTGACGGGCAGCCTGTGAATATTATGCGCGGGAGCGGAACCAAGGTGCTCCAGCTGTTTGCAATGCTGCTTATGAATGCGGAGAAAGAACTGCCCAAGAAGGAACTGCTTTCCAATATCTACGGGCAGAGCCAGGGCGCCGACCCAAACCGTAATCTGAATAATCTGCTTTATCGTTTGAAGAAGCAGCTGGTTCAGTGGGGGATGGACGGCGCCAATGTAGTTATGGAAGGCGGCTTCTGCCGGCTGGAGACAGATTTTCCGGTGACGGTCGATGCCCTTGTGTTTCAGCAGAAGGCGGAGAAAGCTCTGACGATGGAAGATTCCGGCCGGCAGACATTGCTGGAAGAAGCGCTGGAGATCTATACAGGCGACTTTTTGGAGGAATACGGTACGGAGCTATGGGTGATCCACAGGGCCCAGGAACTGAAGCGGCTGTATTTTCAGGCGGTCAGCGCTCTGGGAGGCGATTATGTGAAAAGCGGCAACCTGTACCGGGCCAGAGAGGTTTACCATAACGCAGCTCTTCTGTTTCCCTTCGAATCCTGGCAGCTGTCAGAGATGGATTGCCTGATCGAGCTGAAGGATTACGACGATGCATACGCGGTGTATCAGAATACGGAACGGCTTTACGACGAGGAACTGGGAATCATGCCAGGCCAGGAATACAGGAAAAGGCTGGACGTCATAGAGAAGAATTCCATGCAGCCGGCAAGAAGGCTGTCTGATATTGCGGATATGCTCCGAGGGAAAGATTCCGGCGGCGCTTACTACTGCTATTATCCGGATTTTCTGGACTCCTGTCAGATATTGTCCCGGATCGCGGAGCGTACCGGCCAGTCGATCTTTCTTCTGCTGTGTACATGGTCCATGCGGGGAAGCAAGCCCGGCGCGGAGAAGGACCAGCTGGAGAAGCAGCAGATGGAGATCCTCAGGGAGACCATCAGCCGCGTCTTCCGAAAGGGAGATATTTTTACCAAGTACAGCCGCTGCCAGTATCTGGTGATCCTGTGCGGTACCGGCCGGGAGAACGGCGTGAAAGCCTTTGGGCGGCTGCAGCGGGTCTGGAAGGAGCGGGAAGACACCGTGGGAGAACTGAGCTACAGCATTGATTCGCTTCTGGGATTCCGGGAGACATGATCTTTGAACGGCGAAGCCTGTCGAAACAGCCCGACCGATTTTCGGCATGATTCCGTCTCTTCCGTCATAGAATTATGATAGCTGCCAAAGCTATAAAATCTAAGATGGAAGAGGAGAAATACAATGTCGGAAAAAGCGATTGAAAACAACAGGGTCAGTGTTATCGGTAAGATTGTATCAGGATTTACCTTTAGTCATGAGGTGTTCGGCGAGGGATTTTATCTGATTGACCTGGAGGTAAACCGTCTGAGCGACCAGGCGGATATTATTCCGCTGATGATATCGGAGCGGCTTTTGAATGTGTCGGAGGACTACATGGGCTGTACCGTGGAGGCCATCGGCCAGTTCCGTTCCTATAACCGCCACGAGGGGACCAAGAACCGGCTGGTGCTTTCGGTGTTTGTCCGGGAGATCAATTTTATGGAAGAATTTACGGACTACACCAAGACCAACCAGATTTTCCTGGACGGATACATATGCAAGGTGCCGATTTATCGGAAGACTCCGCTGGGACGGGAGATTGCGGATATTCTTCTGGCGGTGAACCGGCCTTACGGCAAATCCGATTACATACCCTGCATCGCATGGGGCCGCAACGCCAGGTACGCGGCCGGTTTTGAGGTGGGAGCCAGAGTCTGTATCTGGGGCCGGGTCCAGAGCCGGGAGTATACGAAGAAGATCAGCGATTCCCAGTGTGAGAAGCGGGTGGCCTATGAGGTGTCGGTCAGCAAGCTGGAGTGCCTGGAGTGAGTGTCCTTAGTGAGTATCCGGAGTGACGGATAGGCCGATAGATTTAGTCATTGACAAAGATATGGAATGATGGTAGTATAGGCATAACGAAATAAGAAGTAGAGGTTGCGCGGATTATCAGTACGGAATCGGATGCAGCAGGTGCAGATGAAGGTTCCGGAAAGGGAGAGCGCCGAAGGCCGTACCTCACTGCAGGTACAGGTCTGGGCATATGGTGAATAATCATATGACTGTCATCCGAAAGGGATGGGGAGCTACTCTTAAAGGATTATGCTGACAGAACTTTAAGAACCGGCTCCGCGAGCTGGTTCTTTTATAGTATGGCGGGCATGCCGTCAGTCTGTGGTGAAAGTCCACGAGGGGCGTAGTTGCCGACGAACCCCAAAGCGACTC
>CANQRW010000039.1 GCA_947626365.1 uncultured Lachnospiraceae bacterium
GGACTTGAAGCCGAAAGGAATGGAGGGCAGCGATTCTACTTTCCCTCCCGTGCTCTGTAGTGTACCTGCTGATATAAGTATAAAAGGAAAGGAGGCCGAAAGCAAGGCAATACAGTCTCTTCATCCGGATTTGTGTTGCCGTGCAGCGGCAAAATGTTGGTTAGTGTGAATTGTATGGGAAATAAAGAACCTCGCTTTCACGGAATCACTTCCGAAAAAAGCCATAAAAACATGAGTAGAATACGGGCAAAAGATACAAGTATCGAAGTCGCTCTTAGGAAAGCATTATGGGCCAAAGGTTATAGATACCGAAAAAATTATAAAGCGTTGCCAGGGAGACCTGATATTGTTATACCTAAATATAGATTGGCGATATTCTGTGACAGTGAGTTTTTTCATGGAAAAGATTGGAAGGTTCTTAAGCCAAAGTTGGAACAGGGGAAGAATCCGGATTATTGGGTGAATAAAATTCAAAGAAATATGGAACGTGATAAAGAGAAAGATAAAGAGTTGTTATTTGAGGGTTGGACGGTGATTCATTTTTGGGGCAAAAATATTTTGAAAAATACGGATGAATGTATTAAAGTGATAGAAGAGACGATTTTTGAAATAAAGATGGGGTACGATGATGAGTATATACGCGATAGCGAAGAGATATGACGAGAAAAGTCCGGTATCTATTGAAAAATATGGGCAGAGATTGATTGGAAAAACTTTTCGCCAAGTTTGTGAAGAGGATGATGGTTCGGAGGTTAGTATAATTGCAGAGAGTGCCAGTAATTATGGGGAAGAACATGAAGATAAAAAGAGAAAAGGTGGTCTTGGTGAGATTATTGAGGAAAGATTTTTTCATTATAAGACGAATGGAGATTCCAGACCGGATTTTCCAGAAGCTGGGGTGGAGTTGAAAGTAACACCATATAAGAAAAACAAAAATGGCACATTTGTGGCTAAGGAACGTCTTATCATAACAATGATAGACTATCTGACAGTCGTATATGAAACTTTTGAAGAAAGTCATTTATGGGCAAAAGCTAGGCTGATTTTACTGGTATACTATCTATATAAAAAAGAGATAGAAAATCGATTAGACTATCGGATTGACTATGTTAAGCTATTTTCTCCGCCAGAGCAGGACAAGCGGATAATTCGCCATGATTTTGATGTGATAGTTGAAAAGATAAGGGAGGGCAAGGCTCATGAGTTATCGGAAAGTGATACATTATATTTAGGAGCAGCGCCCAAAGCGGCTACATCAGCAAACAGGAGGAGGCAACCCTTTAGCGCTGAACTAGCCAAACCGCGAGCGTTTGCCTTTAAAAGTTCATATATGACATATGTATTGAATACATATATTGTTCCAGGAAAAGCAACGTACGAGCCAATTATCAAAGATGGTGTTGTAGATTCGTTTGAGGATTATATATCCGGTCGGATTGACGATTATAAGGATTGCACAGTAGAAGATTTGTGCAACAAATTTAATGTTGATATAACTAAAAGACCCAAAAATCTGGAGGCCATGTTGGCATATCGTATTTTAGGTATTAAGGGGAATCATGCAGAAGAATTTGTAAAGGCAAATATTGCGGTAAAAATTATTCGCATAGGACAGAATAATAAAATTAAAGAGAATATGTCCTTCCCTGCATTTAAGTTTAAAGAATTAATCGAGGAGACATGGGAAGATTCTGCTTTCGGAACTTATCTAAGAGAGACGAGATTTTTGTTTGTGGTATACAAGTATGATTTAGAAGGGAAATTACATTTGAAAGGCTGCCAATTTTGGAATATGCCATATGATGATTTAGAAAATCAGGTGCATACTGTTTGGAAAAAGACAAAGCAGGTATTGTCAGACGGTTTGAAGATAAAAAAGATTAATGGAGCTTATACCAGCAATTTTCCTAAGGCATCTGAAAATCCGGTTAGCCATGTACGACCTCATGGGCGAGATAACAGAGATGTCGATGAACTTCCGGATGGCAGAGTATATCCAAAACAATGTTTTTGGCTGAATAATTCCTATATTTTGTCCCAATTGGATAAGCGTTTTTTGAAGTAATACTTAAGATTCTTCTTTACAAAAACATAATTATAAAGTATGATTATAAACAGAACGATCGTTCGATTCTGAAAAGTAAATTAAGATAAGGATGGCAGACATATGGACAAAACGATGTGTGAACTGTTTGCGGGAGTAGGTGGTTTCCGATTGGGATTGGAACGATTGAATTCAGGCTGGAAGACAACCTGGTTTAGTCAATGGGAACCCGGGAAGCAGCAGCAGTGGGCCCATGATTGCTATGTGAAACACTTTGGAGATTTGCCTGATTTGGCAGGAAATTATACTACTGGTCTTGATATTGGGAAAGTGGACAAAAGTATGATACCAGATCATAATCTTTTGGTGGGAGGTTTTCCATGTCAGGATTATTCGGTAGCGCACAGTCTAACGACATCTGAAGGTATACAGGGAAAGAAAGGAGTCCTTTGGTGGCAGATTCGAGATACAATAATTGCTAAGAACCCTCCATTTTGTCTTTTTGAGAATGTGGATCGTCTGCTGAAATCTCCGGCTAGACAGCGTGGAAGGGATTTTGGGATTATTTTAGCATGTCTTAGTGAACTCGGATATGATGTGGAATGGAGAGTGGTGAATGCTGCAGTGTATGGTGCAGCGCAACGAAGGAGACGTACGTTTATATTTGCGTATCGCAGAGATACAGAATATGCGAAAACCGAGGCGACGTATTCTGCCTTAGAAGTCATCAATACAAATGGATTCTTTGCGAAGAGTTTCCCGATAGAGCCTGCTGAGAAATTATATCAAACAGAGATAGGGGAAGATATTGTTGCGATTTCTGATGCATTCAAGTTTGAATTTTCAAATAGCGGGTATGTAAGAAGGGGAATCGTCTACACAACGGATATTGTGGAAAATTCAGAGGTACCGACGCTTTTAGGAAGCATCCTTCAAAAAAATGTAGAGGAAAAATATTATATTCCATCAGACAAGCTAGATAAATGGGTTTATATGAAGGGAGCAAAGAAAATACCGCGGAAGTCTGCAAATGGACATGAATATGTTTTTTCGGAAGGTCCGATTGCTTTTCCGGATTCATGGGATAAACCGAGTCGTACTATGTTGACCAGTGAAAGCACTCTGAATAGAAGTACGCATGTTGTAGCTGATCCGGGGACAGGAAGATTGCGATTATTGACACCGGTTGAAGCGGAGCGCTTGCAGGGGTTTGATGATGAGTGGACCAATACAGGAATGCCGGAAAGGTTCAGATATTTCTGCATGGGCAATGCGTTGGTAGTACCGATGATTACGCGAATGGGGAAAGTGCTGGATGAGATAGTGAATAATGAGGAATCGCTGTGCAAAGGGGAAGGAACCGTGACAGACCACGTTTATGAGAAGACAGAACTTAGTAACCGCTTGGATAGGGTGATTGGAAAAACTCTGGAAGAAATTGACGATAAGGGAATATTTGAAAGTGTCAGGAATCTTAAAAGCCAAAGAGGTATTATTGGTACTGTTATTGAACGCTGTATATTGAAGTATGATTCTGACATAAGGCAAGAGGCCGATTTATTGATAATAGATGATGGAAAAAAAATAAAGACCGAATTAAAGTCTACAGGCATGGTTATTGAGAATAGCCCCAAAAAGCATTATGTTGCGAAGGAACCGATGACAATAACGGCTGTTGGCATATACGATATTTCAGAACAAGAATTTTCCACATCGCATTTTTGGAATAAACTTGAGCATATGCTGCTTATATACTATCATTATTTTTTTATTAGGGACGGCAGAGTAACGCCTTACGAATACCGGCAGTTTCCTGTTAAGGGATATGAATTTCACGAGTTTACGGATGATGAGAAAAAGACTCTGGAGAAGGATTGGAAAAAAGTTTATACATTGATAAATCAAATTGTATTGCAGCATCCAGGAGAGAAAAATAAAGAGTGGAAAGAGGCTATAAAGAACGAATATGTCAATCAACATCGACAACTTCGGAATGAACTTAGCTTTATTGATTTAGCCCCCGTATTTCCACCAAGGTTTCGGCTAAAAAAATCTGTAGTCTCGTCGATTATAGGAAAACATTTTGGATATGCATTAGAACAATTACCGGGAAAGTATACTAGTGTTTTAGATATCGATGCAAAATGTAAAGAATTGAAAACATTGTATGCTGGTAAATCAATGAATGAACTTGCAAACAAATTTGATATTTCTGTAAAAGCTATTTCAGGAAGAGAAAAGAAAGGACTTGCAGAACAGATAACAGTTGCGATGTTCGGTGGAAAATCAAAGAAACTGAATCAGATTGAAATATTTGAAAAACTGGGAATTGTAGCAAAGACAGTCACTTTTTCCGCAATGGGCGGTCGGACAGAGGACATGAAGTTATTTCGTATAGATTTTAATGAAATTTCTCGTGCTACAATAGAGGATGAAGATGGAGAAAGGCCGTTTCAATTTGAAGATTCTGAATTATATACATATTTTTCAGAGTGTGTGCTTTTGTGTATTTTGTATAAGGAACCTTTGGAGACTAAAGGTAAAGGGGGACAGCTTTCAGAAAATATATTTTGCGGCTTTAAGAGAATATATTTTAGCAGAGAATTTATTAATGGACCTGTTCGATATTTGTGGGATGATTTGCGTGATAAAGTATTAAATAAAACGCTGGTAGATGTTCCTCAGTATAATCGAGATGGCTCACCCAGAATATTGAACTCTGGGGAAGGAAGCTCGGTGCCAAATTTTCTTAAAAGTAGTGAAAATTCTGTGTTTGTGCGAGGGTCAGGGCGCAATTCTTCTCAGGAAAATAAGACTGAGTGTGTTAATGGTATTCGTATGTTACCACAGTATGTATGGATTAAAGGAACGGTTATTGTGGATGAGTTAGGAAAAACGGCAGAAATATAAGGATATATTTTTATCTGACTAGAGATTCAGGATTGTTGTGGTTTTGTAACGAGTCAATAGGATGATTATAGATTTTAGATAAAGAAGAATTATATTATGAAAGTAATAAAATTTGATGGATAATATGAAAACAGTAAAAGTAACAGCAGCAGTGATCACTCATTCCAACGAGATTTTTGCCACCCAGCGGGGCTATGGCGATTTCAAGGGTGGCTGGGAGTTCCCCGGCGGCAAGGTGGAGCCGGGGGAGACGCCGCAGCAGGCGCTGAAGCGTGAGATCATGGAAGAGCTTGGCGCGGAGATTGAGGTTGGAGAGTGGATTGACAGAATCGAGTATGATTATCCCAATTTCCATCTTTCCATGGACTGCTTCTGGTGTACGGTAAAATCCGGGAAGCTGGTGCTGAAGGAGCATGAGGCGGCCCGGTGGCTTACAAAGGACACGCTGGACAGTGTGGACTGGCTGCCTGCGGACAGGGGATTGATTGAGAAAGTGAGAAAAGCGCTATAGTTAAGTGGAAAGAGGCTGGAAGCATGAATATCCGAACAGCGACGATGTCCGATCTGGACGCCGTGACAGCGGTGGAAGCTGTCTGTTTTCCGGCGGCGGAGGCGGCTGCGAGAGACACGATGAAGGATCGGCTGCTCCATTATCCGAATCATTTTTGGCTTCTGGAGGATGGAGATGAGATGGTCAGTTTTGTGAATGGCCTGGTGACGAATCAGGAACATCTGGAAGATATTATGTTCGCGGATGCGTCCATGCATGACGAGCATGGCGCCTGGCAGATGATTTTCGGGGTGGATACCATACCGAAGTACCAGAGGCAGGGCTGCGCGGCTCGTCTGCTGCGTCATGTGATCGAGGCGGCCAGAGAGCAGGGAAGGAAGGGTCTGGTCCTCACCTGCAAGGATCATATGATCCATTATTATGCGAAATTCGGCTTCGTGGACGAGGGACTTTCCCGGTCCAATCACGGCGGAGCAGTCTGGCATGAGATGAGAATTATATTCTGTAAAGAGACGCATGGCGGATTTTGATGAAAAAAATTGTAAACCATCAATATTTGATCCTGGAACTACTGTATTTGAATTAGTTGAAGAGTTGAAAAAGATGCTGGAGTATTAACTTAGGCCGTTGTACTTGGAAAGATATGTTTTCTGCCGGAGCATATCAGGAAAGGTACGCGGCTTTTGTTGATTAAATGATTAAATGTCGAATATATCATTAAATTATCGTTGACAACCCATATAAATAGATGTAAAATGGATGCAGTAAGTAAAATTAAATGAGAATCGGCAGGGGGATAAGTGATGGACCGAGATCAATTAATGAGCATGACGCCGACCGGCCAGGTGCGGGTTCTGGTTATGGAGCTTTTGGCAGACGGAGGCATACATTCCAGGAAAGAACTTGTAGACTACGCGAAAAATCAGGGAAAACGTTATGGTTTAGCGCCTTTCCGGGAAGGGCATATCGCCGGCGGAGTTCGGGAAGCGATTACCAATATGAATTGCGTAAAGCTGGATCGGGCAATGTATCGTGCCGGGCAGACGGAAAATGCGGTAAATATGGGTAATATGGGCAGAAATGACAAAAACGATGTAATGACGATGCCGCCGTCTGTTTCGGAGCAGGCTGCGGCCGTCTGTGCGGATGTCAGACGGCGTATGACGGATCTGTCTCGTCAGATCGATTATGTGACGGCTGGGGATGAGGAGTTGGAGCTCCTTGCCCGGATTCGCGAATGCGTCAAAAAGATGGAAGAATTTGAGGCGGAGTTTAAACAGGCCGGGGTCTGAAAAGGGGTGAAGGAGAATGGAGATTTTTCGGCTGCAGATATGGCTGAAAGCAAAAGGAAACGTAAATTCTATATGCCAGAATGTGCAGCGGCTCTATGCTCTGAAGTCGGAAGACAGCAGGACTTATCCGGAATATGTAAGAGAGCAGTGGGATTCGGAGCAGCAGCGCAGGGAACTGTATTCTCTGTATCCGGCAGATTCTCTGGTGGCCTGTGAAAAGATCAGCCAATGTACCTATTACATTTTTGAGGCGGAGCCCAGCAATTCCATCGAGCAGGCCACGCTGCATGTTTTAGTGGTGTCTGAGCTGGAAGATATTGGCAGGGCTTACGATATCGTTTATAAAGATCTGCGCAGAAAAGTAAGAAAAGATTTTGGAATGAAAATGGTGGAGCCCAACGTAGTGCGGTACATATGCAGCGGCAGCGATATCATTTCTCCGGAAGCCTGTGTGAAGGCCGATATTGTGCGGGGTCTCTGCCTGACAAAACCGGAGAAGTACCGTCTTGCCATTATGGTGATTTTGCTTGCAGCAGGTGTTTTGATCAGTCAGATGGCCGGCAGCAGTCTGGTAAGAAATGATGCATACGCAGCGCTGATTGCAGGTATAGCAGCGCTTATTTCGGAAATACTGGTTAAGATAAAATGGACCTCCGGCTTGTAGATTTCCTCGATATCTGATAAAATAATGCAGTAATCATATGAAGGGAGCGGAAGATTATGTTGGAAGTTGGAACGAAAGCGCCGGCGTTTACTTTGCCGGATCAGAACGGCGAGATGCATTCGCTGGAAGATTATAAGGGGCAGAAGGTGATTCTGTATTTTTATCCCAAGGACAATACTTCCGGGTGTACGGCTCAGGCATGCAGCTTCGGAGAATTGTATCCTCAGTTTCAGGAGAAGGGGGCGGTAGTCCTGGGTGTCAGCAAGGACAGCGTGGCCTCCCACAAGAAATTCGAGCAGAATTACGGCCTGCCGTTTACTCTTTTGTCCGATACGGAACTGGAGGCAATCCAGGCTTATGACGTGTGGCAGGAGAAGAGCATGTACGGCAAGAAATTTATGGGTATTGTCCGTACGACCTATTTGATCGATGAAAATGGCGTTATCGAAAAAGCGTTTTCCAAAGTGAAAGCCAAGGAGAACGCGGCGCAGATGCTGAAGCTGCTGTAAGACGGAGCTTGGCACTGCAATTGGCGGCGGGCTGGAAGGATTAGGACGGAAGCGGACCGTGGCCTGCAGATTGCCGCAAACGGCTGTTTTCAGAAATGGGAGGATATCGTATGCGGATCATCATATCCCCGGCCAAGAAGATGAATGTGGACAGCGACTCTATGGCGTGGGAGTCGCTGCCTTGCTTTTTGGACGATACGGAGAAGATTATGAAATGGATGAGGAAGCGCACTCTGCAGGAAGCCAGGGAAATCTGGGACTGCAATGAGAAGCTGGCGATGATGAATTATCGGCGGTTTCAGGAGATGGATTTGCGGCGGAATCTGACGCCGGCCCTTTTGTCCTATGAGGGAATCCAGTATCAGTACATGGCGCCCATGGCTTTCACGAAACCGGCCTGGGATTATGTGCAGCGGAATCTTCGGATCCTGTCGGGATTTTACGGAGTGCTGAAGCCTCTGGACGGCGTGACGCCTTACCGGCTGGAGATGCAGGCAAAGGCAGGAATTGATGAAACGAAGGACAGTCCGGAGAGGGAGAATCTGTACGAATACTGGGGCGGAAAAATTTATCAAGAAATATTGGATGACAGCCGGATTATCATCAATCTGGCGTCGAAAGAATACTCCAAATGTGTGGAAGATTACCGGTCTGAGAACGACCGGTTTATAACCTGTATATTCGGCGAAATACAGGAAGGAAAGGTTATACAGAAGGGTACATACGCCAAGATGGCCCGCGGCGAGATGGTTCGCTTTCTGGCGGAAAATCAGGTGCGGCGGCCGGAGGAGATAAAGGGTTTCCGCGGCCTGGGATACCGGTTCCGGGAGGAATTATCCGGAGATACGGAGTATGTGTTTGTGAAGGAAAGAGGTTGACAAGTTAAAGCAGATGCGATACGATATAAGTATCATTTGATACCGTTAATGCGTTGGAGATTTCATGGACAATTATCGTATTGAGAGCAGGCTGGAAGTTAATACATATCTTGCAAAGCTAAAGTATGCACTTGCTCATGGCGCCCGGATTGCGTTTCAGGAAGAACGCCGTATTGATCATTTTAAAGATATACAGTTTACCAATAAATACACGCTGGCTTTTCTTTTTTCCGGATGAAGATCCCCGGGAAGTCCTGAAGAGAGAATTACAGACACTGACTGTTCGGGAATATATCAGAACAGTGAAAGATTTACGGTTTTCTAATCGCAGTGAGATGAGGGAATTCGGAAAGGTATATAAAGGGGCGAAAGAAGTTTACATTAAGATACGGGTAGAACTTTTGCCCGTTTATAGTATGAATCAGAATGTGGTGTTTGTAATGTCATTTCATTTTGCTGAAAGACCCTTCAATCAGGAATATTTTCCGTATCAAAAGGAGGAGTGATTATGGAAATAATCCGGAAAGAGATGAAACTGTGTATGAGCTGCATGGAGGAGCATGAGGTTGAAATTGTGCGCCGTTCGGAATGCAGTGTCTATAAGGGGGAAGAGGTGGACTATGAGGCTGTTTATGAGTATTGTGACCGAACGCAGGAGTATCTGGAAATGGAAGATATGATTTCCCAAAATGATATAGCTATGAAGAATGCTTATCGCCGCAAGAAAGGGCTTTTAACGACCGAGGATATCCTTGCGATACGCAGAAAGTATAATATTTCTCAAAGTGACCTTGCGAAAATGCTTGGCTGCGGAGAGAAGACGATTACCAGGTATGAATCTCATCAGATTCAGGATGTCGTATATGACAAAATGCTCAAAAAAATAGATACTGACCCGGAATGGTTTTTGACGCTGCTTAAAGAGAGCAGAGGTTCAATGGCCCTGAAGGCTTATGAAAGATACTATATAAATGCAGCCAATATACTTCGGGGACAAAAAGATGATTACCTGCGGAAATCCATTCTGGCCCAATATGCGGAATATATTGACAATGAAGATTATTGCGGTAATAAGGAACCTGATTTGGATGTTGTTGTTGATACGGTTAATTATCTGGCAAGGCGGGTGCAGGAACTGTATCTGGTGAAGCTGGTGAAGCTGATGTGGTATGCGGATGCACTTTCATTTAAGCGCTATGATCATTCCATAACCGGACTTGCATATCAGAAAATGCCTATGGGAACCGTTCCGATAGCGTATCAGTCTATTATTCAATTGGAAGGAATCAACTATGAAGAGATTGAGTTTGACAACGGAGGAATAGGGCTTAAGTTTCATGATTCCGGCAGAATTGGCAGCGGGTTGACAGATGATAATAAAAAGATATTGGATGATGTAATTAGGGATTGCGGAAATATCAGCAGAAGAAAAATCGTTGAGCGGATACATGGAGAGAAGGCTTATATGGAAACATGTGAGAATAGAGTGATTCCGTATCATTTGGCTAAGGATTTATCCCTTGCCTGAGAACAGAGAGGAGATGTAAGCATGGATATTTTACAGGCAATTCAGGAGCGTCATTCGGTGCGGGTCTATAAGGACCAGCCGATTGAGGAGGAGAAGCGGGCGAAGCTGCAGGATCTGGCAGAGGCATGCAATGCAGAGAGCGGTCTTCATATTTTTATCCGGTTCGATGATCCGGAGGGATTTGACAGCCGGATGGCCCATTACGGCAGTTTCCGCAATGTGAAGAATTACATCGTTCTGGCAGGACCGGAGGGAAAGGATATCGAGGAAGACTGCGGCTACTACGGTGAGAAGCTGGTGCTGGAGGCTCAGATGATGGGGCTGAATACCTGCTGGGTGGCGCTGACCTTTAACAAAAAGATGGTGAAAAAGCTGATTCCGGACGGCGAGCAGCTGTGCATGGTGATTGCCCTCGGGTATGGGGAGAATCAGGGTACCGCTCATAAAGGGAAATCTCTGGATGAGCTGATGGCGACAAAGGGCAGTATGCCGGATTGGTTCCGAAAAGGCGCCGAGGCGGCTATGCTGGCGCCGACGGCGGTCAATCAGCAGAAATTTAAAATGGGTATTAAGGATGGTGAGCCGGTAATCCGGATTTCCGGGAAGGGTTTTTATACCAAGACGGATCTTGGCATTGTGAAATATCATTTTGAGGCGGCGTCCGGCCGGAAGGTGCAGTAGCGGTGGAAGTGGAGTCAGGTCTGCCCATGGTGACGAGAAAAATGCGCCAGTTTGATCTCCGCCAGATTGCCCGGTCAGGGCAGTGCTTTCGGATGACGGAGATTCCCATGGCGGAGATACCTGAGGCGGAAGCTGCTGTAAAAGGGATGCTTGTGGCAGGGAACGTGCCTGCAATGGAGATGCCTGCGGCGAAAGCTGCTGTGAAAGGGATGTCTGCGGCAGGAATCCCTGGAAGTGATTTTATGGCTTATCGCATCATCAGCGGTTCCCGCCTCTTGATAGTCGCTCAGGCTGGGGAAGTTGTGACGTTTTTCTGCAGTGAAGAGGAATTTCCTTATTGGGAGAATTATTTTGATTTGCAGACGGATTACGGAAGGTTTGTCGATTCCATTGACTGGAAGGATGTCTACCTTCAGAAGGCGGCGTCCTTCGGAAGCGGAATCCGGATTCTCCGGCAGGACCCGTGGGAGATGATCATCACGTTCATTATCTCCCAGCAAAAAACCATACCGGCGATTCGGGCGCTGGTGGAGGCTCTCTGCCGGAAATACGGTTCGCGGATAAAGTTGTCGGTGGAATGCGTTTCGGGCGAGAGGGATAGCTCAGTCTTCTATGCGTTTCCCACACCGGAGCAGTTATCCTGTGCAGCCTTAGAGGAGCTGCAGCAGCTGAAATTAGGTTACAGAGCGAAATACATATATCAGGTCTGCCGGGATGCGTGCTCCGGCGCGCTGGATTTGGAGAAACTGAAGACTTACGATTATCCCACAGCCCTTGCCTATCTGCAGCGGTTTTACGGAATCGGAGAGAAGGTGGCCAACTGCGTCTGCCTGTTCGGCCTGCATCAGATCGACGCGTTTCCAGTGGATACCTGGATCCGTAAGGTCCTGATGAGAGAATATGCCTGCCGCAGCCGCGTGTCCGCGCTGGCCCGAGTACCTCAGACCAGACAGTGCGAATTCCTGGTGAAGAAGTATTTTGCGGGATACAAGGGCTATGCCGGCGTCATGCAGCAGTATATTTTCTATTATGAACGGTACGCTGTGCCGCGCTAGCGTATTAAAATAGTGCTGTATTTTTATTATGTACCCGGTATAATTTTGTGGAAATTTTTCATTGAAAATGGCGTTTTCGTGTGATATTATTATTTCATTATTTTTGAAAACGCAATGGCTGAGAAGGAGACTCTTGCCGGGGAACTTGACAGGAAGAGGGCGTCGCCGACTGAGAGCGCCGTCATGAGGGAAGCGGTACAGGGAACACTCCGGAGCCGGTATGTCGAAATATCAGTAGGCATATCCGTCCGTACACGTTACGTACATACGAGGGGAGATGTCCGCGCCGCTGTCTGGCGGCGGAAAAAGGCGTCTCAATGCGGGTGGTACCGCGGGAATCGTTCATGATGATATCCCGTCCCGGAATATTTATAGTATTCCGGGGCGGGTTCTTTCGTGTAAGCAATTGTTACAGCACTCATAGCCGGTATCACCAGATATTTGCTTTGCTTGCAAGAGCAAATATCTGATGATATTCGGCGTCGCGGGTATTGGAACAATGCCCGCGACCGAGGAAACGCGAAGCGTTTTCGAGGTGAGTGCGGGAGAAAGCATGCGGGAGGAGTTATGGAACAATGCCCGCGACCGAGGAAACGCGAAGCGTTTTCGAGGTGAGTGCTGGAGGCGTTATGGAACAATGTTCTGCCGCCCGCCGGAATACCCAATCCATTTCAGGCAAGGAGGAGTCAGCATGGAATTTATCAGTGGAGTAATACCGAAGGATGATTTGACAATCGAGGCGGTTTTGAAGGGAGATTATGTGGGTCAGACCGTAAAGATGCGGGGAGCTGTCCACAATATCCGGGACATGGGCGAGGTGGCGTTTGTGATCCTCCGGAAAGCGGAGGGGCTGGTTCAGTGCGTCTACGAGGAAAAAGCGGTGGATTTCGACTTGAAGGGCCTGAAAGAGGAATCGGCAGTGGAGGTTCTGGGAAAGGTGGTCTCTGAGGAGAGGGCGCCTCACGGTTTCGAACTGCACCTGACAAGCATTCAGGTCCTCTCGGAGCCGGCGGATATTCTGCCTATCGCCCTCAACAAATATAAGATCAATACTTCCCTGGAGGCGAAGCTGATGCTGCGTCCCGTGTCCCTGAGAAATGTGACCGAGCGGGCCAAGTTTAAGATCCAGGAAGGCATTGTCCGGGGATTCCGGGATTTCCTTATGACCCAGGGCTTCACGGAGGTTCATACCCCTAAGATCGTGGCCCGGGGCGCAGAGGGCGGTTCCAATGTGTTTAAGCTGGATTATTTTAATAAGAAGGCGGAACTGGGCCAGAGCCCTCAGTTTTACAAGCAGACTATGGTGGGCGTTTACGACCGGGTGTTCGAGGTGGCCCCTGTGTTCCGCGCTGAGAAGCACAACACCACCCGCCATCTGAATGAGTATGTGAGCCTGGATTTTGAGATGGGATATATCGACAGCTTTGAGGACATCATGGCTATGGAAACCGGATTCCTGCAGTATACCATGAAGTTGCTGGCGGAGGAATATAAGAAGGAGCTGGATATGCTGGAGGTACAGCTGCCCGATGTGAGCCGGATTCCGGCTGTTCGGTTTGATAAGGCCAAGGAACTGGTGTCCGAGAAATACAACCGCAGGATCCGCAATCCCTTCGATCTGGAGCCGGAGGAGGAACTGCTGATCGGACGGTATTTTGAGGAAGAGTACGGCAGCGATTTTGTGTTCGTGACTCATTATCCCTCCAAAAAGAGACCGTTTTACGCCATGGACGATCCGGCCGATGAGCGGTTTACCTTAAGCTTCGACCTGCTGTTCCGGGGCCTGGAGGTGACTACCGGAGGCCAGCGTATCCATGATTATCATGAGATTTTGAAAAAAATGGAGAAGCGGGGCATGAATCCGGCGGATATCGAATCCTACCTGATGATCTTCCGGTACGGTATGCCGCCTCACGGAGGTCTCGGAATCGGACTGGAGCGCCTGACCATGCGGCTGTTAGGCGAGCAGAACGTCCGGGAGGCGTCCTTGTTCCCCAGAGACGTCACCAGGCTGGAACCGTAGCGTTTGTATGGCGGGTATAGATTTGATAATTGGCGAAAGATTTGGGCGCCCCGATGCCGGAAAACGGCGGTTAAAGCGGCGGCTGCGGGAAGATATCGAAAACTGATTTTCAGAACAGATTTTTCAGAGAGGAGATCATAGATTATGGCGAACAAGATCAGTGACGAAACCATAGAGTACGTAGGGATTCTTGCCAAACTGGATCTGTCCGATGAGGAGAAGGAAGAGGCCAAGAAGGATATGGGCCGGATGCTGGACTACATCGATATGTTAAATGAGCTGGATACCAGCGGCGTGGAACCTATGTCCCATGTATTTGCGGCAAACAATGTGTTCCGTGATGATGTGGTGACCAATGGGGACGATCGTGAGAATATTCTCAAGAATGCGCCGGAGCAGAAAGACGGAGCCTTCAAGGTGCCCAGGACCGTAGAATAGGGGCCGCCTGTGAACGGAAGCGCATGGCTTCGATGGCAGAAGAGACAGACAGAATTCTGCGGACTGGAACAGGAAAACAGATGGAGAGGAGAGCGGACGTGAGTATATTGGAAATGACTGCCGTGGAGCTGGGCAGAAAGATAAAAAGCAGGGAAGTGTCCGTGGTTCAGGCCACGAAAGCGGCCCTGGAACAGATAAAGGCTTTGGAGCCTGCGGTTCACGCTTATGTGACGGTGGACGAGGAGGGAGCGCTGAAAAAGGCGGAAGAGATTCAGAAAAAGATTGATGCGGGAGAACTGACCGGCCCTCTGGCCGGCGTGCCGGTGGCGATCAAGGACAACATGTGTACGGAAGGCATGCTTACCACCTGCAGTTCTAAGATTTTATATAATTTTGTGCCTGCCTACACGGCGGAGGCAGTGCGGAATCTGGAGAAAGCGGGCGCGGTGATTCTGGGCAAGACCAACATGGACGAGTTTGCCATGGGAAGCACCACTGAGACGTCGGCTTTCGGCGTGACCCGGAATCCCTGGAATCCGGACCATGTGCCCGGCGGTTCCTCCGGCGGTTCCTGCGCGGCGGTAGCCGCCAACGAGTGTTTCTATGCATTGGGTTCTGATACCGGCGGCTCTATCCGCCAGCCCAGCTCATTCTGCGGAGTGACGGGGATCAAGCCTACCTATGGAACCGTTTCCCGGTACGGGCTTATCGCTTATGGCTCTTCTCTGGATCAGATCGGCCCCATCGCCAAAGATGTGACCGACTGCGCCGCGGTACTGGAAACCATTGCTTCCTATGATAAGAAGGACAGCACGTCCATTCCCAGAGAGGACTGCGATTTCACGTCGGCTCTGGTGGATGATGTGAAGGGCATGAAGATCGGCATTCCCAGAGATTATTTCGGAGAGGGCCTGGATAAGGAAGTGAAGGACGCCATTCTGGCGGCGGCAAAGGTGCTGGAGGAGAAGGGCGCCATTGTGGAGGAGTTCGATCTGAGCCTGGTGGAATACGCCATTCCTGCCTACTACGTAATCGCCTCCGCGGAGGCCAGTTCCAATCTGTCCCGGTTTGACGGCGTGAAATACGGCCTGCGGGCGAAGGAATACGAGGGTCTTCATGACATGTACAAAAAGAGCCGTTCGGAAGGCTTTGGCCCAGAAGTAAAGCGGCGGATCATGCTGGGGGCGTTCGTTCTCAGCTCCGGATATTACGACGCCTATTATCTGAAGGCGCTGCGGACGAAAGCATTGATTAAAAAGGCCTTTGACAAGGCGTTTGAGACTTATGATTTGATTCTTGGACCGGCTTCGCCGTCTACGGCTCCGAGGCTGGGAGAATCCTTAAGCGATCCTTTGAAAATGTATCTGGGAGATATTTACACTATCTCCGTGAATCTGGCCGGACTGCCGGGTATGACGGTTCCCTGCGGTCTGGATTCCAGGGGACTGCCCATCGGAATGCAGCTGATTGGCGACTGCTTCCAGGAGAAGAAGATCATTCGGGCCGGCTACGCCTTCGAGCGGAGCCGGAAATATCAGGGGCCTGCGATAGCAGCGGATCCAAAAGCCGCGGCCGCGCAGGCACAGAGAGGGGCGTTGTGCGGAAACGCGCGGGAATGGGAAGCAGCCGCGGCCGCGGCAGATAAGAGACCGGCGGATGTCGGCGCGGGAAAGGAGGTCCGGTCATGAGCAAACAGTATGAGACCGTCATCGGTCTGGAGGTTCACGTAGAGCTGGCCACCAAGACCAAGATCTTTTGCGGCTGTTCCACCGAGTTCGGCGGAGCGCCCAACACCCACACCTGCCCGGTGTGTACCGGAATGCCCGGCTCGCTGCCGGTGCTGAACAAACAGGTGGTGGAGTATGCCCTGGCCGTCGGCCTGGCCACCAACTGCGGCATTAACCAGTACTGCAAATTTGACCGGAAGAATTATTTCTATCCGGATAACCCTCAGAATTACCAGATCTCTCAGCTGTATCTGCCCATCTGCCACGACGGCTGGGTGGAGATTGAGACCTCTGCCGGTACCAAGAAGGTAGGGATTCATGAGATCCATATGGAGGAGGATGCGGGCAAACTGATCCATGATGAATGGGAGGACTGTTCCCTGGTGGATTACAACCGGAGCGGCGTGCCCCTGATCGAGATTGTGTCAGAGCCGGATATGCGAAGCGCCGACGAAGTCATCGCCTATCTGGAAAAGCTGCGGCTGATCATCCAGTATCTGGGCGCTTCCGACTGCAAGCTTCAGGAAGGCTCCATGCGTGCCGATGTGAACCTGTCGGTCCGGGAGCTGGGGGCGCCTCAGATGGGTACCAGGACGGAGATGAAAAACCTGAATTCCTTCAAGGCCATTGCCAGAGCTATCGAGGGCGAGCGGAAACGGCAGATCGAACTGATCGAGGAAGGGAAGAAGGTTATTCAGGAGACCCGCCGCTGGGATGATAATAAGGAAAATTCTCACGCCATGCGTTCCAAAGAGGATGCTCAGGATTACCGGTATTTCCCGGATCCGGATCTGACGCCGGTGGTTATCAGTGACGAGTGGATCCAGGCGGTCCGCGACCGGCAGCCGGAGCTTCGTACAGAGAAGCTGGCCCGGTATCAGAAGGAATTTTCCATTCCGCTGTACGACGCGGAGATCCTGACCGGCTCCAAGCACATGGCGGATGTGTTCGAGGCCACGGTGGCTCTCTGCGGCAGGCCCAAGGAGGTGTCCAACTGGCTGATGGTGGAGGCCATGCGCCTGCTGAAGGAGAAAGAGCAGGAGCCGGACGATATGGCGTTTTCCCCGGAGAACCTGGCAAAGCTCATCGGCCTGGTGGAACAGGGAGCCGTCACCCGGACGGTAGCCAAGACCGTGTTTGAGGAGATCTTCGCGAATAATGTGGATCCGGAACAATATGTGGAGGAGAAAGGACTGAAAGCAGTCAGCGACGAGGGCGCCCTGCGCAGGACCATTGAGGAGATTGTGGCGGCCAATCCTCAGTCGGTGGAGGACTACCATAACGGCAAGGTGAAGGCCATGGGATTTCTGGTGGGCCAGACCATGCGGGCCATGAAGGGCAAGGCCGATCCGGCCGCGGTCAATAAGATTGTGAAGGAACTGTTGACAGGCGGGGCAAACTAGAGAGCGGTGGAAATGATGAGATACGAATGGTACAAAAAAGGCCGGGAACTGTTGGATGAGATTTCAGCGGTCTCCCTTCCGGATGCCATGGCGGCAGTGTGGTATGTGGGACAGGAAGGAATCATAATCAAGTGGAATAAGCTGACCATCGGCGTGGATCTGATGCTGAATGATTTGCGCGGGGCGGACGGCGCAAGCCGCAGAAACTATGACATTCCTTTCCGGCCGGAAGAATTGACGGGGCTGGATTATTTTCTTGGAACTCACAACCACGCGGATCACATCAATCTGAGTACGCTGCGGCCTCTGGCGGCTGCGAATCCTCAGATGCGCGTGATTGTCCCGGAGCCGGTCAGGCGCGAGCTTATTGAGGGTGGAATGAAGGAAGAAAGCCTGATTGGAGCCAAGGCGGATGAAACGCTGTACCTGTCCGGATCCGTGAAGGATTCCGGTCAGGCGGTTCTCCACCCGGTGGCGGCGCCCCATGAGGAGTACGTCACCGATGAGGCGGGAAACCAGAAAAATCTGGGATACGTGCTGGAATTGGGTCATATCCGCCTGTTCCATGCAGGGGATGCGGTTGTGACGTCCCGCCTGATCCGCGATGTAAGCCGCTGGTCCCCGCTTGCGCTGGCCTGCGTGCCGGTCAACGGAGCGGACACGGAACGTCACGGACGCGGGATCGTAGGCAATATGGACTGCCGGGACGCCGCGTATTTTGCGCGGCAGATACAGGCGGACCTGACGGTTCCCATGCACTATGATATGGTTCAGGGAAATGAGGAGGACGCCTTGATTTTTGCCGGATATATGCAGAGACTGTATCCCGGCAGGAAGTACCACATTATGCAGCTGGGAGAAAAAATCATAATTTAAGGCAGGAACAGCAGAAGCCCGGAGAAGCGGTGAAATATTTTCATCTGCAAAAATAGGAAATAGATTGTAAAATGGAATGGATTTTCTGTCCCATTTCTATTATAATCATAAAAAATGCTAAGAGACTGCGAAATCTATTATTTGGAGGAGTTTGTATGAAACCATATGCGGAGATGACAAAAGAAGAGCTGCAGGCTCTCAGAAAAGAATTGAAGGCAAAATACAGAGAATATCAGGGCATGGACCTGCGTCTGGACATGTCCAGGGGCAAGCCCAGCGTGGATCAGCTGGATCTGTCCATGGGAATGATGGATGTGCTGTCCAGCGATTCGGATCTGACCTGCGAGGACGGCACCGACTGCCGCAACTACGGTGTGCTGGACGGCATCAGCGAGGCCAAGGAACTGCTGGCGGATATGATGGAGGTCCACCCGGACCAGATCATCATTTACGGCAACTCTAGCCTGAACGTGATGTATGATACGGTTTCCCGCTCCATGACCCACGGCGTCATGGGAAGCACCCCTTGGTGCAAGCTGGATAAAGTGAAATTCCTCTGTCCTGTACCGGGATATGACCGGCATTTCTCCATCATGGAGTACTTCGGCATTGAGATGATCAACGTGCCCATGACTCCCACAGGACCGGATATGGACATGGTGGAGGAACTGGTGGCCCATGACGACGCCATCAAGGGAATCTGGTGTGTGCCCAAGTATTCCAATCCCCAGGGAATCTCCTACTCCGACGAGACGGTTCGCCGTTTCGCGAGACTGAAGCCGGCGGCAGCGGATTTCCGTATTTACTGGGACAATGCCTATACCATTCACCATCTGTATGACAAAGAGCAGGACCATCTGATCGAGATCCTGGCGGAGTGCAAGAGGGCCGGCAATCCGGACCTGGCTTATAAATTCGCCTCCACCTCCAAGATCAGCTTCCCCGGCTCCGGAATCGCGGCTATCGCCGCCTCCCAGAATAACCTGGTGGATATCAAGAAGCAGCTGAAGATTCAGACTATCGGCCACGACAAGGTGAACCAGCTGCGTCACGTTCGTTTCTTCGGAGGCATTCACGGCATGGTGGAGCACATGAGGAAGCACGCCGATATCATGCGGCCCAAGTTTGAGGCGGTCAACGAGATTCTTACCAGAGAGCTGGATGGCCTGGGCATCGGAACCTGGACCAACCCCAGGGGCGGATATTTCATCTCCTTTGATTCCATGGACGGCTGCGCCAAGGACATTGTGGCCCGGTGCAAGAAGGCCGGCCTGGTCATGACCGGGGCGGGAGCCACCTATCCCTACGGAAAGGATCCCCATGACAGCAATATTCGTATCGCTCCTTCCTACCCGCCGCTGGAGGATCTGCGGGAGGCCATGGAGCTGTTTGCCCTGTGCGTGAAGCTGGTCAGCGTGGATAAGCTGCTGGAGGAGATGGGCTGAGCATAAACTGCTGACAGAACCAGAGATACAAAAAACGCGTCACTGGAACGTTTTTTGCGTACTGACGTAATTTAAGCAACCGCGGACTGTAACCTTTGACATACAAAGGGTTACAGTCCGCGGTTTTCTGCAGCCCCGGTTTCTGATTGTCCGGCTTGACTTTACAGGTGCAGAAAGCTATAATGGTAAACAATGGTTTTATGGTCTGAAGCCGGAAAAACCGTCGTTTTCAGGAGAAAATAACCTCAGGATTAGGGTAAAGCATCGGCGGAGACGGCTTCGGAAGCGTACGGGGAGATGCTGTGAGATGATTGAAAAGATTTTTCACAAGTTTGTTAATCGGGAATCCGTTACCTACATTATATTTGGCGTGCTGACTACGGCGGTCGATTGGATTACTTACACGATACTCTGGAGAATGGGAGCGGATTACCGGGTATCCACGGCCCTCAGCTGGGCGGCTGCGGTTTTGTTCGCCTTTGTCACAAACAAGCTGTTTGTGTTCCGCAGCTTCAGCATGAATCCGGTCCGGCTGTGGAGGGAGTTCGCTTCTTTTGTGACGGCCCGGGCGGCCACGGGGATTCTTACCATGGTGATGATGATCGTGATGGTCAGCGGCCTGCATTGGAACGAGTTTGTGGGCAAGCTGATCGTGTCGGCTGTGAACCTGGTGCTGAATTACATTTTCAGCAAATGGTTTATATTTAAGAAGACAAATGACGGAGTGAAGAACGATGGCCTTTGATGATATAAGGAAAGTGTCGGAGGAACTGGAAAAGATTGCAGGCAATCCGGCGAAGAAGAAGGACAGCCGTCCGGACAGCAGTCATGAAAACGGATACTCGGAGGACGGCAGTTCAGAAGGCGGATACTCAGAGGACGGCGCATCGGAGAGCGGATATTCAGGCGATGGATATCCAGGCGGCAGATACTCAGACGAAGGATATTCAGGCGGCAGATACTCAGGCAGGCGATATGTAGAGGAAGAATATTCTGAGGAGGATTATCCCGAGGACGAATATTCCGAAGATGAATACCCGGAAGAAGATTATCCGGAAGACGAGTATTCAGAGGAAGATTATCCGGAAGACGAATACCCGGAAGAAGACTATCCGGAAAACGAATATTCGGAGGAAGATTATCCGGAAGATGAATATTCGGAGGAAGATTATCCGGAAAGCGAGTATTCCGAAGATGATTATCCGGAATATGATGGGAGCCCGGATGGCAGGAAAGTCCGGAAAGGTCCCGGAAAAAAGACCGGGAAGGGAAAAGAGAAGCTTCACCATGACAGCAGCAAGTCCAGATCCAAGCATGTAGTCAGAACCAAAGATGGTAAGGCAGCCAGAAAAGCGCGGCAGGCCCAGAAGGCAGCCAGGCAGGCGGCTGAAGCGGCTGCCATGGCGGTTCCGGGGAAGAAGTCCGGTTTTCTGAGCCAGGCGGAGGGTCTGTGGGCGGCTTTCTGTGTGCCGGTAGTAATCATGATTGTCATATTTGTCCAGAGAGGTATTTTCCCCTTTGGAGAGGAGACGTTTCTGCGGACGGATATGTACCATCAGTATGCGCCGTTTTTCTCGGAGTTTCAGCACAAGCTGTCCCAGGGAGGAAGTCTTCTGTACAGCTGGGATATCGGTATGGGCGTCAATTTTTCCGCCCTCTATGCTTATTATCTGGCCAGCCCGGTCAACTGGCTTTTGATTCTGTGTCCGAAAGCCTATGTGATCGAGTTTATGACCTATTCCATCGTCCTGAAGATTGGTCTGGCCGGACTGAGTTTTGCCTGGTATCTGAAGAAACATTTTAACCGGAAAGATTTCGGCGTGGCGTTTTTCGGTATTTTCTATGCCCTGTCCGGTTATATGGCGGCCTACAGCTGGAATATCATGTGGCTGGACTGCATCCTTCTGTTCCCGCTGGTCATGTTGGGCCTGGAAAAGCTGGTGCGGGAGAAGAAGGGACTGCTTTACAGCGTGACGCTGGGGCTGTGCATCCTGTCTAACTATTATATCTCCATTATGATCTGCATTTTCATGGTCATCTATTTTGCTGCCCTTCTGATCATGGAGTGGAAAAAAGAAAAGCGGCCCGGGCAGTATCTGGTTAATATCGGGCAGTTTGCATTCTACTCGCTGGCAGCAGGAGGCCTGGCGGCGGCAGTGCTTCTGCCGGAGATTTACGCCCTGCAGATGACGGCTTCCGGAGATTTTAATTTTCCGCAGAGTTTCAGCTCCTATTTCTCTATTTTTGATATGTTTGCCCGGCATATAGGAAATGTGGAGATCGAGATCGGGCTGGATCACTGGCCGAATATCTTCTGCGGCGTGGCCGTGATCATGTTTCTGCCGCTGTATCTTATATGCGGAAAGATTTCTCCGCGGCAGAAGGCGGTATACTGCGGGCTGCTCCTTCTGTTTTATGCCAGTTTTTCCATCAATGTGCTGAATTTTATCTGGCATGGCTTCCACTATCCCAACAGCCTTCCCTGCAGGCAGTCCTTTATCTATATCTGTCTGGTTCTGACCATGTGCTACGAGGCCTACAGTCATCTGGGAGAAATGGAGTGGAAGCAGATCGCGGCGGCCTTTGCCGGAGCCGTGGGATTTGTTCTGCTGGCTGAGAAGCTGGTGGAGCAGGAACATTTTTCCTTCTACGTATATTATATTGCGATCATCTTCCTGGCGATTTATGCGGGACTGATCTACCTGTATAGGCAGAAGGGCAAAAACTACAGTAAAGTCATGCTCCTGGCTCTGGCTGTGGTTGCGGTGGAAGCTGCGGTCAATACGACTATCACCAGTGTGACAACAACCAGCCGCACCAGTTATATCCGTGACAATGAAGACGTCAGGATTTTGACGGACAGCCTTTCCCGGGATGAGGATTTCTTCCGCGTGGAAAAGATTACCAGGAAGACGAAAAATGACGGAGCCTGGATGAATTTTCCTTCGGTCTCCCTGTTTTCTTCCACGGCCAACGCGGATCTGACAGCGTTTTTCAAGGAGCTGGGCTGCGAGGGCAGCGTCAACGCCTACAGCATCACCGGAAGCACGCCGCTGGTGGATTCTCTGTTTTCCGTAAAATACGCCCTGTATTCGGAGGAACAGTGGGAGAGCGACATGATAGGGCTTCTTCAGTGGTCCGGCGATACGTATCTGTATCAGAGATATTATACGCTTCCTCTTGGATTCATGCTGCCGTCGGATTTCGGAAGCAGATGGATGAGAGATCTGGGGAATCCGGCCCTGGTGCAGAATAATTTCTGCGACGCCGTAGGCGCGGAGCAGGTGCTTGTCGATGTAGGGGGAGAAAACAATGGGGATTCCTTTACATTCGTTCCCCGGGAGTCCGGCGAGTACTATGTGTATATCGGAAATCGGCAGGTGGAAAAAGCCCAGGTAAGGATCAATGAAGAGACGAGAAAATTTGACAATGTAAACCGGGGATTTTTCCTGGAACTGGGCTGGTGCGATGCCGGAGTGCCGGTGGACATCTACAATGAGCAGGAGGGCGAGCAGCTGAATGCCATGGCCTATCTGTTCAACAACCGGGGACTGAAGGAGGTTTATGAGATACTGAATCAGTATCCGCTGCAGGTGGCCGTCTGGGAGGACGATGCCATCGAGGGCGTGGTGAATACGTCAAAGTCCGGTACGCTGTTTACCAGCATCCCATATGACAAAGGATGGACCGTGACAGTGGACGGACAGATTGTGCAGCCGGAAAAAATGTTTGACGCATTTATCGGAATTCCGGTGTCGGAGGGGCTTCACACCATCGGTATGAGTTATGTGCCCCAGGGACTGAAGCTGGGAATCTATATCACGCTGGGGAGCATTGGGCTTTTGCTGGTGACAACCTTTATCGGCTGGCTCATGCACCGGAAGAGGGAGATGCACCAGTTTATGGAGAGAAACGACACCCGGGGAAACGATGGACAGAAGGACAGGAAAGTGGAGGAGCAGGCCCCGAATGCCTGAGGAGCGGAAGCCGGACCATAGATCCGGCCGTAAGAAAAGGAGAGAAATGCCATGAAACTGTGGGGCGGAAGATTTACAAAGGAAGAAAACCAGCTGGTACATGAGTTTAACGAATCATTGTCCTTTGACCAAAGGCTGTACCGGCAGGACATCGAAGGCAGCATCGCCCATGTGACCATGCTGGCAAAACAGGGAATCGTGACGGGGGAGGATCGGGACGCCATCATCGGCGGCCTTAAGGGAATCCTGACCGACATTGAGAACGGAACTTTGAAGTTTACGAAGGAGCATGAGGATATCCATTCTTTCGTGGAGGCCAATCTGACGGAGCGGATCGGGGAGCCGGGAAAGCGTCTTCACACCGGCCGCAGCCGCAACGACCAGGTGGCTTTGGACATGAAGCTGTACTGCCGGGAGCAGACGGAGGAGATTGCCGGTCTGGTGAAGGAGCTGGAGCAGGTTCTGCTTACTATTATGGAAGAGAATCTGGAGACTTACATGCCGGGATTTACCCATATGCAGAAGGCCCAGCCGGTTACTTTAGCTCATCATGTGGGAGCCTATTTCGAGATGCTTGAGAGGGACCGGAGCCGCCTTAAGGATATCGTTAAGAGGATGAATTACTGCCCGCTGGGGGCCGGGGCCCTGGCCGGGACAACCTATCCGCTCGACAGAGGTTACACAGCAGAATTTTTAGGTTTCAGCGGGCCGACCCTCAACAGCATGGATTCCGTGTCGGACCGGGATTATGTGATCGAGCTTCTGAGCGCCCTGTCTACCATCGCCATGCACCTGAGCCGCTTCAGTGAGGAAATCATCATCTGGAACAGCAATGAGTACCGGTTCGTGGAGATTGACGACGCTTACAGCACCGGCAGCAGCATTATGCCTCAGAAGAAGAATCCGGATATCGCTGAGCTGGTGAGAGGTAAGACCGGTCGGGTCTATGGAGCCCTGGTAGCTATTCTCACCACCATGAAGGGACTTCCCCTGGCCTACAACAAAGATATGCAGGAGGACAAGGAGCTGACCTTTGATGCCATCGATACGGTGAAAAATTGTCTGCGTCTGTTTACCGGCATGATATCTACCATGAGCTTCCGCAAAGACGTGATGGAGCAGAGCGCCAAGCATGGCTTTACCAACGCTACGGATGCGGCGGACTATCTGGTAAATCACGGCGTTCCTTTCCGGGACGCCCATGGAATCGTAGGACAGCTGGTGCTTTACTGCATCGATAAAGGCATTGCCCTGGATGATATGACCCTTGCGGAGTTCCGGGCTATCAGTCCTGTCTTTCAGGAGGATGTCTATGAGGCCATCAGCATGAAGACCTGTGTGGAGAAGCGGATGACCCTGGGAGCGCCGGGGCCGGAGGCGATGCGGAAGGTCATCGCGGAATGCAGGCGGCGGCTGGAGGACTGAAGCGGAAATGGGTACTTTGATTAATGTGGCGGCGATCATTGCGGGAGGCCTGGGCGGACTGCTCTTTGGAAATCGTCTGTCTGAGCGGTATCAGAACACCCTGATGATGGCCAACGGCGTCTGTGTGCTGTTTATTGGAATCGCAGGTGCCCTGGAGAAAATGTTTGCGGTAAATGGCGGGAAGCTGGAAACAGGCGGCACTATGATGATGATCGGCAGCCTGGCGGTCGGGGCCCTCATAGGCGAATGGCTGGATATCGACGACCGGATGGAGCAGTTTGGCGTCTGGCTGAAGCACAAGACCGGCAATGACGGGGACAGCCGTTTCGTAGACGGATTTGTGACTGCCTCCCTGACCGTATGCATCGGCGCCATGGCTGTGGTGGGCTCCATCCAGGACGGGCTTATGGGAGATTATTCGGTCCTGGCGGCAAAGGCGGTTCTGGATCTGATCATCATTCTGGTGATGACGGCTTCCATGGGAAAAGGATGTATCTTTTCCGCCATTCCCGTAGGGCTGTTTCAGGGAAGTATCACCCTGCTTTCCGGACTGATTCAGCCGATTATGACGGAGCAGGCCCTCAATAACCTGTCCCTGGTAGGCTCCATTCTCATTTTCTGCGTGGGAATGAATCTGGTCTGGGGGAAGATGGTACGGGTGGCCAACCTTCTTCCGGCGATCGTCATAGCGGTGGCCTGGGCGTTTCTGCCGTAAAGAGAACGCCGGAGCGGCGCTGGGCGGTTTGTTCACGGAGGGAAGCCGGAGCGGCGCTGGGCGGTTCGTTCGCGGAAGGAAGCCGGAGCGGCGCTGGGCGGTTCGTTCGCGGAAGGAAGCCGGAGCGGCACGCAGTCCGGTTCATTTGCGGAAGGAAGCAGGAAACGGCGCGCCGGCCGACTACGTCAGATAGGCGCCGGCGAGAAACAGAATTTCATGAAAAAGAGAACAAGATAGGGTTACATAGAATTAAGAAAAGGTGATTTTTGATGTTTGAGAGTTTGAAGAAATTATTCGGTCAGGTGGATATGACTGTGGGAAGGCCCTGGGAGAAGATCGTGGCTTTCACCATCCCCATGCTGATCGGCAATATCGCTCAGCAGCTGTACAACACGGTGGACAGCATCGTGGTAGGGCGGTACGTAGGCGACAACGCTCTGGCGGCTGTGGGAAGCGCCAGCCCCATTTTCAATCTGCTGCTGGTGCTGTTCGTGGGAATTTCCATGGGCGCCAGTATCATGGTGTCTCAGTATTTCGGTTCCCGGGACCGGGAGAATCTGTCTCGTACCATCGGCAGCTCCCTCACTCTGACCGGAGCTTCCTGTATTCTGCTGATCGTCGCGGGAACGGCGGCAATCCGGCCGGTGCTGGAGCTTTTGGATACGCCGGCCAGCATTATCGACTGGTGTACCTGGTACCTTCTGATCCTTCTCTGGGGCGGCGCCGGGCTGGCCTACTATAATATCCTGACAGGTATCCTTCGCGGACTGGGCGATTCCATCTCGGCGCTGATTTATCTTCTGGTGGCTACGGTGCTGAATATCGTGCTGGATTTGTGGTTTGTGGCCGGCCTGGGACTTGGCGTGCCCGGCGTGGCCCTGGCTACGGTGATCGCCCAGCTGGTGAGCGCCGTCATGTGCATGTTCAAGCTGCGGAAGATGACAGAGTATTTTGACCTGCGGATGGAGTATCTGAAGCCAAGCAAAAACATGGTGACGGTGCTGGCTCTGGGGCTTCCCTCGGGAGCGACTCAGGCAATCTTCTCCCTGGCCATGGTAGTGGTGCAGTCTCTGACCAACAGCTTCGGCGAGATGGTCATTGCCGCCAACGTTATCATCATGAGGGTGGATGGATTTGCCATGATGCCCAACTTCTCTTTCGGCACCGCCATGACCACCTACGCGGGACAGAATGTGGGAGCCGGGGATTTCGACCGGGTGAAGAAGGGCGCTCTTCAGGGGACGCTGATCGCGGCGGCGACCTCCGCGCTGATCACGGGCGCCATCGTGCTGTTTGGCCACAATCTGATGGCCATCTTTACCAAGACGGAGGACCTTGTCAATCTGAGCGCCAATATGATGAAGATCCTGGCGGTAGGCTATATCGCCATGGCGGTTACCCAGAGCCTGTCCGGCGTCATGAGAGGAGCCGGGGACACAGTGACTCCCATGTGGATCTCTCTGCTGACCACCGTGGCCATCCGTGTGCCTCTGGCTTATGGAATTGCTTTCGCCACCAGAACGGCGGAGAAACCTCAGGGCGACTACCGGTGCCTGTGGGTGTCGCTTCTGATCTCCTGGCTGCTGGGCGCCGCTATGACCACATTCTTCTATAAAGTGGGGAAATGGAAGAAGAAAGCCCTGGCCTGATTCAGTACGCGATTACCTCGTGTCCCTCCTCCGTGACCAGCACCTGGATCTCCCACTGAGCGGAGGGGAGGCCGTCGGCGGTGCGGACGGTCCAGCCGTCCCTCTCGTCGATGGTTACTTCGCAGGTGCCCATGTTGATCATAGGCTCGATGGTGAACATCATGCCGGGGACCATCAGCATCTCTGTGCCTTTGACGGAGACATAGCTGACCCAGGGCTCCTCGTGGAATTCCAATCCGACGCCGTGGCCGCCGATGTCCTCCACCACCTGGTAGCCGTTTTGGCGGGCGTAATCATTGACGGCCTGGCCCATATCGCCAAGGAAGTTCCAGGGCTTTACCTGTTCCAGTCCCAGTTCCACGCATTTTTTTGTGACCTCCACCAGCCTCCGTTTCTCTTCCGATACGTTTCCGATAAGAAACATGCGGGAGGAATCGGAGAAGTAGCCGTTTAAGATGGTGGAGCAGTCAATATTGATGATATCTCCATCCTTCAGGATCTGGCCGGCGGAAGGGATTCCATGGCACACCACCTCATCCACGGAGGTGCAGACGCTTTTGGGAAAGCCCTCGTAGTTGAGCGGGGCGGGGATCCCTCCGTACCGGGTGGTTTCCTGATATACCCACTGGTCGATTTCTTCAGTGGAGACGCCGGCTCTGATATGTTCCGCCACGTAATCCAGGACGGCAATGTTTACCTTGGCGCTTTCCCGGATGGCCGCCACCTGGGCCGGAGTCTTGATCATGTCGTGATCCGGTACCAGATGTCCGTTATTTCTGTAAAAGGCCAGCTTCTGGTCAAAATCGTAATGGCATTTCTTATATTTCAGGCCGCTGCCGCACCAGCAGGGGCTGTTTCGGCTGATTATGTGCATGGGGACGCTCCTTTTTTGCAATGATGTATTTGGAAAGGCGATAATCTGACGGAACCCTTCCGTGAAGAGTATAGCACATTTTCAGAAAAATGGAACCGTTTTAAAAATCCGATTGGATTGTGGACATAGACTTTGAGATATTCATTGATATGGAAGATTATGATATGACACGATATAAATCTAAAATATGAGAAAAAATCTCATATTTTAGATTTACAAATTTAAAAATGGGGATATAATAGAGAATAGGAACAAGGAAGGAGATAACGGCAATGCTGTGTCAGTTTACGGTCAGGAACTTCAAGAGCATAAGAGATGAGGTTACGTTCGATATGCAGGCGGCGGCTATTTCGGAGCATGAGAACCGGATAATCCGCGATAAGGATGGGGAGTGCTACCTGCCGGTTTCTGCTGTTTATGGACCGAATGGAGGCGGTAAATCGAATGTTCTGGAGGCATTGTACACACTGGACTGCAAGGTTGTGCGTCCGCTCTGTGCCGCCTGTGATAAAGAGGACTGCGCTTACAGATCGAAAAAGGTTCCTGTGGTGCCGTTTGCGTTTTCGGAGTCCGGAGAGAATAATCCGACCGAATTTGAAGTGTTTTTTCGAACTTCTCAATCAGAATACCGCTATATCCTTCATGTAAAAAGGGATGTGATCGTTTATGAGAGCCTTGACAGAATCCGGCTTGACGCGAAACGGCGTACCCGTGCGGCTTTGTTTCGAAGAAACGCGGATGGCGTGCAGTTAAACGGTGTTTTTGGAAAGTTTAAGATAAGCGAGGATCTTTCCGATACGCTTCCGCTGCTCTCTTATCTTGGTATCACATATAAGAGAAATGAAACGGTTCAGGATGTCCTTAGGTGGTTTGAGGAGTCGATCGATTTTCTGAACTATGGAAGCCCCTATCAGGAACTTCGGACAGCTATTGCGAGATCAGAGGATACAAAACAGCTGGTTCTCAGTATGATCCGTGAGATGGATTTGGATATTGAGGACTTCCGGGTTGAGGAAAAAGATGAGAAGCAGATTGAAGTTTTCACAAAGCACGTTGTTGGAGGATACAGCGCGGAAATATCTTTGTTTGAGGAATCCAGCGGCACCAAGAAACTGTTCGGTTTACTGCCGTTTATCGCCAGAAGTCTGAAAGAAGGAACCACCCTGGTGATAGATGAACTGGACGCAAAGATCCATCCGGTTCTGCTGCGTTATATCATTGAACTCTACACGGACATGAATATTAACAGGAATCATGGACAGCTGATTTTTACGTCTCATGACCTGTCAACGATGAACAACGAGGTATTCCGTCGGGACGAGATCTGGTTTGTTGCGAAGGGAGCGGAACAGAACTCCGAATTGTATTCCCTTGTTGAATTCAAGAATGAGCAGGGCGGCTCTGTCCGCAAGGACGCGAAATACGACAAGCAGTATCTGGAAGGCAAGTATGGGGCGGATCCATATCTGAGGAAGATCATAGACTGGAGTGATGTCAATGCCTAAAAAAGCCGGAATGGAGAAATGGAAGAAAAAGCGCCGTCAGGAACACCTGGAGATGAAAAAGTATCGATATTATATTTTCTGCGAAGGTGAACAGACAGAAGGAAAAAGGAAATCCCAAACTTGCAATCAGATATGCTAAAAGAATCATTAAGGAAAGGAACGGCAGGACACCGACGGATGTAGCGCCAGGTACAAAAGTATATGAATTAGTGGAAGAGTTAGCAAAATATCTGCCGGAAGGACAAAGAGAGGCATTTTTATAAAAATAAGGCGCAGCAAGAGACACGGAAAACGGGGCGATTCAAGTTATGAACCGCCCCATTTATATGAATTCTTTGTTATTTCTGATTCTTCGCAATCTCCGCCATCTTCATAGCCCTTACCTTCAGAGGCAGGCCGAACAGGGTGATGAAGCCGTCGGCGTCGTGATGGTCGTAAAGCTCGCCGGTGGTGAAGGAAGCCAGAGACTCGCTGTACAGGGAGTAGGGGGAGGTGGTGCCGGCCTTGATGATGTTGCCCTTGTACAGTTTGAATTTCACCTCGCCGGTTACATACTGCTGAGTGGATTCCACAAATGCCTGGACAGCCTCGCGAAGAGGAGTGAACCATTTGCCCTCGTAGACGATCTGGGCCATCTTGTTGCCCATATCCTTCTTCACTTCCATGGTGGCCCGGTCCAGAACCAGCTCCTCCAGCTGATCGTGGGCTTCCATCAGGATGGTTCCGCCGGGAGTCTCATAGACGCCCCGGGACTTCATGCCCACCACGCGGTTTTCCACGATATCCACGATGCCGATGCCGTGCTTGCCGCCCAATGCGTTCAGTTTTTTGATGATATCGGAGACTTTCATCTTCTCACCGTTGACGCTGGTGGGAACACCTTTCTCAAAGGTCATGGTCACATACTCCGGCTCGTCGGGAGCTTTCTCCGGGGTAACGCCCAGGACCAGCAGGTGATCGTAGTTGGGCTCGTTGGCCGGATCCTCCAGCTCCAGGCCCTCATGGCTGATGTGCCACAGGTTGCGGTCGCGGCTGTAGCTGTTGTCTGCGGAGAAGGGCAGGTGAATGCCGTGCTGTTTGCAGTACTCAATCTCATCTTCCCGGGACTTCATGGTCCAGATATCGGTCATACGCCAGGGAGCGATGATCTTCAGGTCGGGGGCCAGGGCCTTGATGCCCAGCTCGAAGCGGATCTGGTCGTTGCCTTTGCCGGTGGCGCCGTGGCAGATGGCGGAAGCGCCCTCTTTCCGGGCGATCTCCACCAGCCTCTTGGCGATGGCGGGACGGGCCATGGAAGTGCCCAGCAGATATTTATGTTCATAGACGGCGCCTGCCTGGACGCAGGGAACGATGTAATTGTCGCAGAAATCGTCCACCAGGTCTTCGATATACAGCTTGGAAGCGCCGGACAGTTTGGCTCTCTCTTCCAGTCCGTCCAGTTCATTGCCCTGTCCGCAGTCGATGCAGCAGCAGATGACTTCGTAGTCGAAATGCTCCTTCAGCCAGGGAATGATCGCTGTAGTGTCAAGGCCGCCGGAATAGGCCAGAATTACTTT
>CANQRW010000040.1 GCA_947626365.1 uncultured Lachnospiraceae bacterium
ATTTCAAGAAAAGTTCCGATATGTGCAATGGGGTACAGTTCCTATCTGGACTGTGCCTTTTTATGTGGAAAGCGGTTTCTGAATATTTTAGATGATGAATAATGATTCAGAAAAATGCATAATAACGGAACTGGAAAAGGAGGATATACAATTATGAAAAAGAAACTGAGCCTTGTTTTGGCAGGCGCGATGGTCCTGAGTATGGCGCTCACCGGCTGCGGCGGCGGTTCCGGAAGCGGAACGGCTTCCACGACGGCTGCCGAGGCTGGCGAAGAGACAACCGCAGCCGCGGATGCAGGTACCGAGGCCGCCGCAGGCGGAGAGAGCAGCGAATCCGATGTGGATACCGCAGGATTCCTGGTAACCCCCAAGGATACGGATATTCAGACCGCTGATGTGCAGAAAACGTCTGCCGATTATGAGCTTCCGCTGAATATTTACGATCGTCTGGTTGATATTAAGGTTGAGGACGGCGTGTCAAGCATCGAGCCCTCTCTTGCGGAGAAGTGGGAGATTTCCGATGATGGTCTGGAATACACCTTCCATCTGAGACAAGGCGTTAAGTTCCATAACGGCAATGATTTTACCGCTGAGGACGTGGTTTATACCTTTAACCGTCTTCTTACGGTTTCCGGCGCTATGAATACGGAGCTTCTGGAGCAGGTTCAGGGCGCGGCCGAGGTCCTGGACGGAACGGCTACCGAGATTTCCGGCGTTGAGGCTGTTGACGATTATACGGTTAAGATCACTCTGGTTGAGCCCTTCGGCGCGTTTCTTGCCTGCATGACGGCTCCCGGCGCTTCTATCTATGACAGCGAGGCGACAGAGGCTGCCGGCGATCAGTTCGGCCTGGATCCGGCTGTAACCGTAGGTACCGGCCCCTTTAAGTTTGTGGAGTGGACGCTGAACGACCGTATGGTTCTGGTGAGAAACGATGATTACTGGAAAGAGCCGGCAGGCATTCCCGGCGTTGTGATCCGCATCGTTCCGGATACCGAGACCCAGACCATGATGTTTGAAAGCGGCGAACTGGATATCATTGACCTGGACGAGATTCCCGATGCCGTGGATCGTCTGAAAGCCACCTATCCGGATCAGATCGTAGAAGGCAACCGCGTAGGCGTGACTTACATGATCATGAACTACAATGTAGAGCCTTTGAACAACATCAAAGTCCGTCAGGCCATCCAGCACGCCATTGACCGTCAGGCTATCCTTGACGCCCTGTACGGCGGATTGGGAACTGTGGAGAACGGTATCTATCCTCACGGCCTGATCGGTTTCAACGACGACCTTCCGGCCATCGAGTACGATCCGGAGCTGGCCAAGAGCCTTCTGGCTGAGGCGGGCTACGCAGACGGCTTCACCATGGAGCTGGCTAACGATACTTCTTCGGGAGACGCCGTCGCCATGACCCTTGAGATCATCAAGGAGCAGCTGGCAGAGGTGGGCATCACCGCTGAGATCAAAAACTATGATGAGTCCAGCTGGCTGGATCTTCGTAACTCCGGCGAGATGTGCGCGTTTACCGCTACCTGGACCGCGGACTTTAACGATCCTGACAACTTCATCTACACCTTCTTCGGCAATGAGGAGAAGTCAAAGATCCGTTCTCTGAACTATCCGGATACGGACAAGATGGCCCGTGTGACCGCGGCCCGCGCTATGATCGACGAGGATGAGAGAATTGCTGAGTATCGTGCCCTGGAGAAGGAGATTGTCCAGGATGACGCCGCATGGGTGCCCATGTATTCCCGCGTACATCTGTTTGCTGTAAGCAAGAGAGTACAGGGATTCACACCTTTCTGGAGCGGTTACGGCGATAAGCCTTTCTATGGAATTACATTCAGCGAATAAAGAAGAACTGTAAGAACTTTAGGAATCATGCCGCAGAATGAACAGCCATTTTGCGGCATTGTTCTGATATAGACAGAGGAGACGAAGAGAGGAGATATTGTGTTAAGCAAAGTAGTGAAGCGTATTGCCATATCCATACCGGTGCTGATCGGCGTGGTGCTCCTGATCTTTATCATGCTTCGGGTAGTGCCCGGCGATCCGGTGGCAACGATGATGGGCGAACATGTGAATCCGGCAATGATTGAGAAGATCAGCGCGGAACTGGGACTGGACCAGCCGCTGTATGTTCAGTTTTTCAAATATGTGGGAAATGCCCTGAGAGGAGATTTCGGTACATCCTACCGGCTGAACCGGAATGTGACCCAGATCATACTGGAATCCTTCCCCCATACAGTGAAGCTGTCCGTGCTTGCCGCTCTGGTAGCGTGGATTATCGGCCTTGTCGCGGGAATAGTCGCGGCTATCCGTCAGAACCGTCTGCTGGACCGGCTGTTTATGGGCTGCTCCCTGGTGGGCGTGTCCATGCCGGTATTCATGACGGCCCTTGTGCTTCAGTACGTCTTTGCCTTTAAGCTGCAGTGGTTCCCCATCTCCGGATTTGACAGCTGGCAGGCCATGATCCTGCCGGCCATCGCCCTGGGATGGAATTCGGCCGGGAGCATCGCCCGAATGACCCGTTCCAACCTGGTGGAGATCCTGCAGAACGATTACATCCGGACGGCCCGTGCCAAGGGACTGCGGGAACACGGCGTCATTATAGGCCATGCCCTGAAGAACGCCATGCTTCCTGTGGTCACCATGATGGCCCTGCAGATTTCCAGTATGCTTTCCGGCGCGGTCCTTACGGAGAGCGTCTTCGGCGTCCCCGGTATCGGACGTCTTTCTGTCAACGCCATTGAGACGAGAGATATGCCGCTCCTTCAGGGGACGGTTATCTTCACAACGATTATCATTATTCTGGGCAATCTGATCGCGGACCTGCTTTACAATGTGCTTGATCCCAGAATCAGGGAGGGCGCGTAAGATGGCAGGAAGATACGAAGAAAATAATAATGTGCAGAATCCATCCGCCCTTCAGGCGGAGGCCATGGGTCCGGATTACGCCGGCGGTATTCATGGCATGGAAGCGGAAGATATAGCCGCTCAGATCGGAGAATCTGAGACCTGGCTGGACCAGATCAAGACCATGGTCCGCCAGAATAAGCTGGCGGCGTTCTCTGCCCTGGTGATCCTTGTGATCATTCTGGCAGCGATTTTCGCCCCCCTGGTGGCGCCCTACGATCATCTGGAACAGAGCCTGACCGACCGTCTGACCCATCCATGCGCCGCCCACTGGCTGGGCACCGATGAGCTGGGCCGCGACGTGCTGAGCCGTATTATCTTCGGAGCCAGAGTGTCCCTCACCATCGGCCTGGTGCCGACTCTGATCTCCATGGTCATCGGTACCGTGCTTGGTCTTTGCGCCGGTTACTACGGCGGCAAGGTGGATTTCGTCATCATGCGTCTGGCCGACATTATGCTTGCCTTCCCGTCCCTGCTTCTGGCCATGGTGGTCATGTACACCATGGGAGGCGGACTGATCAATATTTTTATCGCCCTGAGCCTGGTGAACTGGGCCGGCACTGCCCGGATCGTCCGTTCCCAGACCCTGTCTCTGAAAGAGATTGAATTCGTGGAGGCAGCCCGTTCCATCGGCGTGAAGAAGTGGACCATTATGTTCCGGCATATCCTGCCCAACTGCCTGCCTTCTCTGATCGTGCTGTTTACCTTGAATATTCCTTCCGCGATCCTGTCGGAGGCGTCTCTGAGCTTTCTGGGCATCGGCGCTCAGCCGCCGTCCGCCAGCTGGGGCCTGATGGTAGTGCGCGGCAAGAAATACCTGTTCTCGGAACCCTGGCTTTCCATCGCGCCCAGCGTAGCCATTATGATCGTGGTTATGGCCTTTAACTTCCTGGGCGACGGCCTGCGGGATGTTCTTGACCCCTATCTGAAAGAGCAGTAAAGGAGGAAAGAAGGATGAATGAATCGGTAGTATTGGACGTTAAGAATCTGAAATCCCACTTCTTTACGGCGAAGGGGGAGGTTCCGGCAGTGGACGGCGTCAGCATCCAGGTGCCTGCCGGAAAGATCATTGGCATTGTAGGCGAATCCGGCTGCGGCAAGAGCATGACGGCTATGTCCATCATGGGGCTTCTGCGGTATCCGGGACGGGTGGTGGACGGTACCATCACGCTGGACGGCAGGGATATCACCCATTTAAAGCCCAAAGAACTGTCCCAGGTCCGGGGCAATGAGCTGTCCATGATTTTCCAGGAACCTATGACTTCCTTAAATCCCGTGTATCCGGTGGGAGTTCAGGTGCGGGAGGCGATTCTCCTTCACCAGAAGACCACCAAGGCGGAGGCAAAGCAGCGGGTTCTGGACATTTTCCAGGCGGTAGGGATCCCGGAGCCGGAAAAACGGTATTATAATTATCCCCACCAGCTGTCCGGCGGTCTGCGCCAGAGGGTGATGATCGGCATGGCCATGGTCTGCCGTCCCAAGGTGATGATCGCCGACGAACCCACTACGGCGCTTGACGTGACCATAGAGGCCCAGATCCTGCGGCTTATGAAAAGGCTTTGCGCGGAGCAGGGAACCTCCATCATACTGATCACCCATAACATGGGCGTGGTGGCGGAGATCTGCGATTATGTCTACGTCATGTACGCCGGAAAGGTCATGGAGCAGGCGGAAACCTTTGAATTGTTTGAACATACGAAGCATCCATATACCCAGGGGCTTCTAAAGTCGATTCCCAGGCTGGATGAGAAGGCGGACCGGCTTTATACCATTGAAGGCGTGGTTCCCAATCTTCTTCATCTGCCCAAAGGCTGCAGCTTCTGCACACGCTGCGACCAGGCCCAGGAGCGGTGCTTTACGGAAAAGCCCGGTCTCTACGCGGCGGCGGATGGCCACGGCGTCCGGTGCCTGAAGTATGAAAGCGGGGTGAAGATGGATGGAGAATAACAGGAAAATTCTGCTGGAAGCCAAAAATCTTGTGAAGGAATTTTACATCGGCGGAACAAAGAAGAATCCTCAGGTGGTTCACGCCGTCAGCAATGTGGATCTGCAGATCTATGAGGGGGAGACCCTGGCGCTGGTTGGAGAATCCGGCTGCGGCAAGAGCACGCTGGGAAGAACTCTCATAAGGCTTTTGGAACCCACCTCCGGTGAGGTTGATTTTGACGGTCAGAATATCGTGGGCATGAGCGAAGGACAGTTTGCCGGCCTGCGCCGCCAGATGCAGATTATCTTCCAGGATCCTTACGCCTCCTTAAACCCCAGAATGAGCGTAAAGCAGATCATTGCGGAGCCCCTGGTCACATACGGCATGAAGAATAAAACGGAACTGGAGAAGCAGGTAAAGGCTCTTATGAAAGAGGTGGGAATCGCTGAGGAATTCTACAACCGGTATCCCCACCAGTTTTCCGGCGGCCAGCGCCAGAGGATCGGTATCGCCAGGGCCATCGCACTGCGGCCCAGGCTGATCATCTGCGATGAGCCGGTTTCGGCTCTGGACGTGTCCATTCAGTCTCAGGTGCTGAACCTTTTAAAGGATCTCCAGGAGAAATACGGCCTGACTTACCTGTTTATTTCCCATGACCTGAGCGTGGTAAAATTCATTGCCGACCGGGTCTGCGTCATGTTCCTGGGAAGCGTCTGCGAGATCGGAGATACGGACAGCCTGTATGAGAAACCGCTTCATCCTTACACGAAGCTTCTGATGAACGCCATTCCCAAGGCGGATCCCAGGCTGCGCAATGAGGAAAAGGAGCTGCTCAGCGGCGAGATTCCCTCTCCGGTAAACCCGCCGTCCGGCTGTCGTTTCCACACTCGCTGTCCCTACGCAAAGGAGATCTGCAGACAGCAGGTACCGGAAGGCAAGACCGTGGGAGAGCGGAAGGTGTTTTGCCATTTCCCGTTGGGATGAGAAGGAGAAATGATCATGGAGAAAACATTATACCTGGAATGCTATTCAGGAATCAGCGGCGATATGGCGGTGGCCGCCCTTCTGGATCTGGGGGCGGATGAGGACGTGCTGATAGATGTGCTGGACAGCCTGCCAGTTCACGGATTTAAGATTAAGATCAGCCGGGTGAAGAAATCCGGCATCGACGCCTGTAATTTCAATGTAATACTGGATGAGGAGCATGACGGTCACGACCACGATATGGAGTATCTCTATGGCCATGAGCATCCTCATGAGAGCGGAAATGGCCAACAGAAGCAGGCCAATGGCGAAGCGTCTCTGGAATCTGCAAAGTCCGTTCACAGCGATATCCGCGATCACGATCACGCCCACGATCATGGTCATGACCACGGCCACCACCATCACAGCCACCGGGGCATGAAGGAAATCCGGGAAATCATTGAGAAGGCAAATATGACGGAGAATGCCAGAGCCATTGCCCTGCGGATTTTCCAGGTAATCGCGGAGGCGGAGTCCAAGGCCCATAATCTTCCCGTGGAGGAAGTCCATTTCCATGAGGTGGGGGCGGTGGATTCCATCGTGGACATCGTGGCTGTGGCTGTCTGTCTGGATAATCTTCAGATCCGCAAGGTGATCGTGCCGAAGCTGTACGAGGGACGGGGAACCGTCCGCTGCCAGCACGGAATCCTTCCGGTGCCTGTGCCTGCAGTGGCTAATATCGTTCAGGCCGGCGGAATCCGTCTGGAGATAACCAATGTGGAAGGCGAGCTGGTGACGCCGACGGGAGCCGCCATCGTGGCGGCCGTCAGAACCACAGACCGGCTGCCGAAAGATTTCTTTATCGAAAAGATCGGCCTGGGAGCCGGAAAGCGGGAGTACGAGCGCCCGGGAATCCTGCGGGCCATGCTGATTCGCGGCAGCCTTCAGGAGCAGGATGAGATCTATAAGCTGGAAAGCAATATTGACGACTGCAGCGGCGAAGCGCTGGGATACGCCATGGAAAGGCTGATGGAGGCGGGAGCCAGAGATGTCCATTATATCCCTGTATTTATGAAAAAGAACCGCCCGGCCTGGCTTCTGACGGTCATTTGCGCGGAAGAGGATATTGAGAAGATGGAGCAGATCATCTTTAAGGAAACCACCACCATCGGTATCCGCCGGGTCCGGATGGAGCGTACCGTCCTCAAGCGGGAGCGGACGACGGTGGATACCTCTTTCGGCCAGGCGGACGTGAAAGTCTGTGAGGCAGGCGGCCAGCGCCGTTTCTATCCGGAATATGAAAGTATCCGGCACATCAGCCTTGAGACAGGGAAATCCTATCAGGAGGTATATCAGCTGATTGTGGAAGCCTGCCAGGTGGATGACATGCTGGGAATGATATAGATTATCATTACAGCATAGGTTTGATTTCTTTTGCGTACACCTGCCGGAGGAACAGGGCTCCTACCGTTACCGACGCAATCTCCGCGATGGGGAAGGAAAACCATACCAGGTCCAGGCCGCCGATCCTTGACAGGATAAAAGCGGATGGCAGAAGCACCACAAGCTGTCTGGACACGGAGATGATCAGGCTGTAGACGCCGTGGGACAGGGCCTGGAACAGGGAGGAGCAGATGATAGAAAATCCGGCCAGGAGGAAGGAGAAGCTGATGATCCTCAGGGCGGGGATACCGATGCTCAGCATGGTCTCCGAGGCGTTGAAGATGGCCAGAAGCTTGTCCGGAAGCGTCTGGAATATGGTGAAGCCGATTACCATGATGGCTGTCGCGTAGAAGATGCTCAGTTTTACGGTCCGGATGATCCGGTCCGGTTTCCGCGCCCCCAGATTGTAGGCCACGATGGGAACCATGCCGTTGTTCATGCCGAAGATGGGCATGAAGATGAAGCTCTGTAGCTTGAAGTACACGCCGAAGACGGCGGTGGCTGTGGAGGTGAAGGCGATGAGGATTTTGTTCATGCCGAAAGTCATGACGCTTCCGATGGAAGCCATGATGATGGAGGGCACGCCTACGGCGTAGATAGTCTTTATGATGTAGCCGTTCGGGCGGAAGCCTTTCAGGTTGATCTTAATCTCCGGGTTTCTGGTCAGATTCAGGTAGATGGACAGGCCGAAAGCGATGATCTGTCCGATGACCGTGGCGGCCGCGGCTCCGGCCACCCCCATCTTCGGGAAATGGAACAGGCCGAAAATCAGGATGGGGTCCAGAATGATATTGATGACGGCGCCGGTTCCCTGGGTGATCATGGTGAAAAAGGTCTTTCCCGTGGACTGCAGAAGCCGCTCAAACATCACCTGTCCGAAGACACCGAAAGAGAACATGGTGCAGATCTTAAGATAATCGACGCCGTATCCCACGATCTCGGCATCGGTGGTCTGCATGAGGAAAAAGGTCCGGGTGGCGAAGATGCCGAACAGCAGAAAGGCAATGTAGCTGCAGCCGGCCAGGAATAAGGCGTTGTTGGCAGTTTTATTGACCTGATCGTACAGCTTGGCCCCCAGGCTTCTGGAAAGAAGGGCGTTGACGCCGACGGCGGTGCCGGTAGCCACCGCGATCATCAGGTTCTGCGCCGGGAAGGCCAGGGACACAGCCGTCAGAGCGTTTTCGCTTAATCGGGAGACGAACATGCTGTCTACAATATTGTAGAGGGCCTGGACCAGCATGGACAGCATCATGGGAACCGACATGGAGATCAGCAGACGGTTGACCGGCATGACGCCCATCTTATTTTCTGAAGGTTCCGGTGCGGAACCCTGTGTGTTGCTCGTTTGTAAATCCTGCATTGATAATGCTTCCTTTCTAATCTGTGAGCCGCAGACGCCAGCCTCGCGCGGCGCGCGGCAAAATCCGTAAAACAGCCGGGTCCCGAAAAAACGGCCGGGACTACAGCAGTATCATATTATGCTCAGCGCAGACCCTGCGCATCTCCTCCGGCCAGATACCTGCCTGAACCTCGCCGATGTGGGCCCGGTCCAGAAGCAGCATGCAGAGACGTGACTGTCCGATGCCGCCGCCGATGGTCAGAGGAAGTTCTCCGGCAAGAAGCATCCGGTGATAGGGAAGGTTTTTCCGCTCCTCGCAGCCTGCTTTTTTCAGCTGTTCCATCAGGGAGTTCTCGTCTACGCGGATTCCCATGCTGGAGATCTCCAGGGCGCAGCCCAGGGTCTCATACCAGAAAAGGATATCGCCGTTTAACTGCCAGTCGTCATAGTCCGGGGCGCGGCCGTCGTGAGGCTTGCCATCACTAAGCTTCTCGCCGATCTTCATGAGGAAGACGCAGCCGTGTTCTCTGGTAATGAGGTTTTCGCGCTCCTTCGGCGTCTTGTCCGGATACATTTCCTCCAGCTCGTTGGAGGTGATGAAGAAGATGTCGTCAGGCAGATGCTTGACGGCCTGGGGATATTTGTACCAGACCTCATGCTCCATATGCTTGATGATCTTGAAAATGCAGCGGACAGTTTCCTTTAAGGTATCGACATTCCGCTCTTCTCTGGTGATGACCCGCTCCCAGTCCCACTGGTCCACGTAGCAGGAGTGGAGGTTGTCAGGGATTTCGTCCCGCCGGATGGCGTTCATGTTGGTGTAAAGGCCTTCGCCGGGCTGAAAGCCGTATTTGTAAAGGGCCATGCGCTTCCACTTGGCCAGGGACTGGACCACCTGGATCTCTTCCCCCGGCATGGACGGCATATCGAAAGATACAGGCCGCTCCACGCCGTTTAAGTCGTCGTTTAAGCCGCTGCTTTTTTCCACGAAAAGAGGGGCGGAGATCCGCTCCAGATTCATCTCCCTGCCGAATTCCTTCTGAAAGGTGTCCCGTATGTACTTGATGGCTTCCTGGGTCTGGCGGACCGTAAGCCTGGGATCGTAGTTTTCCGGTAAAATCAGGTTCATAATGATTCCTCCTTAAAAATAGCGCGTCTAAAGAAAAATATTCCTTTACCAGCGCGATTATAGACAGTATAATACACTTTAAGAAATCTGTAAATGAATTTTGCGGAAAAGTATGCTATACTGAACCTATATCGATTACGCTGAGAAGGAGGACGAAATCATGGCAGATAAATATGTGATCACGATTGACCGTCTGTATGGAAGCGGCGGGCGTATTATGGGCCGCAGATTGTCGGAAGAGCTGGGAATTCCTTTTTATGACGAAGAGATATTAAAGATGGCATCGGAGGACAGCGCCGTCAGCGAGAGCCTGTTCCGCCTCAATGACGAGAAGGCGGGGACCAATCTGTTTTTCCGGGCCGTGGGAGGACTGCATACAAGCCTGGAGGAGCCGTCCACTGACGATGATGTGGCGTCTCCGGAGAATTTGTTCCGGTTCCAGGCGAAGATGATACGCAAGGTGGCTGAGGAGCAGTCCTGCATCATTATGGGCCGCTGCGCCGATTTTGTGCTGAACGCGGTGGAGACGGAGAATCTGATCCGGCTGTTTGTCTACGCGGATATCAACACCTGCATCCGCAGGACCATGGAAGTGGACGGGGTGGATACCAAGGAGGCCCTGCGCCGGGTGAACCGCATCAGCAAGCAGCGCCGGGACTACTATAAGTATTATACGGGGAAAGACTGGGAGGATATGGCCAACTATGATCTGCCTATCAACGCTTCGGTGCTGGAGCCGGACGAGGCGGTGCTGCTGGTGAAGGAATACCTTAAGATTCGGGGAATTCATGTACGGTAGGAGACTTTTGAAATAATGGATAATAAAAAGGACTATAAGGCCTCTTTGGAGAAAAAGAGGCTGAGACGGCGTGTCCAGCAGTACAGGCCTTACTTTTTTATGGGCGCGGGAGCCCTGGCAGTCCTGCTTGTGATTATTCTGGCGGTGAAGCTGTTGGGGAAAAGCGGAGCGGAATCCGCCGACGGCCCGGCTGCCGGACAGGAGACGACCCAGGATGCGGAAGCTGTCCGACAGTCCCAGGAGGCGGAGAGCCGCCTGGCCGAGGAGGAGTCCCGGCATCAGGAGGAAGAGAGGGAACGCCAGGAGCGGCAGGCTGTCGTGGATTCCTACGAGAATCTTGGCATCGTCCATGTGGAAGGGTACCTGAATGTGAGAAAGACTCCTTCCGAGGACGGCGATATCATCGGCAAGATGCAGGACTGCAGCGCCTGCGAGATTCTGGGACAGGAAGGCGACTGGTACCATATCAGTTCCGGCGGAGTGGACGGATATATTTCCGGCCAGTTCGTTGTTACAGGGGAAGAGGCGAGGACAGAGGCCATTGATCTGGTACAGCTTCGCGCCGTGGTGAATGTGGCGGATGAAGAAAGCCTGAATATCCGGTCGGCTCCTGAGCTTGACCCGGGAAATATTGTGGGACAGGCACTGAATAACGAGCGGTATGTGGTAGAAGAACAGCTGGACGGCTGGGTGAAGATTGCCAGCGGCTATATTTCTTCCGATTATGCGGATGTGCGGCTAGCGCTGAACGAGGCCAGAAAGATGGATCTGAAGGCCATGGCCATCAGCCGGTACAATAATATTCTGGTGTCCAAGGTGACGGATTATCTGAACGTCCGCGAGACCCCGGCAGATGAGGGGAACAACAATATTATCGGAAAGCTGCCCAGCAAGGCCGCGGCGGAGATATTGGAGACGGAGGACGGTTGGTATAAGATTCGGTCCGGACAGATTACCGGGTATGTGTCGTCGGATCCCAACCTGGTAGCCACCGGCCAGGAGGCTGTGGACATCGCCATGAACACGGCGTCCCTTATGGCTGTAGTCGCCACGGACAGGCTGAACGTCCGCAAGGAGCCGTCCCTGGATTCCGGAGTGTGGACCCAGATTTCCAAGACGGAGCGGTATCCCGTAATCCAGCAGCTGGACGGATGGGTACAGATCGAACTGGATACGGGCGACGAGGACAGCGAGGGAGAGGGAGCATTTATCTCCACCAGGGACAATAACGTGGAGGTCCGCTATGCCCTGGAGGAAGCTATCGAATTCCATCCTCTCCAGGAGATTGCCAATCAGCAGGCGGCCAGAAGGGCCCAGATCGTCAACTATGCCCTGAGGTTTGTGGGCAACCGCTACGTATGGGGCGGCACCAGCCTGACCAACGGCTGCGACTGTTCCGGATTTACCCAGTCGGTGCTTAAGAATTTCGGGATCTACCTGCCCAGGGTGTCCAGGGACCAGGCCAATGCCGGCCGGGCCGTGACATCCAGTGAAATGCGGCCGGGAGACCTGATCTTCTACACTAACAGCCGAAAGGTGGTCAACCATGTCGCCATGTATATCGGCAACGGCCAGATCGTCCATGCGGCAAGCAGAAGAAGCGGTATCCGCATCTCCAGCTGGAATTACCGGACGCCTTACCGGATCCGCAATGTGATCGACTGAGTATAAGACAGAGAAGCAGCCGGCTGCAGTATTAGGTCGGACCGCCGGGAAGCGGCCTGCCGGCTGCCGAAGGCAGAAAAGAGTGGATATAACGGTTTCGCTTATCGGAATCCGCCAGCATTTCCGGCTCGTAAAGGGCGTAGGTAAATTTATCACGGTATTCTTTTTTGAAACAAGGTTCCCAGAGGGGCTCGGCCTGCGGAAGGTAGAGCCCTTCTTTTTTGGTGTAGCAGGTCTGAGCCGTGGCCTTTTTGCGTGCGGATTTCTCCACGAATTCTCCTACGCTTTTGTGGACGGCAGTATCTTCATAGATAAGATAATAGTAATTCTGATAGTCGGGGTAGAAATACTTCAAAGTGCCGAAGAAGAGTTCCAGGGTGACAGTGAGGGCGCAGCCGGAGGCCTCCGCCTCATAGGGATGGCCGCAGAGGGACCCTTCCCAGGAGACGGCAGTCGGAAGACGGCAGGGGCTTTGCAGTTCCAGTACCAGATAAGGATCCTGCTCCCCTGACAGGCCGGTCCGCCGGATGATATGCTGACTGATGAGCCGGAAACTGCTCTCCATAAAATCCGGATAATTCAGAATGGGCAGAATCAGTGGCATGCCCTCCAGATCTTCCCGGTTGTGGAGCATCAGCATGTCGTAGAGCCGGTCTTCGCGGGTCAGCAGATACTCCTCATAGATCTCGATCAGCTGGCCGCCGGAATACTTATCCTGGCGGAAGATACCCAGAAACTGTTCGATGGATTTCTGTTTCAGGCTGCTGATTCCCAGAAGGCTGCGCAGGGGCCGTATTTTTTTGTAAATATCAATACTTTTCACGGAAGAAAAATCATAGGGCAGGCCGTAGGCCCGGCAGCGTTTCCGAAGGAAAGGAATGTCAAATCCGTCCCCATTGAAATGAACTAAAGCGGAAAAGCGGCTGAGAAATGTGAAAAAGGCATCCAGAAGTTCCGGCTCACTGTCGGCGCGGTCGGCAAACCATTGAATAAGCTGCCAGGACCCTCTGCGAAAAAAGGTGCAGCCGATCAGATACAGCCGGTTATAGTCGCCGGAAAACCCGGTAGTCTCGATGTCGAAAAAAAGCAGTTCTTCCAGATTCCCCAGCCGTTCAAGGGGATAGGTATCCGGCAGGGAAATGGTTTTTTCTACGGTAATCATGAGGATTTCTCCTTTGGCGGCCGATTGTCCGGCCTGTTACGAACCATTATAGCGGAGGGCGGTCCGGAAGTCAAACAGATGCTTGCAAAGGAGCGCAACCTATGGTAAGATAACGAGGAAAGAATACTATATTTTGTAGCGTTGGAAGGATTCGGAAGTGATTTCATATGTCAGGGGACCTCTTGCGGAGGTCGATGAAGATGTGATTGTGGTGGAAGCGGGAGATGTAGGGTATAATATCCATGTGCCCCTGTCCCTTCTGGAATCGCTGCCGCCTCTGGGCAGCGAGGTAAAGATTTATACATATCTGCGGGTGCAGGAGGACGCCATGACCCTGTACGGCTTTGAAAGCCGTCAGGACCTGAAGATGTTTAAACAGCTTCTGGGGGTCAACGGGGTAGGCCCGAAGGGCGGGCTGGCGATTCTTTCCGCCTTAAGCCCGGACAATCTGAGGCTGGCCATCATTTCCGGCGATGCCAGGGCAATCTCCAAAGCGCCCGGCATCGGCCTTAAGACGGCCCAGCGGCTGATTCTGGATCTGAAGGACAAGGTAAATATGGAGGATGTGCTTCCGTCCCTGGCAGGCGATACTTCCGCGGCGGAGGCAAAGCCGGCCGGCTTGGGACAGGCCGGAAAGGAAGCCGTCGATGCGCTGGTGGCCCTGGGATATTCGCCCATGGAATCCGCAAGGGCAGTTCGAAAAGTAGATATAACGGAGACAATGACAGCGGAGGATGTGCTGAAGGCGTCTCTTAAGCATCTGGTATTTTAGACTGGTTCAGATCAGACAGTATTACGGTATAAGCGGTAGGAATGTATGGAACGTAGGATCATCAACACGGAACTGACTCCGGAAGACGAGAAGGTGGAGTCCGGGCTTCGCCCACAGTACCTGAAGGATTACATCGGGCAGGAACGGCTGAAATCCACTTTAAAAGTGTATATTGACGCGGCAAAGTCCAGAGGAGATTCCCTGGACCACGTGCTGTTTTACGGGCCTCCCGGTCTGGGCAAGACCACGCTGTCCGGCATTATCGCCAATGAGATGGGCGTGAACATGAAGGTGACGTCGGGACCGGCCATTGAGAAGCCGGGAGAGATGGCGGCCATCCTCAACAGCCTTCAGGAGGGGGATGTGCTGTTTGTGGACGAGATCCACAGGCTGAACCGCCAGGTGGAAGAGGTCCTTTATCCGGCTATGGAGGATTTCGCTATCGATATCATGCTTGGAAAGGATTCCACGGCGCGTTCCCTTCGGCTGGAGCTTCCTCATTTTACTCTGGTGGGGGCCACTACCAGGGCGGGACTTCTCACGGCGCCTCTGCGGGACCGGTTCGGCGTGGTTCAGAAACTGGATTTCTACACGACTCAGGAGCTTAAGAAGGTGATTCTCCGCTCGGCGAAGGTGCTGGACGTGGCGATTGACGATGACGGAGCCATGGAGCTGGCCAGACGGTCCAGGGGGACGCCCAGGCTGGCTAACCGTCTCTTAAAGAGGGTGCGGGACTTTGCGCAGGTGAAATACGACGGCAATATTACCAGAGAGGTGGCGGATTTCGCTCTGGATATCATGGATGTGGACCGGCTGGGACTGGACAATAACGACCGGGCTATCCTTTTGACCATTATCCAGAAATTTTCCGGCGGACCGGTGGGACTGGATACGCTGGCGGCGGCCCTGGGAGAGGATGCCGGTACCCTGGAAGATGTGTACGAACCTTATCTTCTCATGAACGGCCTGATCAACCGGACGCCCAGAGGCAGAGTGGCTACGGAGAACGCCTACCGTCATCTGGGACTCGCCTGTCCGGACAGCGGACAGGCCGGATGACCAGCAGCGCGGAAAGAATCAACTCATTTAAATCGATGAAGGAGCCGACCCATCATGGAAAATAAGAAATATTCAGAAGTTTTGATTGACGGAAAGATCTATTCCCTCAGCGGGACCGAGGACCAGCAGTATCTTCAGAAGGTTGCCAGCTATATCAGCGATAAGACGGCGCAGCTGAAAGGCCAGGAAGGATTTACCAAGCAGAGCCAGGAGTACCAGGCGGTTATGGTAGAACTGAATATCGCCGACGATTATTTCAAAGCCCTGGACAAGGCGGCTGTCAGCGACCGGAAGCGGGACAGCATGGAACGGGACAGCTACAGCCTGAAACATGAGCTGGTGACTACCCAGATGAGCCTGGAAAAGCGTGAGCAGGAACTTTCCGAGGCAAGGCGGGAGGCCTCCGAGGCCAGGAAGGAAGCCGCGGAAGCGAAACAGGAACTGGCGGAGGCAAAGCAGGAACTGGCCGGCGTGAAGAAAGAACTGGAAGAGATGAAACAGGAACTGGCGGACGTAAGGAAACAGTACAAAGAAGACCGGGATGAGCTTTTGAAACTGCAGGCGCTGCAGGCCGCCTATGACCGGGCCGGTAACGGCGGGAACCAGGGCAATCCCCAGCAGCACCGGAGCCAGAACGGCGGATATAATCAGAATTACAATAACAACCGCAGATAAAATCAAGAACAAAGTGTCTGGGCCGGCGATGGTCCGGCACTTTTTCCCGCTTACGTCAGCATGCGAACAAAGTACCAATGCCGCTTCGCTTGTATTACGTCAGTATGCAAACACGCGCTCTTAGTGTCTGGTCAGGAAGAAAATGGCCGGGCGGACGAGAGGACGGAGCGTCGGAAAGGAGGGAGAAGATGAAAAAAGTTGAAGTTCTCGCGCCGGCAGGCTCGTTTGAAAGTATGAAGGCGGCTGTCAGCGCCGGGGCGGATGCGGTCTATATCGGCGGTTCCCGCTTCGGCGCCAGGGCCTACGCGGATAATCTGGACCGGGACCGAATGCTTGAGGCCATTGATTGCGCCCATCTTCACGGCGTCTCCCTCTATATGACGGTGAATACGCTGGTAAAGGAACCGGAATTCAATGAATTGTATGATTATCTTCTTCCATACTATGAGCGCGGCCTGGATGCGGTAATCGTCCAGGATTACGGCGTGCTGTCGGCAGTTCGGAGATGGTTTCCGGATATGCACGTTCACGCCAGCACCCAGATGACCGTCACCGGTGTTTACGGAGCAAGGATACTGAAGGAGATGGGAGCGGCCCGTGTGGTGACGGCACGCGAATTGTCCCTGCAGGAACTTAAGGCTATTCACGAACAGGTGGATATAGAGATTGAAAGCTTTGTCCACGGAGCCCTATGCTACTGTTATTCCGGTCAGTGCCTTATGAGCAGCCTGATCGGCGGCCGCAGCGGCAATCGCGGGCGCTGTGCCCAGCCCTGCCGGCTGCCCTATGATGTGATGGAACATGGGCAGAGGCTGAACCCGAAGGACCGGCAGTATGTTATGAGCCTGAAGGATCTGTGTACGCTGGATATCCTGCCGGATATTCTGGAAAGCGGAGTCTTTTCCCTGAAGATCGAAGGGCGGATGAAGCCGCCCCGCTATACGGCAGGCGTGGTCAGTATTTATCGGAAATACGTGGATCTGTATCTGCGTCAGGGCCGTGCAGGCTACCATGTGGACGACAGGGACCGGCGATCCCTTCTGGAGCTGTTTGACCGGGGAGGTCAGACAGAAGGATATTATCGGCAGCATAATGGCCGCGATATGGTGGTCATGAAGGAGAAGCCGGCGTTCCGCCAGGCTGATCAGTCCCTTTTCGATTACCTGGACAGGACTTATGTGGAGACGGAGAAGAAGGAAAGCATCTGCGGGAAGCTGACAGTCCGGGAGGGGGAACCGGTGCATCTGAAGCTGCAGAAGGGTGCTGTTTCAGCAGCGGTGTCAGGCGCGCCTGCCCAGACAGCCCGAAATCAGCCCATGACCTGTCAGCAGCTGGAAAAGCAGATGAGAAAAACCGGCGATACGCCGTTTGAATTCGTTTCCTTTGAGACAGAGACGGAAGGCCGCGTGTTTGTCCCGGTTCAGGCTCTCAATGAGCTGCGCCGGGAGGGCCTGAGGCAGCTTGAAAAAGCGATTCTGCATCCCTTTTGGCGAAACGCGGCGGATAGGCATTGGGAGGCAGCCGGCCCCTGCGGCGAGGAGAGTCATCCGGAGAAAGAGAAGGGCAAGGAAGCAGTGGATTCCGTCGGAACAGTGGTTCCTCCGGCGGCAGGAGGAGCCTTTAACACAGAAACGCTGCCGGAGATCCATGTGCTGGTCTCGGGCAGGCAGCAGTTTTGCCAGGCCCTTAGGGAGCCGGACGTCTCTGAGATACAGATGGAGGCAGACGGCTTTTCGCCGGAGGACTGGGCCATGTCTGTGCGGGAGTGCCATCAGGCCGGCCCAGGCGGAGAGCTGCCGGGCGGCCGCGCCCGGTCAGCCGTTTCGGGCCGCAATGCGGGAAAGCGCTGTGTCCTGGCTATGCCGATTATCTTCCGGACGGAAGCGAGAGCATTTTTTGGCAGAAACCGGGAAATGCTTAAAAACGCCGGATTTGACGGGATCCTGGTCAGAAATCTGGAAGAAATCGGGTTCCTGCGTGAACTGTATGGAGAGGACGCCGATGGGCGGGTATGTCCGCCTGTCTTCAGCGATCATCATCTCTACATGTTTAACCACGAGGCGGCAGCATTCCTGACGGACAAGGGCGTGAGCCGGCAAACGTATCCGCTGGAACTCAATGAGAGAGAACTGAGGGAGCTGGCAGAGCAGCTCCGAGCGCAGGCCGCCGGGAGAGATACCACAAGGCTGCGGACTGCCGTGGGAACTTCCGCAGGGCTGCAGGCTGCCGGGGGAGATTCCGCAGGGCTGCAGGCGGCAGGGGAGGATTCCCGCGCGATGCCGGAACTTATGGCATATGGTTATCTGCCTGCCATGGTGACGGCCCAATGTATCCGAAAGACAGCTGACCGGTGCCGGAAGGGAACAGGCGGCGTTCTCATGCTCCGGGACCGCACCGGCAGAGAATTTCCGGTGGAAAACCACTGCCTGTTCTGCTACAATGTGATTTACAACCCGGCGCCGCTGTCCCTTCTGGGAATGGAAGATTCGGTTCGGAAGATTGGCCCGTCGGCGATCCGGCTTCAGTTTCGGAATGAATCCCCCGGGGAGATGTCAGCCATCCTAAAGGCCTATGGGGATTCCTTCCTCAGAGGGCAGGCAGCGGACCGTCCGGCCGGCGCCTATACCAGAGGCCATATGAAACGAGGAGTAGAATAAGTGATTGTAGAAGAAAACCTGCTGAAAATGTATGTGGACGGATCCAGGTATCTGATGCTTTTTTTCATGGGCATGTACACATACCTGAATTTCCGGTATTTCGGGGTGGATGAGGAAGGGAAGCGGCGTATCTGCGGCCGGCAGCTGCGCTACATGTTCCTTCTGCATCTGCTGGCATACAGCATTCTGCTTTTGCATACCCGGGATGTGAAGATTGCCATGCTCTACGGGGCGGAAGTGGTTTTCTTTGTGTGCTATATTTTTCTGTACCGGATCCTGTACCGCCATGTGTCGCGGATTCTGGTAAATAATATGTGCATGCTTCTCTGCGTAGGGTTTATCATCCTCACAAGGCTGGATTTTGACCGGGCTGTGCGGCAGTTTATCATAGTCGCGGCCGCGGCCCTTGTTACCTGGATCATCCCGGTGATCATTGACAAGGCTTTGTTTCTGGAACGGATTCCATGGGTCTATGGGATCACCGGGATCCTTCTTCTGGCCGTGGTATGCGCGGCAGGCAATACCAGCTTCGGCGCCCAGCTTTCCCTGACCATTCACGGAGTGTCCATACAGCCGTCGGAGTTTGTAAAGATACTGTTTGTGTTCTTCATTGCCACCATGTTCAACCAGTCTTCCGACAAAAAGCAGGTGGTGATCACCACGGCGGCTGCCGCCGTCCACGTACTGATCCTTGTCCTGTCAAGAGATCTGGGAAGCGCCCTGATCTTCTTTGTCACCTACCTGTTTATGCTGTATGTAGCCACCTCTGACTGGAAGCTGTGCGGCCTGGGGGCGGTGTGCGGCTGCGGGGCGGCTATGGTGGCCTATAAACTCTTTGCCCATGTAAGGCAGCGTGTCTTTGCCTGGCGAGATCCCTGGGCGGATATTGACAACACCGGTTATCAGATTACCCAGTCCCTGTTCGCCATCGGCACAGGAAGCTGGTTCGGACTGGGGCTTTACGAGGGCATGCCCAAGAAGATACCTGTGGTGGAAAAGGATTTTGTGTTCGCGGCCATTTCGGAAGAGATGGGAGCGCTGTTCGCCCTGTGTCTCCTTCTGATCTGCCTGGGATGCTTTCTACAGTTTGTCATGATCGCGGGACAGATGCTGGCTCCTTTCTACAAGCTTACAGCCTTTGGACTCAGCGTCATGTACATCACCCAGGTGTTTCTGACCGTAGGCGGAGTCACCAAATTCATTCCCTCCACCGGCGTCACCCTGCCTCTGGTAAGCTACGGCGGAAGCTCCATCCTCAGCACTTTTATTCTGTTCGGGGTGATCCAGGGACTGTATATCGTGATTCGCAAAGAAGAAGAGGCGGCCTGGGAAGAAATGGATCCGCCGCCGTTTGAGGAAGATTGCCATGAATCTATTTGAACGCTTGTTCCACAGAAAAAAATCACGCCTGGAAGAGGCGGAGCGGGCCAACCGCGACATGATGCGGCTGACCTATCTTGTAGTGTTCGCTTTTGTGGGACTGATCGCCTATGAGGGATGGTTCCTGGCCGTAAAAAGGGAAGATACCATCAACAACAGCTATAATGCCCGTCTGGACAGCTTCGCGGAGCACGTGGTCCGCGGAAAGATTCTGAGCAGCGACGGGACGGTGCTGGCGGAGACCCTGGTAGATGAGAATGGAAACGAGACGAGAAATTACCCTCAGGGGACGTTGTTTTCCAATGTGGTCGGCTATTCCACCATGGGAAAGACGGGACTGGAGGAACTGGCTCATTTCTATCTGCTTACGTCCCACATCAATCTGATCGAACAATGTTTCCGGCAGCTGATCGGCGAGAAAAATCCGGGAGACAGCGTGGTCACCACATTGGATATGGAGCTTCAGAAGGCTGCCTATGACGGACTGGGCGACCGAAAGGGAGCGGTGATCGCCATGGAGCCGGATACGGGAAAAGTGCTGGTTATGGTATCGAAACCGGGATTTAACCCCAATACGCTGGTTCAGGATTGGGATGAACTGACGGCGGAAGGCAACACCAGCGCCCTTCTCCTCAACCGTGCCACCCAGGGACTGTATCCGCCGGGATCTATCTTCAAGACCCTTATGGTTCTGGAATATATGCGCGAGAATCCAAACACATGGGAGGATTTCCAATTTGACTGTGACGGTGCCTATGAGGACGGAGAGTATACCATCCGATGCTATCACGGCAACGCCCACGGAAGCCAGACGCTGATCCAGGCCTATGCCAATTCCTGCAATGGAGCCTTTGCCGTTCTGGGAAAAGAGCTGGACCGAAAGAGGCTGAAGGCCGCGGCGGAAGAGCTGCTGTTTAATAAGGATCTGCCCCTTTCCATTGCTTATAATCCCAGCACCTACGTGATGGATTCCGATGCGGATCTGTGGGAAGTACTTCAGACCTCCATCGGCCAGGGCAGGACCCAGATCACGCCCATGCATTTTACGCTGCTGACGGCGGCCATTGCCAACGGAGGGACTCTGATGAATCCATATTTCCTTGACCGGGTAGAGAATGTAGGCGGCGACCAGATCCGGAAGTTTATGCCTTCCGCCTACGGCAATCTTCTTCCCGCGGATGAAGCCGCGTTTCTGACCGGCATGATGAGACAGGTTGTGGAAATCGGGACGGGCTCTGCCCTTCGCACCGATGCCTACACGGCGGCAGGAAAGACCGGATCCGCGGAATTTGAGAGCGGAAAGGAGACCCACGCCTGGTTCACCGGTTTCGCTCCGGCGGAAAATCCCAGACTGGTCGTGACCGTCCTGGTGGAAGAGGGCGGTTCCGGCGGCGGAGCGGCCGCGCCCATTGCCAGAAATATCTTTGATATTTATTTTGCCAGATAACTTGCATAAGCGGGAAATATGCGGTATACTAAACCTCAGTTATAGCACACCAGCGGTCCGGCCGCCCCGCCGAACCGAAACAGGAGGGATTGCAATGATAGAGGCAACGAGCTGTGGCGGTGTGGTTATATTTCGAGGTAAGATTCTTGTTTTGTATAAGAACTATAAAAACAAATACGAGGGTTGGGTTTTGCCGAAAGGAACTGTAGAAGCGGGCGAGGATTACAAGGAGACGGCGCTCCGGGAGGTGAAGGAAGAGACCGGAGTGAGCGCTTCCATTATCAAATACATCGGAAAAAGCCAGTATTCCTTCAGTACGCCCCAGGATATCGTAGAGAAGGACGTCCACTGGTACCTGATGATGGCCGACAGCTACTACAGCAAACCACAACGTGAAGAGTATTTCCTGGATTCCGGCTATTACAAGTTCTACGAGGCCTATCATCTGCTGAAGTTCTCCAACGAGAAGCAGATTCTGGAGAAGGCCTACGGTGAATATCTTGAGCTGAAAAAGAATAATTTATGGGGTTCCAGGAAATACTTTTAAGGAGCGCGCACAGAGGACACTTTTTATAAAAAGTGTCTTTTGCTCTGTATAAGGGCAAATGCGTCCGCAGCGATCAGAGAGACAGAAGGAGAGAATATATGAGCGAGAATAAGGCATATCGGGAACTGACGCCCTATCTGGAGAGGATCATGGCCCTCCAGACAGCCCAGATCCTGTTTGAGTGGGATTCAGAGACGCTGGCTCCCGTGGAGGCCGCCCCCTATACGGCCAGGGCGGTGGGAATCCTGTCGGAAAGCTACTACCGGACTGTGACGGATGAGAAGGTGAAGGAACTGATCCGCGTATGCAGAGAAGAAGGCGGCCTGACGGAGGCGGAGGATGCCGTCATCCGTGAACTGTCAGAGGAGGCAAAACAGCTGGACTGTGTTCCGGCAGAGGAGTACCGGGAGTTTGCCGAGCTGACGGCAGAGTCCGCGGTTATCTGGGCGAAGGCCAGAAAAGAAAATGATTTTGACGCCTTCGCGCCGACCCTTGAGAAAGTGCTGGACTATCAGAAACGGTTTGCTTCTTATCGCGCGAAGGACGGACAGAAGCTGTATGATGTGATTCTGGATTCCTACGAAAAGGGATTCAATATGGAGAATCTGGACCGCTTTTTCGAAAAGCTGAAGGAAACGCTTGTGCCCTTTATCCGGAAATTAGAGAACAGCGGGACGGAGATTGAGGACGGTTTCCTGACCGGAGATTACAGCCGGCAAAAGCAGGAGGAAGCCGCCCGCTTTCTGGCGGAGTATGTGGGGTTCGACTTCTCCAAAGGCGTTCTGGGAGAGAGCGCCCATCCATTTACCACCAATCTCCACAACCATGACGTGCGGATTACCACAGCCTACTCCGACCACGTGGACGATTCCCTGTTCTCGGTCATCCATGAATGCGGCCATGCCCTGTATGAGCTTGGAATCCCGGATGAATTGACCCAGACTCTGGCCGGGCAGGGAGCCTCCATGGGTATGCATGAGTCCCAGTCAAGATTCTATGAGAATATCATCGGCAGAAGCCGCGCCTTCTGGGAGCCGGTCTATCCCAGGCTTCAGAAGATTTTCCCACAGCAGCTGGGCGGAATATCCCTCGACCGGTTTGTTCATGCCGTCAATAAAGTCCAGCCGGGGCTGATCCGGACCCAGGCGGATGAGCTGACCTACAGCCTGCACATCCTGATCCGCTACGAGATTGAGAAGATGCTCATAGAGGACAATCTGCCTGTCAACGAACTGCCTCAGGTATGGGCGGACAAGTACGAGGAGTATCTGGGCGTCCGGCCGGAGAAGGCGTCGGAAGGCGTCCTCCAGGATATCCACTGGAGCCAGGGCTCCTTCGGTTATTTCCCGTCCTACGCCCTGGGCAACGCTTTCGGCGCACAGATTTACTTCCATATGAAAAAGCAGATGGATATTGATGGGCTGCTTCGGGAGGGCAAGCTTGCCGCCATTACGGACTATCTGAGAGAGCACATTCACAGGTACGGGAAGCTGAAGACCAGCCGCCAGCTTCTGAAAGAAGTGACCGGCGAAGATTTCAATCCCGAGTATTACACCGATTACCTGATCGATAAATACAGCAGGCTGTACGGAATATAAAGAATACAAAAGAGCGTCACTGGCGCTCCGCTCGTATACTGACGTAATAACGTAAGGGCGAATAACGTAAGGGCCGCGGGAGAGTTTTTTCCGCGGCCCTGATGTGTGTGGGTGGATATCATATTTTGTGGACAGTTTATCTCTTTTCCTTCAGATACAGATGCCTGGGCAGACCGTTTACCATGACGCTGGGGTAGTCGCCCTGGATCAGCGGCCTCACATAATCGATGAAATCATCGGTTACATAGGTGCCGTCTCTGGTGATCCAATTTCTCGGAACCAGCTTCTCGTCATTGGCGATCCTGTGTACGTCGTACACGCCGGTAGCGGACTGATAGGGGTCGTTGGAGACACGGTCGATGACGACCATCATGCCGGAATCGCCTTCATCGCCGGCTTTCACAGCGGCGCCGCCTACCATGAACGCTTCGTTGATGTCGGTACGGGAAGCCAGATGGGAAGCGCTTCTCTGCAGAGTGCTGAATTCTACGGCACGGGTCTTGCAGCCGATGGTCTTGCCTACCAGGTGGGCAAGATAAGTGGCAGAGCCGGTCAGCTGTTTGTGGCCAAAGGCGTCCACATAATCGGAGCCGCCGCCGGCTTCGCTGACATAGGTGCCGTCCTTCAGCTTGATGCCTTCTGAGATGGCTACGAATACGGTGTTCTTCTTCTCAAGAAGCTTCTTTACCTTCTCAAGGAACTTTTCGGTATCAAAGGGAACCTCCGGCAGATAGATCAGATCGACGCCTTCGCAGTCCTCGCCCTTGGCCAAAGCGGCAGCGCCGGTCAGCCAGCCCGCATTGCGGCCCATGATCTCGATGATGGTAACCAGCTGTTTCTTGTAGGAGAAGCCGTTGCCGTCGCGGATGATTTCCTTGGTGGAGGTAGCGATATATTTGGCGGCGCTGCCGTAGCCGGGAGTATGGTCGGTGAGCGCCAGGTCGTTGTCAATGGTCTTGGGAACGCCTACAAACTTCTGGGTCTGGCCCGTCAGCATGGCGTAGTCGGACAGCTTCTTGATGGTATCCATGGAATCATTGCCGCCGATGTAGATGAACACTTCAATTCCCAGCTTGGTCAGGATCTCGAAGATCCTCTTATAGATTTCCTGATCCTCGTGAATCGCCGGCAGTTTGTAGCGGCAGGTGCCCAAAAAGGCGGACGGCGTTCTCTTCAGGATCTCAATGTCCAGTTCGTTCTTGATGTAGTCGGACAGGTCTACGTATTTCTCATCCAGAAGGCCCTGGATACCGTTGCGCATGCCGTATACTTTCTTAGCGCCGCGGTCGATGGCCGTGCGGAACACGCCTGCCAGGCTGGAGTTGATGACGGCGGTAGGGCCGCCGGACTGTCCTACGATAACATTTCCATGCATAGTAAATTCCTCCGTTTATAAAATGTAAATTAAATTGTCCGCAGGGCGGCTCAAAAGCCCTCGTTCCCTGCGCATGCATTAACGCAGATTATAACATAACCGATTGGGAAAATCCAGTAAAATATTAATTTTGTTTGGAAGATCCCGAAAGGTAAATCTCCAGGAAATAGTTCAGCTCCGCGCCGATAAACAGGATGCAGATACAGATATAGAGCCACAGCATGAGGACTACCACGGCGGTCAGGCTTCCGTACATATAGGAATAATTGCTGAAATGATTAAAATAGATGGAAAACAGGGACGAGAATACGATCCAGCCGATGGTGGAAAAAAGGGCACCCGGAATCTGGCTTTTCAGGGGATGCTTCCTGGCAGGCACAACGGTATAAAGTCCCGTGAACACCAGGACCAGAAGCCCGGTAGCCATGTAGGAGCGGAGATTTAAGATATCCCCGGCGATGCCCTCTGACACATGGGGAAGCCATTTCAGGACAAAGCTTTCGATGGAATGGCCCAAAACCAGAAGGATCAGGCTTACAATACAGGAGAGGATAAACAGTATGGTGTATCCGGTGCAGATGATCCGGTTGGCCACGTAGCCGCGCCGGATTGGGCTTTCATACACGCGGTTCAGTCCCCGCTCGATTCCAAGCATGCCCCGGGAGGCGGACCACAGGGCCGCGATACCGGTCATGGAGATGACGGCCCCGGGAGATTTGGTGTACAGATCGTCGATGATACTGATCACCAGGGAATCCAGCATATCCGGGACAATGGTTATCATAAGCTCCATCAGATCCGCTTTCCCGATGGAGGGAATCAGCTGGATCAGCGTGAGAAGCAGCATGATAAACGGGAAAAAGGAGATTACAATGAAAAAGGACGCCTGGGAGGCATAAACGGACACTTCATCATGTTTGTACTTCGCGGCGATGTCCTTTACATGAAACAGAAAGAATTTCATTGCGGCTCCTCATCAATCAAAATAATGTCTTTTTCGTTATACATATTATCATCTGTGATGGAAAATATCAAGGATGTATGCTATACTTTCCATATGCGGGCGCGGTTTTGCCGACCTGCGCGGCGAAGCCGCGGGATAAATGACGGCCTATCCCGGAACAGGAGCGATTATGAACGGACTGAAAATGACGAAGCTTGAGAGATACTGGGTCATGTATGATGTGGGGAACTCCGCGTTTACACTGCTGGTCTCCACCATACTTCCTATTTATTTTAATTATCTGGCGGGACAGGGCGGGCTGTCGGAGGTGGACGCCATGGCTTACTGGGGCTATGCGGTCTCCCTGTCCACTCTGGCGGTGGCCGTGATCGGCCCCGTCTTCGGAACCATCGCGGACACCGACGGTTACAAGAAACCAATCTTTACGATCTGCATGATGGTCGGCGTCATCGGCTGCGCCGCGCTGGCCCTTCCCACATCGTGGATCATCTTCCTGGCTATATTTGTCATTGCCCGGATCGGATATTCCGCCAGCCTGGTATTCTACGACGCCATGCTGTCGGATGTGACGACGCCGGAGCGGATGGACCAGGTGTCGGCCAGCGGCTACGCCTGGGGCTACATCGGAAGCTGCATTCCCTTTGTCGTCAGTCTGGTGTTCGTCCTGGGAAACGAAGCCTTCGGAATCTCCATGGGGACGGCCATGGCCATCGCCTTCTTCATCAACGCGGGCTGGTGGGTGCTGGTGACCCTGCCCCTTCTTCGAAATTACAGGCAGAAGCACGGGGTTCCCCGGCACAAAAACGCTTTCCGGGAAAGCTTTGGGCGGCTGGCGGGCGTATTTCAGGACATCCGGGGGCATAAGCAGATCCTTCTCTTTCTTCTGGCGTTTTTCTTCTACATCGACGGAGTCTATACGATCATCGATATGGCGACGGCCTACGGAAGCGCCATCGGCCTGGACAGCTCCGGCCTGCTTCTGGCCCTTCTGGTAACTCAGATTGTGGCTTTTCCTTTCGCTTTGATCTTCGGACGGGCCGCCAGAAAATATAAGAATACCATTTTGATCAAACTCTGCATTGCCTGCTATTTCCTGATCGCCCTCTTTGCCATTCAGCTGGACAAACAGTGGGAATTCTGGTTCCTGGCCGTGTGCGTGGGAATGTTCCAGGGCGGGATCCAGGCTTTGTCCAGGTCCTATTTTGCCAGGATCATTCCATCTGAAAAGTCGGGAGAGTTCTTCGGGATCTACGACATCTGCGGAAAGGGGGCGTCCTTTCTGGGAACAGCCCTGGTAGGAGCCATGACCCAGCTGACGCGGAACCCCAGCAGCGGAGTGGGAATGCTGGCCATTCTTTTCGCCGTGGGATTCGTGCTGTTTTCCCAGGCTGCGAAGACTGCGAAGGAATGACAAAGGTTTTGCAGACTGACGGTAAACCGGATACTATGGATAAAAAGTATGGGAGAAAAGATACAGAAGAAAATGATATAAAAGAAAACGATATAGAAGAAAACGATATAGAAGAAAACGATACAGGAGAAAACAATACAGGAGAAAAGACCATGGAACCGAGAACACTGATCGATATTATGAGAACCACCGGAAAGCTGAAGGATATGACCCGGCACTCCTGGACGGCCGCAGGCCGGCGGGAGAGCGTGGCGGAGCACACCTACCAAATGATGATCATGGCATATTTTATTCAGGATGAATTTCCGGAAGCGGATATGAAAAAGGTCATGGAGATGTGCCTGTTCCACGATATGGGGGAGGCGTTCACCGGCGATATCCCTGCCTTCGAGAAGAAGCCGGAACATGAGGCCATCGAAAAACAGCAGGTTCAGAACTGGATCTGTTCTCTTCCGGAAGGGTACCGTGAGAAGGTGGCCGCGCTGTTTAACGAGATGGAGGCTCTGGAGACTCTGGAGTCCCGGATTTATAAGGCTCTTGACAAGCTGGAGGTGGTCATTCAGCACAACGAGGCGGATCTGTCCACCTGGCTGCCGCTGGAATATACCCTGAATCTGGAATACGGCGACCTATATATGCAGTTCAGCCGGTTCATGAAGGAAGTGAGAAGGCTGGCAAAGGAGGATTCGGAGGAGAAAATCCGCAGGGAAAGACCGGAAGACATTCAGTTGCATTATACGGAAAAGGGTCATGGGAAACCCTTGATCCTTCTTCACGGAAACGGAGAGAGTTCCGATTATTTTCAATATCAGATACCGTATTTTTCCAGGAAATACCGTGTCATTGCCATCGATACCAGAGGTCACGGAAAGTCACCCAGGGGGACCGCGCCCTTTACCATCTCGCAGTTTGCCGACGACCTGTATGATTTTATGAAGCTTCACAGGATAGAGAAGGCTCATATTCTGGGCTTTTCCGATGGCGGCAATATCGCTCTGATCTTTGCTCTCCGGCATCCGGAGATGGTGGACCGGCTGATCCTGAACGGCGCCAATCTCTGCCCATCCGGCGTGAAGCTCAGGGCTCAGATTCCCATTGTGCTGGAATATTATGTCACTGCGCTGCCGGCTCACTGGCAGAAGAAGACAAGAAAAAGACGGGCGTTTCTGAAGCTGATGGTGAAGGAGCCTCACATTTCCCCGAAAGAGCTTGGAAAGCTGCAGGTTCCCGTTCTGGTGATTGCCGGAACCAGGGACATGATCCGGGGCCGTCACACCAGGCGGATCGCGAAATGTCTTCCTATGGCACAGCTTCGGATTCTGCTGGGGGATCATTTTATCGCCAGGCGCAGCCCGGACCGGTTTAACCGGACCGTGGCGGCCTTTCTGAGCGGGAAACCGGAATAGGCGTCGTAAAAATCTCTTGGACGGGTATTAAACACGCCACGACGCAGAATGGTTTCCACCTTTTCAGCCATGACTGTTTCAATATTGTATGCCTACAACTCGTAGGATTTTTCAACGTCAAATATTTCAGAAAAATTATACTGTACCGCATGAGGCGTAATCGCATTGCTCACAGAAGTACCTCCAAATACTGACGCAGAACATTTGCTACGCGCATCTTTTTAGCGTAAGAATTCAGTTTATTTAAATCTTTTTTAGGGTTAGCTGCATACAGTTTTAACTCGGAAAGCTTACTCGCTGTGTTTGATCAGTTTGCCATGAAGTCAATCATACTATCACATGGAAATAGATTGAGTTTTTTGCATTGAGGTAGTATACTCGTAGTATAAGGAAGTATAGGGGGCCAATACCATGATCGACGAGAATATCAAGATCAATTTCGATATCCCAAAGACATTGCAGTTTGCTATTGAAGAAGCTGAAAAGATATACGCAAAAGAGGGCGAGCTGGGATCATACATGAATTGGGCAAAGACAATAGATAATCTTTGCAAGCTATACTACACTGAAGGCGTATTTACCAAACGTCAGTGGGATTTAATTGTTCGTAAATATCAGGAATAATAGGGGAATAGAAGATGTCAGTATTACCGACTTATGTATTTGATTTAGACGGCTGCTCATTTAGCCGAAAGAACGGCCTTTACGGAGGAGCCGCAGGAAGCAAAGATGGAATTATTTGGAATGATCAGGACTGGCTAGTCAAATATCCTAAAAACACAAGAAGTATGAACAATGTTGAAATCTCGTACACGACAGCGCCATTATGTGAATATCTCGGCAGCCATGTTTTCTCTATGCTGGGTTTTCAAACGCATGAGACAATATTAGGCGTGAGAAATGGCAGGATAGTAGTGGCGTGTCGTGATTTTACGGACGAAGGTTCAAGATTGGCAGAAATACGGACAATCAAGAATCATGCCAATGAGCAGTTGTCTGAAAAACTTGGTATCGAATTAGAAGAAACGGGGGATTCGCATAAAGTTGACCTGAAAGCATTGATCACCCACATAAGACACAATCCAATACTTACTGCAGTACCTGGCGTAGAGTCGTTTTTCTTCAAACAAGCCGTCGTGGACATTTTTATTAACAACAGCGACCGTAACAACGGGAACTGGGGACTCATACGCTACTTGGATGAGCGTCCAGATGAGATAGCCCCTGTATTTGATAATGGCGGCAGTTTTCAAGATAAACTTTCGGAAGAAAAAGCAAAGCGGATACTCGCAGACAAAGAATTGGCAAGAGCGGGCGCTTGCGGTACGCAAACAGCTTACGCAGACGAGAACGGACATATCATATCATCGAGAAAATTTCTGCAACTGCAGGATTCGTATTCAGAGTTGCGTAAGGCGATAATCGAAATCGTGCCATTGATTCAAGAAAAAAGAGGCGAAATCGCAGAGATGATTCGGAATCTTCCGGTTGGAGTCGAAGACAAAGATGGAAAAGTGTATGAGATATGCGGAGATAATAAAAAAGAATTATTCTGCTACCAGCTTGACAGCCGATTTGAGGACATGCTGCTTCCAGCTTATGAAAAGGCTATCGAATTCGAAAAAGACACGAGAAGGATAGATGATGCTCGGGAATGGGATAACAGATAGTTATTGAGTGGTGAGTGATTAAATGTTTTTTTATGGGCAGGCAGCGGAAACTGCCTGTTTTTCTTACGTCAGTATGCAAACAAAGCGCCAGTGACGCGTTTTTTGTATTATCCGCAAAAACAACGCAATCTTTCGCGGATAACAAAATTCCAGAATGCCAGCTACGTAGACGAAAAAATCCACTTGCTTTTGCGCGGCGTGCCACATACTTCCTGTGTAAATATTCGCAAAGGCATATGCAGCTTAAGTTTCCCCAATATCGCGGGAAACATCGCGGTAATGTCTGTTGCGACATTTGCACGGCCCGGAAATGCCGTTAAATTTCCAACCGGGGCTCAAGCCGGTCAAACAAGGCTGGGAATAGGCACATGCCCGGATGTCCGTATTACGGCAGCGGGAGCACATGGAGCCAACCTGTCCCGGTCTTTATGACCCGGGGCTGAATCTTCCGTGGGATCACATATTTCCTGGACGGAAGGGAAGGCGGCAGAAAGCCGCGAGGAGGAAATAAGATGGCAAGTATTTGGGATGGCAAAAGTCCAGAGCTTCGCTGAAAAGCACGGCCTGCCCGTACAGGAACTCCGCATCATGCGCGGATTCCTGGCACGGATCAAGTCGTACGCAGAGACGTGGCTGGCCGACTCACAGTGTCGTTAAACTGTCGCCAAGTCGTCCCGAAGTAGTCCGAACCGCGACGATACCCTCGAAAGAGGGAAGAAAGCATGCAGGTGACCAGACCCATACCAATATATGGATGGGCGGCACAGGCATGCTTTTTTTGTTGTATTTTGTGTCAAATTATGGTAGTATGAGTTTGGGACTACCAGGATGGTAGGCGGTTAGCCCTCTC
>CANQRW010000041.1 GCA_947626365.1 uncultured Lachnospiraceae bacterium
AAACAGGCTCCGGACCGGCGGAAAATTGTATAAAGGGAAGGAAAAAACACATAAATACAATAAGACATTTGGTGTGAAATGAGAGGAGATCGATATATGATACTGAATGATTATGTGCAGGCCCATCTGGGAAAGGATATCGGCGGCTGCAGCGACGAGGAGCTGTACGCGGCGCTGCTGTCCATGACTCAGGAGGCGGCCGCGGGCAAGGTGAGCGAGGCAGGAAAGAAGAAGCTGTACTACATTTCCGCTGAGTTTCTGATGGGCAAGCTTCTGTCCAATAACCTGATCAATCTGGGCATGTATGAGGAAGTGAAGAGGGAGCTGGCCGATTACGGGCGGGAACTGTCGAAGATCGAGGAGCTGGAGCCGGAGCCCTCCCTGGGCAACGGCGGCCTGGGCCGTCTGGCAGCCTGTTTCCTGGATTCCATCGCCACTTTGGGGCTGAACGGCGACGGCATCGGCCTGAATTACCATCTGGGCCTGTTTAAGCAGGTGTTTGAACATCATCTGCAGAAGGAAGAGCCCAACCCCTGGATTGAGAAATGCAGCTGGCTGACCAAACGAGAGGTCAGCTATCCGGTCAGCTTTGGCAACCTTACTGTAAAATCCTGTTTGTATGATATAGCGGTTACAGGTTACAAGAACCGGACCAATCAGCTTCATCTGTTTGACCTGGACAGCGTGGACGATAGCATCGTCGCCGACGGCATTTCCTTTGATAAAGAGGACATTGAGAAGAACCTGACCCTGTTTTTGTACCCGGACGACAGCGATGAGAAGGGGCAGCTGCTGCGGATCTTTCAGCAGTATTTCATGGTCAGCAACGGCGCTCAGTATATTCTGGATGAGTGTACCGCCAGAGGCTGCAATCTCCACGATCTGGATCAGTACGCGGTGATTCAGATCAACGATACCCACCCCACCATGGTAATTCCGGAGCTGATCCGTCTTCTGGTGGGACGGGGCATCGATATGGACGAGGCCATTGAGGTCGTCTCAAAAACCTGCGCCTATACCAACCACACCATTCTGGCGGAGGCCCTGGAGAAATGGCCCATCCGCTATCTGAAGAAGGTGGTTCCCCAGCTGGTGCCCATCATTGAGATCCTGGACGACAAGGTCCGCCGGAAATACGATGACGAGTCTCTGGCCATCATCGACCGGGAAGACCGGGTCCACATGGCCCATATGGATATTCACTACGGCTTCAGCGTCAACGGCGTGGCCTATCTGCACACGGAGATCCTGAAGAAGAATGAGCTTCACAATTTCTACCGGATCTATCCGGACAAATTTAACAATAAGACCAACGGGATCACCTTCCGCCGGTGGCTTCTGGAGTGCAATCCCCGGCTGACGGAGTGGATCGAATCCAAGATCGGAGACGGATTTAAGAAGGACGCCATGGAACTGGAGAAGTTGATGGCCTATGCGGACGACGAGGAGGCTCTGAAGGAGCTTCAGGCCATCAAGCACCTGAACCGGAAGGACCTGAAGTTCTATCTGAAACGGACCCAGGGAATCGAGATCGACGACCATTCCGTTTTGGATGTGCAGATCAAGCGGCTTCATGAGTATAAGCGCCAGCAGATGAACGCCCTGTATATCATCCACAAGTATCTGGAGGTGAAGCGGGGGCGTGTTCCCGACCGGCCCATCACCTTTGTCTTCGGAGCCAAGGCGGCGCCGGCCTACGTCATTGCCAAGGACATTATCCACCTGATCCTGTGTCTGCAGGAGCTGGTGAACAACGATCCCCAGGTCAGCCGCTACATGAAGGTTCTCATGGTAGAGAATTACAATGTGACCCTGGCGGAGAAGCTGATTCCGGCCTGCGACGTGTCGGAGCAGATCTCCCTGGCTTCCAAGGAGGCCAGCGGCACCGGCAACATGAAGTTCATGCTTAACGGGGCCGTGACCCTGGGCACCATGGACGGGGCCAACGTGGAGATCGCCGAGCTGGTGGGCCGGGACAACATCTATATCTTCGGCGAGCGGAGCGAGCAGGTGATCGACCACTACGCCAAGGCGGATTACCGTTCCAGGGATTATTATGAGAAGGTTCCGGCCATTAAGGAGGCGGTGGATTTCATCGTGGGATCGGAGCTTCTGAAGATCGGTCAGAGAGAGAATCTGGAGCGGCTGCACCGGGAGCTGCTGAACAAGGACTGGTTCATGACTCTGCTGGATTTTGAGGAGTATGTGAAGGTACGGGATCAGGTTTACCGGGATTTCGAGGATCGGCTGGCCTGGGAGAGGAAGACCCTGGTCAATATCAGCAAGGCCGGATATTTCTCCTCTGACCGCACCATTGAGCAGTACAATAAGGACATCTGGAAACTGAACGAATAGAGAGAAACTGCTAAAAATTTTGAAAATTCATCATAAAAAAACCTACTGAAAACCTTCGGAAAATGTACTATACTGTATATGGGGGATCAGCGGGAAAGGAGAAAGGGATGAATTTTCAAAGCAGGGACGTATATCTGGAATTCGGACAGGATGTTATATATGAGACAGAAGGACAACAGGCCGTTTTGCCGCTGGAGGGCGGGACGGCCTGTGATGCGTGTATCAGGGCGGAATTGAATGCGGAACCGGCGGAGAATCGCGTGACCCTCCGCATGACGGTGACCAACATCGGGACGCAGCCGGTGATTCTGAGGTCCATGAATTATCTTAGGGTGAAGGACTGGACTCAATTTCGGATGGGAGACGGGGATTTCGCCCGGTATCAGGTGTTCCGCCAGGGCCGTCATAAGAACGACCTGCCGTCGGTGTTCACTCTGGGAACGGCGGATGAATGTTTCCGGGACGCGGCGGGAGGGATGCTGGAGACCGGCGACCGGAAGATGGGCGAGGTGTCGGCTCAGGTTCACAGCGACTCTTTGACTATGTTCCATTATAAAGGCCGGAATCTGCTGCTGGGTTTCCTGACGGGAAAGGACTGTTTTGTGGAATGTACCATAGATCCTTCCGGCCCGGAGGCGCTGGTCTGCGGCTGCGTTTCTCTCAATATCCGGCTTATGCCCGGCGGGACCTTTACCGGGGAGAAGCTGCTGCTTCGCACCGGCCCGGACGAGAACCGGCTGATGGAAGAGTTCGCGGCGGAAAAAAGGATCCTGGCCGGGGCGGCCCCCAGAAAAAAGACGCCTTCCGTGTTCTGCACCTGGTACTATTACGGCCTGACGGTTACCGAGCAGGACGTGATGGCCAATCTGCGGGAGATTGAGAAGCGGAAACTGCCCTTTGATGTGTACCAGGTGGACGAGGGCTGGGAGATCACCCTGGGGGAGTGGAGTCCCAATCACAAATTCCCCCGTCCTATGAAGGAGATTGCCGATGAGATCCGCGGGGCCGGCATGACGGCGGGAATCTGGACCAGTCCTTTTATCGCTCACGCGACCGCGTCCGTCTGGAAGGATCATCCGGAATGGATGCTGAAGGATCGGGACGGAAAGCCCTATGAATTTCCCATGAACGATACGGTGTATCTGGTATTTGATATCACCAATCCGGCGGTGGACGATTATTTTACGGAGCTGTACCGGAAGCTGACCTTAGACTGGGGCTATACCTACCACAAGCTGGATTTTACCAGGGCGGCGGTGATCTACGAGGACGCGGATTTCTATGATAAGACGGTGACGCTGCCTCAGGCCTACCGCAGGGCGGTGTCGGCCATTCGCCGGGGTATGGGGGAGGAATCCTTCTTCCTCATGTGCGGCGGTCTGTACGATCCCATTATCGGTCTGGTGGACGGCCAGAGAATGGGTTCCGACGTGCTGTCCATGTGGGTGTCCGACATTAACCGGGACGGCAAGGCTCTGCCTTTTACGGTGAAGCAGAACCTGTTCCGCTATTATATGAACGAGTGGTGGAGCAATGATCCGGACGCTCTGATGGTGCGCCGCCAGAAGGAGATGTCCAGAAATCTGCGGCTGACGCTGGGGCTTTTGAACGAGGAGGAAGTGAAGACCGCCACGGTCAACCAGTATGTGGGAGGCGGCCTAGTCTGCTCTACGGAGCCTTTGGCGGAGATCGACGGGGACCGGCTTTATCAGCTGAAGCATGTGCTTCCTATTGTGGAGACGAAGGTGAGGACTCTGGGACTGTTTTCCGGAAACCGTTTTCCCCAGGCGGTCCGGGTGGAAGTGAAGGATCGTCCGTGGCGCAGTTATGTTCTGATCAACTGGGAGGATGAGAAGACCCTTGCCGCCCGGATTACGGTTCCGGAAGAAGAGGATTATGACGGAGACTATATCGTCAGTGAATTTTATTCGGGGCGGTACCGCGCCCACGTAAAGGCCGGCGAGACCTTTAAGGCAGGGGAGATCCTGCCCCACGGCTGCGCGGTGTTTAAGATTGAGAGAGAAGATGATACGGTACCTCACATTGTCGGCAGCAATGCCCATTATTCCATGGGAGGCGAGGTGAAGAGACTGGCAGCAGAGAATGGGCGGCTGATTTTTGAGATAGATCACCGGTTTGAGCCGGAGAGCGTCTATCAGGTGCTGATTCCCGGAAATCTCTCCAAAGGGGGAGAGGAACGGGTTCTGGAAGTGAGAGTAGAAGGAATCGGAAGCCATCGGGTGGAAGTTTCCGTCTGACACGCGGAAGGAGGCTGCAGAAGATGTACAATCTGATTATCGTGGATGACGAGACATTGATCCGCAATTCTCTTGTCAGGACGGTAGACTGGGAATCTTTGGGCGTCCATATGGCCGCTGCCTTAAACGACGGGGAGGAGGCGGTCCGCTACATGAAAGAGCATCCGGTAGATCTGGTGCTCTCTGATATCCGTATGCCCTTTATGGATGGGATCGAGCTTCTGAATTATATCAGCGTCAACTACCCTTCCACACGGGTGATCCTTCTGACCGGCTACGCGGAATTTGATTATGTGAAGCAGGCCATGCGCTCCCGGGTCTTCGACTATCTTTTGAAGCCTCTCAAGCAGGAGGAACTGGAAGAGACCGTTCTTCGCTGCCTGGAAAGCATTAAGGAAGAGAACCGGATCCAGAAGCTGGTGGTCCAGAAAAGCCGGGAGAACCGGCAGGAGTGCCTCAGAAGGTGTCTTTTGGGCGTCGGCTCCGGCGAGGAGAAGGAAGACCTGTTTGCCGGCGCGGACGGTTACGGCCTGATCGTGCTGATCTATGATTTTTCCGAGCAGCTGAGCGGGCAGGAGAGAGCGTGCATGGATCAGGTGGAACAGTTCCTCGCGGGAAATGTGATGACGCGGCAGATGGAACTGGAAAAGCTGCAGCTGATTTTTGTCCGAATGCAGCCCAACAAACAGTGCGTTATGCTTCTTCCGGAGGAAACAGATCAGCCGGTGTCTGTCATGCCGGTCCGTCGTCTGGCGGCCATGCTTCACGAATATCTGATGAAGAACGGCGGTCCCACAGTGACTATCTGCTATAAAGCCTGCGCGGGCAGGGATAAGACGGCCCAGTACTACCAGGAGATGCTTCAGACTCTTGACCGGCGGCATATTCTGGGCAACAACCGGATCCTGGAAAGCAGCGGCGAGATGAAGGAGGAAGAAGATATTTCGGTGATTACCTACCCGTCGGAGGAGATTCTGGATCATATCCGCTATGGCCAGGCGGAGTTGGTGGAGGAGGACATCCGGAAGATCTATGACAGTATCCTTGACGGCACGGTGTACGCGTCTCTGACCGCGGCCCGGAATCTGAGCATCGAGCTTGCCATCACCATTTTCCGGCTCCAGCAGTCGGGCAGCGAGCAGGTAAGCTTCCTGTTCTTTTTAAGCGAACTTCAGCGTCTCAAGACGGTGGAGGAACTGAGAGATAAGATCCTGGAGCTGGCTCTGACCATGGCGAGGGAAAATGTCGGGAAATTCCAGCGGCCCCAGGTTGTGCTGGCGGAGGAAGCCCTGGAGTGTATCCGGCAGAACTACGGCAATCCGGATCTGGGCCTGGAGATGATATCGGACCGGCTTGGGGTCAGCGCCACCTACCTCAGCGTGGTTCTGAAGAAGGTGACAGGGAGCAATTTTTCCGTTCATCTGCTGGGCGAACGCATGAACCGGGCCAAAGAGCTTTTGCGGGAAGATCACAAGCTTCAGGAGGTAGCCGAGATGGTGGGATACAGCTCATCCCAGTATTTCAGCGTGTGCTTTAAGAAGTATACCGGGATGACTCCGTCTCAGTTCAGGGAGGTAGCCAACGGGGGAAGATGAGACAGACGATAATGAATCGGATCAAGAAAATGCCTTTCAGCCGCCAGATGCTTCTGTGTACCGCTCCGGTGATCATCGCGGCCTATCTGGTCAGCTGCGGGGTTTTTCTGCATGTCATGGAGGGGCGGCTTCGGGACGACGCGGCGGTCAATATGCGGGATGTAACCGACAGAAGCCGGTATTATATCGAATCCCATTTAAACAGCGTCTACGGCCTGTTTACCAATTTTGAGTCGGACCAGGCCCTGTATAATCTGAAATCCGGACTGAGCAGGAACAGGGACATCAATACCATTGCCAGCTACTATGTAGATCTGGATGTGCTTCTGAAAAGCTCCATCGCGGCCAATCAGAACTGTCTGGGAGCCATCTATATCAATTTTAACGACGGGGCCCTGATGGTTCAGAAATTCACCCAGTTCTCCGTCAATGTCAATTATAATTTCGCGGACTGGAAGGAAAAGTATCCCGAATCCATGGTCTATTTTGTCTCCGCCCAGGAGGAGCCTGACGTGTCGGGAGCGGATATTTCCGCCATCATGTTCCGCCTGTACGAATCTTCGGATATCAACGGAATCGTGCTGTACGCCATAAAAAGCGATTTTTTCACGAACATCCTGACAGAACTGGAGGTCTATGACGATTCGGAATTCTACATTCTGACCGGGCAGGGCGAGCAGCTGAAGCTGAGAGGCTACGAGTACCGGATGGATCTGCCCCGGGACACCATCGAAAGGATCATGACCGGAGAGGAAGGGCAGATGATCGCCGCGGACGACGGCCAGTATATCTACGCGACGCCCATCAGCAATACGGACTGGAAGCTGGTCCTTCGTGTTCCGGAAGAAAGCGTCATGGAGAATGCCGCGGTGCTGACCAGGTTTTATCTGGCGGTCGCGGCCGTATCGGCAGTATGTCTCTGCCTGCTGATCGTCTCCTTTACCAGATTTGTTTCATCGCCGCTCAAGAAGCTGACGGACCGGGTGACGGAGATGAAAAATGAGTCGCTGCAGGCAGTGTTTGATGTGGACGGCTGTAAGGAGATTAATATTCTGAACACGGAACTTACGCGGATGCACGATTATTCCCAGGAACTGATGGAGCAGATTCGGACGGAGCGTGATCTGAAGCGGAAAGCGGAGCTTCTGATGCTTCAGGAGCAGATTAAGCCTCATTTCCTGTACAATTCCCTGTATTCCATCCAGCAGCTGTGCCAGCTGGGGGACAATGAACAGGCGGCCCGGATGATCGGGGCTCTGTCCAGCTTCTACCGGCTGGGAATCAGCGGAGGGGATAACCTCATCCCAATCCAGAAGGAGCTGGAGCATGTGGACAATTATCTTCAGATTCAAAAGATGCGCTATTATGACCAGTTCGACTATGTGATCGACTGCGATCCGGTGATCTGCCATTATGAGATTCCCAAGCTGGTGCTGCAGCCTCTGGTAGAGAACGCCATCTATCACGGGATCAAGCAGAGCAAAAGGAAAGGATTTATCAGCGTCACAGGAATCCTGGACGGGGAGGATATTCTTCTGGAGGTTCATGACGACGGCGCGGGAATCACAGAGGAGCGGCTGAAAGAGATTCGCGCCTATCTGTCCCAGGAAGACAAGGGAGAGATGAACAGTATCGGACTGAAAAATGTAGATTACCGGATCAAGAAAACCTTCGGGGAGCAGTATGGGATCACCATTCGAAGCGAAAAGGATGTGGATACCTGCGTCAGCATCCGGCTGGCAATGACAGGTGATAAATGACAGGAGGGCTGTGAGATGATGACGACGAAAAGCGGGAAACCGTTGTCCCGGATCGCGCTGGGAACCCTTTATTTCGGGACAGGAATCGGAAGAGAGCAGAGTCAGGAGCTGGCGGATACCTATCTGGGGCTGGGAGGCAACCAGATCGATACGGCCCGCTGCTACGCCAACTGGCTGCCGGAGGGAGAGGGCGCCAGCGAGAGGACCGTGGGAAACTGTCTGAAAAAGCACTGCCGGGAAGATATCTTCCTGGGAACCAAGGGAGGAATCATGCCCAAAGGCTACAATGAGACCAGAGGGAATCTGAGCCCGGAGAACATCGAGGCGGATCTGGAGGCCAGCCTGGCGGCTTTGGATACGGACTATGTGGATCTGTATTGGCTCCACCGGGACGATTACCGGTATACGGCGGGGGAGATCGTGGAGATGATGAACCGCCTGGCGGAAAGCGGAAGGATCCGGTATTACGGGGTGTCCAACTGGACGGCGGAGCGGATCCGCCAGGCCCGGGATTACGCTAAGGCCCATGGACTTATGGGAATCTCCGCGTCCCAGATCCAATACGGGCTGGGAGTCTGTACGCCTCAGGATTGGGGAGATACCTCCGTGGTCTGCATGAACCGCCGGGAGTACGACGCTTACCGCGCCATGAATCTGCCGGTCTACGCCTATTCCGCCCAGGCGGAAGGGTATTTTTCCATTTATCTGAAGGGCGGTTCCCAGGCCCTGAACCCGAATACCCGGCAGAAATACGATACAGCTGTGAACCGCGTGAGGGCGCGGAGGCTGCGGGAGCTTGGAGAGAAAAAAGACTTCTCCCTGTCCTGGATCATGGCGGAATACGTGCTTTCTTCCCCGTTTCCGGCGGTGTTCATTCTGGGCGGCAGCAGCCGGCAGCGGCTGAGTGAGATCATGGAGGGGTATCGTTGTGAGAGAAAACAGCTGACAGAGCAGGACTGGAATTACATTTTAGAATAAAAAACTGAACAAACTGAAAAAGATATTGTATATCAATTGATTTCAGAAAAAAGTATAATGGACATAGGCGAATGCCGTGTCCATTTTGTTTTACATCAGTACGCAGGCAAAGTGCCGCCGATGCGTTGTTTGTATTACGTCAGTATACAAGCAAAGCGCCAGTGACGCGTTGTTTGTATTACGTCAGTATGCAGACAAAGCGCCAGTGACGCTTTGGATGTATTCTATGGGGTATCTGGGGAAATCGCCTTTGGGCGTCTTCCGGAGGCGGAAGAAAGGGGGAGGTCTATGAACGTTAAGAGACGGCGTTTTCTGCGGGCGGCTATGCCCTATCTTATGCTGACGCCGGCCGCGTTGTTTCTGCTTTTGTTTCTGGCGTATCCGCTGTTCAGCGTGTTTGGTCTGAGCCTGCAGAACTACAATGTGGCCAGACTGAATCAGAGAGGCTTTATCGGCCTGGAGAATTTTGCAAAGATCTTCACGGACGATAATGTGTTCTTTAAATCTCTGGGGATCTCGTTCCGCTGGGTCGTCAGCGAGGTGGTGATCCAGCTGTTTCTGGGATTCTGGCTGGCCCTTCTTCTGGATAAGACTTTCCGGGGACGGGGAGTTGTCCGGAGCCTGGTGTTCCTTCCCTGGGCCATGTCCGGCGTTGTGACGGCCATGATCTGGTCCCTGATCTTCAACCAGAACATCGGCGTTTTAAACGACCTGTTCCGGAAGCTGGGGATTATCACCAAGGACGTAGCCTGGCTGGCCAATGCCAAGACGGTATTGTGGTCCTGTATCACGGCCGAGGTGTGGAGGGGAATTCCCTTCTTTGCCATCACCCTTCTTGCCAGCCTGCAGAATATTCCTACGGATCTGTACGAGGCCTGCCGGGTAGACGGCGGACGTCCGTGGCAGGAGATCGTCTATATTAAACTGCCTTTTTTGAAGAATACGATCATATTAACGACCCTGCTCCGCGCTGTGTGGGAGTTTAATAATGTTGATCTTCTGTTTACCCTGACCAACGGCGGCCCCTCCAACCGGACCATGACTCTCACCATGTATATGACCACCACATCGGTGAACAACAACAATTATGGCTACGGAGCGGCCCTGGCAGTTATCGCCTTCTTCATCCTGCTGATGTTCGCGCTGGTCTATCTGAAGCTGTCCAATTTCGGAAAGGAGGACTGACCTGTGGAGATAAGCAGAAAAAACCGGCGGCTGATCCATACCATCGTATTCCTGGTTCTGCCGCTGACGGCCTTTATCCTGTTTGTAGGTTTTCCTCTTTACTGGATCTTTATTACGGCTTTTAAACCGGAGTCGGAGATCTCTTCCAGAAATGTATCTTACTGGCCCCGGGAATTTACCTTTGCCAACTTTGGAGAGGCGTGGAAAAACGCTGGTTTCTCCATCTATTTTAAGAACAGTCTGGTCATGACCCTCATCGGTATCGTGCTGATCCTGGTCGTGTCCATTATGACCGGCTACGTACTGGCCAGATATAAGTTCAAGGGCAAGAGCATTGTGTACCTGATCCTTCTGTGTACCCAGTTTATTCCGGGGGCCATGCTGCTGACGCCTATGTTCATCATGTTCAGCCGGTTCCATCTTCTGAACAATGTGGTGGCCCTGGCTCTCATCAATACCACCTTCCAGATTCCCTTTAACTCCATTCTGATGAGCGGATTCATCAGCGGAATTGATTACGGAATCGAGGAGGCGGCCCAGATCGACGGCTGCAGCCGGGTGGGCGCCATCGTCCGGGTGATTCTTCCCCTTTTGAAGCCGGGGATGGTGACGGTGGCGGCTTACGGCTTCATCGCCTGCTGGAATGAGTTCCTGTTCGCCTTCATGTTTACCACCAAGCAGGCCAGCTACACCCTCTCCGTCGGATTAAAGTCCCTGATCGGAGAGTATGCCATGAACTACGGACAGCTGGCGGCCGGGGCCGTGATGGCGGTGATCCCTGTAACGATCCTGTTTATCAATATGCAGAAGCACCTGATCGCCGGTATCGGCGCGGGCGCCGTGAAGGGCTGATGAGATAACCGTGTTGCAACTTCCGCGCGGTTTCGGAAAAGGGAGGCCGTGCGGATCAATTATAATTTTATATTAAGGAGGTTTTGTTATGAAAAAAAGAGCATGGAAAGTGGTTTCTGTTCTGGTTGCCGGCGCTATGCTGATCGGCTGCTCTTCCGGTTCTTCCGGTTCGTCAGAGACTACGGCGGCTCCGGCGGAGACCACCGCAGCGGCCGCGGCGGACGCGGGAGAGCAGGAGACAGAGGCCGCGGCGGAAGAGACCCAGGCGGCTTCCGGGGATGTGGTGACCATCACCTTCTGGGATGAGAACGCGGGAGACGGAAGATCAGAGGTTTATGATGAGCTGATCCGGCGGTTTGAGGAGCAGAATCCCAATATTCACATTGAGTATCTGGGCCTGACTCAGACGGAGGCTTCCTCCAGATATCAGACGGCCATCCAGGCAGGGGAAACTCCTGATGTAGGCGGAACCATCGACGACTGGACCGCCGCCATCGTGCAGCAGGATGTCTGCGTGCCCCTGGACAGCTATTTTGAGGCTTCCCCCATCAAGGACGTGTACAACGCCGGCCTTCTGGAAGCGGCCAAAACTTTCCATCCAGATGGGAAGATCTACTATCTGCCCAAGACCAACAACATCAACGGTTTCTGGATCAACACGGAGATGTTCGCCGACGCCGGCCTGGAACCGCCCACAACCTGGGATGAGGTCTTCAGCGATATTGAGGCTCTGACCGATACGGACAACGGCGTATACGGCTTTGTGATCCGCGGCGGCGGCAGCTCTGCTTCCGAGTTCATGACCTTGATGTATTCCTACTCCGGCATCGAGTCCATCTTTGACGAGAATGGCAAGATCACCGTCAATGATCCCAAGCATCTGGAATTCATGCAGAAGATCAAAGATATCTACGGCGTGTACACGGCAGAGAGCGACATTACTGCAGGCTACAAGGAACTGGTAGCGGCCTTTGATTCCGGTTCCGCGGCCATGATCTATCACAATCTGGGCTCCTACAACACCCATCTGGAAGCCTTCGGAAGCAACGACAAATTCCTGTTCGTGCCCTATCCTGCCGGCGCCAACGGCAACTACACCTATGACGGCAGCGGCACCACCGGCTACGTCATGTTTAATTCCTGCGAGCATCCGGATGAAGCCTGGAAATGGATTGAATTCCTGATGTCCCATGAGGGCAACAGCTACTGGAACGAGCAGGTTGGCCAGATCCCCATCAACTCCGAGTGCCTGGAGGACGAATGGGTGCAGAATTCTCCCCATATCCTGACTGCCCTTGAGGCGATGAACCAGGATAACGCGGTGGCAGTGACCAAGCCGGAATATCTGCCCGGCTACGCGGCAATCATTTCCAGTTCTCTGGAGCCGGCGGTTCAGTCCATGCTGTCGGGAGACATCACTCCGGAAGAGTTCCTGGAGAAATGCGCGACGGAGCTGCAGGAGGAGTATGACGCTTATCAGAGCAATTAAGAGCAGCGATTTTAAGGTTAATTTGTAGGTTTACAGGCGCCCTGTACGGTTTTGTGCAGGGCGCCTGCGCAGATTACGTCAGTATGGAGGAAATCAGACCATGATCGGACAAAAGTTTCCATCGGAAATGTTTCAGTATACGGATAAGAAGACCGGAAGGACCGTGACCCAGCTGACCCGGACCGGCATGACCTATCACATGTATTTTACGGACAATGCTTTTGATATCCGGAATGAAAAGATCTATGTGCTGTCCAATAAAGGGAATGGAGGCGAGATCTTCAATATTTTTGAGCTGGATCTGAATACGGGGGAGATGACCCAGCTGACGGACGAGCCGGAGGGGCTGTTCGTAAGCTGTTTTACCAAGACGCCGGACAGCGAGTATGTGTGCTACGCTGCTCATGAAAGGGAGATTAAACTGATTCACACGCCTACGGGGAAGATCACCACGGTTTATGAGGATCCGGACCGGAACATCCACAACCTGTCCATCTCCTGTGACAAGAAGACCATCGGTTTTCTGAGGGACGAGAAGACAGACTCTCTGCCGGACGGCGGTCCCAACTACGCCGGATTCCGGGACAAGATGTACGCCATCAAGGATGGCCGGATCGCCTGTATCAATCTGGACGGCAGCGGGTACCGCCAGGTGTTTCGGGATACCACATGGATCAACCATTTCCAGTTCTCTCCGGTAGATCCGGATCTGGCCATGTTCTGCCATGAGGGACCGTGGAATGAGGTCCATCAGAGGATTTGGCTGGTGAATATGAGAAACGGAGACGTATGGCCCTGCTTCCGCCAGGGAGCCGACGACTGTGTGGGCCATGAGTTCTGGCTGAGAAACGGTGATATTGTCTTTGACAACCGGAGAGGCGGCCATGACGGCACCATCTCGGTCGCCCGGGAGCAGTGCTTTGCCAAGGATCAGCCGGTCTCCGGCGAGCCGCCCTATTTCGGATTCGCCGACCGGACGGGCCGGGTCTATAAGACGGTGGAGATGCCTTATTACTGTAATCATTATATCGCCACGGGAGACGGAAAGCTGTTTGCCGGGGACAATGTGGAGGACATCGTTCTCATCCGGCCGGGCGAGGAGGGAAGCGAGCCGGAGATCCAGGTGCTGGCCAGCCACAACACGACCTGGAAATACCAGCGTTCCCACTGCCATCCTACCTTCAGCTGGGACGGAAAGAAGCTTTTGTATGCCGCGGACACCGACGACACCCACTGCAACCTGTTCCTGGTGGATGTAGAGTGACTGACCTGTGGAGAGACTAATCTGTGGAGAGACCGATCTATGGAGTGGCCGATCTGTGGAGTGGCCGATCTGTAGAGTGATTAATCTGAGGAGTGGCCGATCTGTAGAGTGACCGACCTGTGGAGTGATCGATCTGCGAAGTGACAGATAAATCGCGGTACAGATTGTATTTTCTGTCGGAATTTCAACAAAATTCGCCTCCTCTCATTGTTCTTTTCGGAAAAGTGTGCTACAATAAACCGTGTTTCCAACCAGTTGACCCTTTCTTTATACTTAGGAGGTAGGTATATGAACAAGAATGAAGGGATTCTTGAAAAGTGGTTCCACCTCAGTGAGAACCACACAGATGTGAAAACAGAAGTGATGGCCGGTATTACGACGTTTATGACCATGGCCTACATTCTGGCGGTCAACCCAAGTATTCTGTCGGCGTCCGGTATGGACAGCGGCGCCGTATTCACGGCCACGGCACTGGCGGCTCTGGTAGCTACCCTGCTGATGGCGGCCCTGTCCAATTATCCCTTTGTGCTGGCTCCCGGCATGGGCCTGAACGCGTACTTCGCGTACACGGTGGTCCTGAACATGGGATACAGCTGGGAGACGGCTCTGGCGGCTGTATTCCTGGAAGGTATTGTATTTATCATTCTTTCTCTGACCAATGTCCGGGAAGCGATCTTCAATGCCATTCCCATGAACCTAAAGCACGCGGTGTCCGCCGGCATCGGTCTGTTCATCGCTTTCATCGGGCTGCAGAACGCCAAGATCGTGGTGGACAGTTCCACTCTGGTAGGCCTTTATTCCTTTAAGGGCAGCTTCGAGGCGGGGACGTTTCTGACGGAAGGAATCACCGTTGTGCTGGCTCTGGTGGGCATTCTGATCACCGGCATTCTGGTGGTGAAGAATGTGAAGGGCAATATCCTGTGGGGAATCCTGATTACCTGGGTTCTGGGCATGATCTGCCAGCTGGTGGGCCTGTACCGTCCGGACGCGGCCCTGGGCTTTTACAGCATGTTCCCGGATTTCTCCAGCGGCTTCGGAATTCCCAGTCTGGCGCCTACGCTGTTTAAGATGGATTTCTCCAACGTGTTCTCCCTGGAATTCCTGGTCGTGCTGTTCGCCTTTCTGTTTGTGGATATGTTCGACACCCTGGGCACCCTCATCGGCGTGGCCTCCAAGGCGGACATGCTGGATGAGAACGGCAAGCTTCCCAGGATCCGCGGAGCCCTTCTTTCCGACGCTCTGGGTACTTCCATCGGCGCGGTCTTCGGCACCTCCACCACCACCACCTTCGTGGAGAGCGCCGCGGGCGTATCCGCAGGCGGAAGAACCGGCCTGACGGCTGTGGTATCTGCCATCCTGTTCGGCCTGGCATTGTTCCTGTCCCCCATCTTTTTGGCAATCCCGTCCTTCGCCACGGCTCCGGCCCTGGTGGTGGTTGGATTCCTGATGATCACATCCATCATCAAGATTGATTTCGCGGACTACACGGAGGCCATTCCGGCATACATCTGCATCATTGCCATGCCCTTCATGTACAGTATCTCCGAGGGTATCTCCCTGGGAATCATCTCCTACGTGGTGATCAACGTGGTTACCGGCAAGGCGAAGGAGAAGAAGATCAGCACGCTGATGTACGTGCTGGCGCTGTTCTTTATCCTGAAATATGTGCTGATCTAAAGACGGATTTCAGGGTCGGTGATAAATTTAACGTAAGCCATAAATTTGAGGTCAACAATAAGATTGGAGGATACTCCGGCAGGCCCGCGGGCCTGCCGGAGTATTATGTCAATATGCAAGCAAAGCGCCAGTGACGCTTTGGATGTATTACGTCAGTATGTAAAAAGAGGAGGAGAAAAGATATGACCGAGAAAGGTTTGATCGGCGTGCAGATGAGTACCATCGCTCCGGCGAAAATGCCTCATTTCGACGCCTTTGAGTCCATGCAGAGGCTTACGGATATCGGCTATCACTGCGTCGAGATCTCCCAGGTGCCCATGACGCCTGAAAATGTAGCCGGATTCCGCCGCTCCATCGATGAGCTGGGGATGAACGTATCTTCCTGTACCGCTTCCGTGGCGCCTATGGCGCCGGGAATACCGGGAGAATATCTGAACGATCCCGACGGATTTAAGAAGATCGTCGGGGACTGCCGGGCGCTGGACTGCGATATGCTGCGCATCGGCATGCTGCCCATGACCTGCATGGGCAGCTATGAGAAGGCCGTAGATTTTGCCAAAGAAGCGGAGGAGACTGCCCTCAAGCTCAAGGAGGAGGGTATCGACCTCTATTACCACAACCATCATGTGGAGTTTGTCCGCTATAACGGGCAGTATCTGCTGGATATTATCCGCGAGAACGCCCCGCACATGGGCTTTGAGCTGGACGTCCACTGGATCCACCGCGGCGGCGAAAACCCGGTAGAGATCATTAAGAAATACGCCGGCTCCATACGGCTGCTTCATTTAAAGGACTACCGTATCGGCGAGATGCCTATCCCGGAGGGCGGCTTAGACCCGGCAGACCGGGCGTCCATGACGAAATTCATGTCGAACTTTACCAATATCATTCAGTTCGCCGAGGTCGGCGAGGGCAGCATGCCGATGAAGGCCTGTATCGAGGCCGGTCTGGCCGGCGGCGCGGAATACTTCCTGGTGGAGCAGGACGACTGCTATGGCCGCGATCCCTTCGACAGCCTGCGGATCAGCCATGATAACCTGGTGAAGATGGGTTACGGCGGGTGGTTTTGACAGAATGAGGCAGCAGCCCCTTTGTATACTGACGTAATGCGAACAGAGCGTCATCCGCTCCGGGTTAAGGCTCATATGGGAACCGGAGTCTTGTGCCGCCGCGTTTTTTATGGTAGTATGGGTGTAACAGACTTATAATGACTGCGGAGAAGACCGAGGGAGAACGATAACTGCATGGCTGAGGGACGGAGCATATATAAGAACAAAAAATGGATATGGACGGCTGTCGTCGTCTGTTATATTGGGCTGATCTATAAGAATTCTCTGACCCCGGCGGTCATCTCTTCCAGGCAGAGCGGGACGGTCCTTGTGATGATCTGGAATCTGTTTGACCGGCTGGGGCTGGACGGCTCCTGGATTACGGAGCACATGGTACGCAAGTCGGCTCATTTCGCGGAGTATACGCTTCTGGGAATCCTTCTGTGGAACTGCGTCCGCTGCTGGCGGCTGCAGCCCCGGTTCTGGCTGGCAGTCCACGCCTGGCTGGGGGTAGTGATTCCTCTGGTGGACGAGACTTTGCAGCTGTTTACGGAGGGCCGGTCCGGCCAGGTGGACGACGTGTGGCTGGATGTGGCCGGAATTTGTTTCGGAACGATGGCCGCGGTGATTTTGTGGAAACTGTGGGGGCGGCTGCGCGGGAAAGAAGGAAAGCGATGAGCCGGAATTTTATGCTGCTTCTCCAGTATGACGGAACGGATTTTGACGGCTGGCAGAAGCAGGGGAATACAGACAACACCATACAGGGGAAGCTGGAACAGGTTCTGAGCCGGCTGGAAGGCCGGAAGGTGGAGGTCCATGGGGCCGGCCGCACCGACGCGGGAGTTCACGCGGAGGAGCAGACCGCCAATGTCCGTCTGCAGGCGGATATCACGGCCGGGCAGCTGAAGGAATACCTGAACCGGTATCTGCCGGAATCCATTCTGGTCCTGGATGTCCAAAGGGCGGAGGAGCGGTTCCACAGCCGCTTAAACGCGGCGGGCAAGATCTATACCTATCGGCTGGACATGGCGGATAAGTGTTCCGTGTTCCAGAGGAAATACAGGTACGCGCTGGGACAGGAACTGGACGCGGAGGCCATGAGGCGCGCCGCGGCGTATCTGGAGGGAACCCATGATTTCCGAAGCTTCTGCGCCAACCGCCATATGAAAAAATCTACGGTCCGTACCATTGAACAGATTGACATCCGTGTGACTGGGACCCGGATGGAAATCATGGTTCATGGCGACGGATTTCTCTATCACATGGTAAGAATCCTGGTGGGGACGCTGATTGAAGTGGGGCAGGGGAAACGCCTGCCGGAAACTATGAGCGAGGTAATCCGGGCCCGCGACCGTCAGGCGGCAGGATTTACGGCTCCGGCCGGGGGGCTGTTTCTGACGAAAGTTCTGTATCGGGAGGAAGACTGCCGCGGGTGAGGCAGCTTTGACAGCGTGTCCGGACGGCTCGTGAAGCGGAACGAAGAAGAAGCGGAACGAAGAAGAAGCGGGGCGAAGAAGAAGCGGAGCGGAGAAGAATCGGGACGGAAAAAAGTGGGGCGGAGAAGGGATTTGTTATGACGGAGTATCTGGTTCGGCGTTTTGTGAAAGGTTACGAGAATACGGAAAACGCCCAGGTTCGCACTGCCTGCGGGGTGCTGTCAGGTATGGTGGGAATCTGCTGTAATGTGCTTCTTTTTGCGGCAAAACTGGCTATCGGCCTGCTCACCGGAAGCATTTCCATCATGGCGGATGCCTTTAATAACCTGTCGGACGCGGCCAGCTCTATTGTAGGTTACGTGGGGGTTAAGATGGCCGAAAAACCGGCGGACGCGGATCATCCCTTCGGACACGGGAGGATCGAGTATATTGCCGCGTTTGTGGTGTCCTTTTTTGTTATGCAGGTAGGCTTCTCCCTGTTTATCTCATCGGTAGGAAAGATACGGCATCCGGAGGAGATGGTTTTCCACCGGGCGGCGGTGGCGGTCCTTTTTATGACGGTGCTTGTGAAACTGTGGATGGGAGTGTTTAACCGGAAGCTGGGCCGCAGGATTAACTCCAAGGTGATGATGGCCACGGCGGCGGATTCCCTGGGGGATGCGGCGGCTACCTCCGCGACGATTCTGTCCATGGTGGTGTTCGGCATGACCGGCGTAAACATCGATGGTTTCGTGGGAGTGATCGTGTCTCTCCTGGTGATGTGGGCCGGAGTGGAGATCGCTAAGGATACGCTGGAGCCTCTGATCGGCCAGCCCATTGATCCGGAGGTGTACCGGAAGATTACGGAGTTTGTGGAAAGCTATGAGGGAATCATCGGAACCCACGATCTGATCGTCCACAATTACGGTCCGTCCAGAAGCATGGCGACCATCCATGCGGAGGTAGACAGCGACTGGAAGATGGAGGAAGGTCATGAGATCATCGATACCATTGAGAGGGACTGTATGCGGAAGCTGGGAATCCTTCTGGTGGTCCATATGGATCCGGTGGAGACCCATAACCGGCAGCAGGAGCAGTACCGCCGGCTTTTGGGAGAGATTCTGGAAAGTCTGGATTTCCGCCTCAGTTTTCATGATTTCCGGCTGGTGCCGGGCACGGAGCGGATCAATCTGATCTTCGATCTTGTAGTGCCGGCTGAGTATAATGAGGCTATGCGGGACACAATAAAGACGAAGATTTCGGATCGGCTGAAGGAGTCGGATCCCCGCCTTTTCTGTGTCATGACCGTGGAGAACAGCTTTTGCGGGCCGAATCCGGAATCAGAGCGATGATTGCCGGAGGGGCCTATGGATAGAGACAGAGACGCTCAGAATACGTCAGAGCAGGACAGCCGGTCGGAATACGACCGGCTTTTGCTGCGGATAAAAGAAGGGGACTGGAACGCGCTGAGGGAACTGTATGAGGAAACGGCCCGGATAGTGTACAGCTACAGCCTGTCCATCTGTCGGAATCCCCAGGATGCGGAAGAAATCATGCAGGATACATTTCTCAGGGTCTGGCAGCAGGCAGGCCGGTACGAGGCGGGAGGCAGGCCCCTGGCCTGGATATTCACCATTGCCAGGAATCTGTGCTATATGCGGCTGCGCCGGCAGAATCTGAGGCCTGTGGACAGTCTGGAGGAGCTGCAGGTTCAAGAGGGCTTTTGGGAGCCTGGGGAGACATGCGCGGAAGTGGAACTGGCGGCGGAGCGCCAGGCCCTTCTTGAGGCCATGACATTTCTGACGCAGGGCGAGCGCCAGGCGATTTTTCTCCATATTCTGGGCGGCATGAAACATCGCGAGATTGCGGAGCAGATGAAGATTCCTCTGTCTACGGTGCTGTCCAGGTACAGGCGGGGAATGGAAAAACTGAGACAGAATCTGGATGGATGAAACGGGAAATACAGAAGCGGGAAATGCAAAAAAAGAGGTATGCGAACACCCGGTGTTCGCATACCTCTTGACGAGTGGAGCATATGGGATTCGAACCCACGACCTTTTGAATGCCATTCAAACGCGCTCCCAACTGCGCTAATGCCCCACGGCTCCGCCGCGATGGGATCGCGGCGGAATTGATACCTTTAAAAGACTACCACAAAAAATAAGATTTGTACAGAACTTTTTTTATTTTTTTCAAATTTTTTCACCGAATTTTTTTCACTGTTTTTTTCACCGGCGCCAAATATATCAAAACGGAAAGAACCCTGCAAACGTGATACAAATTTTGTCGATTGGTTGCTTCTTGCGGGAATTCGTGATACATTATGTGTGCCAGACCACCTTTTCTGGCTTTTGACGGTAAAGAAAAAGACACCTCCTTCCCTTGGGTGTCTTTTTCTGCTGTCATTAGTGACGTAAAATGCATTGACACTGAGAAAATTTGAGGGTAAAATGGCGTTATAGCGGCGAAGCGGGGGACACCGCGCTTCGAGACGCGGCAGAACAGGCAACAGCATGGGGCATCAGCAAAGGGCGACAGCGAAGGGCAGCAGCGAAGGGCAGCAGCATAGGACAGCAGCGTGGGGAGCAGCGTAGGATAGCGGCACAGGTGTAAGGTGCAGGAGGTAGGGAAATGAGCGGTCAGGATACCGGGAAGAACAGAATATTCTCGGATATTCCGATGGGATTGTCAGAAGCGGGCGGTTCCGGAGATTTGGCGTATCCGGGGCTTAGGGTTCGGATGCTGTCCGCGTTTACCATGGAATTTCGCGGGCAGAGCGTGAACATGACCCGAGGCAATAATAATAAGCTGATTCAGCTGTTTGCCATGCTTCTCCTGGGCGGAGAAAAGGGCGTCATGAAGAGGGAGCTGATCGGCAATTTCTACGGAAGCCAGGAGTGGCGTTCGGATACCAACAAGAGTATCAACAATCTTCTCTGGCGGCTGCGGAAGCAGTGGGCCGCCTGGGGGATGGACGGCGCGAACCTGATCTTCGACGGCGGCAGCTGCCGTTTTGAGGCGGATTTCCCGGTGTGGGTGGATGTGATAGAATTTCAGAAGAAATCCCTGGAGGCCCTGGCCTATGCAGACGGCGACAGCCAGGAACAGATTGCCATGCTTAAGGAAGCCGCCGCCATATATACAGGCAATTTCCTCGACGAGTTCTGCACGGAACTGTGGGTCATTCACAAGCAGCGGGAGCTGAAGCAGCTGTATGAGCGCGTCGTCCGGACACTGGGAAGCGAATACGAGCGGATGGGAGACCTGCCGAACGCCAGACAGCTCTACCATGATGCGTCCCTGATCTTCCCCTATGAGTCCTGGCAGCTGGCCGAGATCGACTGTCTGATCTCCATGAATGATTATAATGAAGCCTATGAGCTCTATCAGAATACGGAGCGATTTTATTATGAAGAAATGGGTATTTCCCTGGGACAGGAATACCTTAAGCGCCTGACGCTTATCGAAGAGCATGAGCGCCGCCGTGTCCGCCGGCTGTCGGATATTGTGGAGCCTTTGCGGGAAGGAAACGGAGGCGGTGCGTTCTATTGCAGCTATTCCGTGTTCTTTAATTTCTGTCAGGTCCTCGTACGGCTGGCGGAGCGCAGCGGACAGTCCATGTTTTTGCTGTTATGCACATGGAACTCACATGGGGGGGTAAAACGTCTCATGAAGAATCCGTGCTGGAGGAGGAGCAGATGGCCCTTCTGCGGGATGTGGTGGGCCGCGTCTTCCGCAAGGGGGACATTTATACCAAATACAGCCGCTGCCAGTATTTGATCGTTCTGACCGGAACCGAACGCGAGAACGGCACAAAGGCATTTGACCGTCTGGCGGCCGCCTGGAAGAAACAGGAAGGAGCGGTCGGGTCATTAAGCTACAGCATGGAGTCCCTGGCGGGAGTCCAGAAATTTTAAAACAACAGAGATATCTGCCGGAGAAGCGGCAGGCAGAGAAACACTGTGAAGAGGAATAAGTTCCTGAAGCGTATTGCGGAAGGGGCTTATTTTTTTTACGTCAGTATGCGAGCAGAGCGCCAGTGACGCTCTGCTCGTATTCCGCAAAAACCCATCCAAATATTGCTAATTGAGATAAGTAGTGAGATAAAGCCGCTGTTATATTTACAGTAAAGAAACTATATAAACGGGGATTATGGACGGCAGATACAAGGGGGGATTCATATGGTATCTCCAGTCAATTTACATTCTCCGAACCTGATCTGTATCTGTATTAACGATAAGAAAGGTAAGGATTATTCGGGACTGATCTGGCATCAGTATCAGAACAAACCGGTTGCGTTCACAACGGCCATAGGAATGATTATGGAAATGGATTGGCTTTATGACCGGTGGCAGTTTCCCCAGAGCTCGACGCGGATACGGGCGTTCGAGTCGGCGGAAAACACGATAGAACACGAGGAGGCGATGTTAAGCATGGATGAGAAAAGGGTGACCAACAGGGCCGGTAATATCGGTACGTTCATCGTGCGGGTGAAATACCGCCAGAATGCCACATGGCAGGGTGAGGTGGTCTGGGCCGAGAAGCAGGAGCGGAAATATTTCCGCAGTGCTCTGGAACTTCTGAAGCTGATCGACGGCGCGCTGGAAATGACGGCCGGGGAAGACGGCTGATCCTGTGGGACGGCGCAGGGAAGGGCGCGGGACGAATCCCGCAGAACTGCAGCGGAACATAATTGCCGCTAACAAGCAGCTTTTATATAGACAATGCAAATAAAGCAAGGAGGGAAGGAAAATGAAGATGAAAGAAATGTTGAAACTGAGTCCTCACAGGAGAAGGCGGATATTGGCCGGATTCATGGCGTTTGTGCTGATGTTCTCCAACGTCCTGATGGAGGCTCAGGCAGCGATTCCGATGATATCCGACGGCAATGGGGGATTTTTCCTCGTTGACCGTGACTCCGATGAGGACAGCGGGTATCAGGAGAATGTGACTGGGGAGCCGGAAGGACTGGAAGAGCCGGAGGCGCCTGAGGAAGAGGAATATGATTTCCAGATCGATATCCAGCCGGAGATAAAGCTGGAGGACGGTGAGAAGCAGTGGACCGGCGGCTGGATTTCATACGAGTATAAGAACAGCGACGGGCACCAGAGTCTGGGCCAGGCGCTGCTTCAGTCTGACAAATACCAGGAGGAGTACGGCGATCTGCCGCTGAACCTGCCCGGTGCCTGGGAGAGCGATGACGACAACATCCTGGAAGTAAAGCCGGATGGAACCGCGATCGTCAAGGGCAGAGGTTATGTTGATGTAACCTTTACCTATAATGCGTCTGAGGTTAACGACGAACAGGTTACAACTTCAGGCGGCTCTTCCGTCAGCGCAAGTACAAGTAAGGGTACAGAAGCCGGCGGTGCAGGAAGCGGAGCAGCGGATTCTGAAGATACGAACAAAGACGGAAACGAAGCGGCAGTTCCGAATGAAGAAGAGACGAAAGCGCCCGCTGAGGGAGAAACCGAAGCCGTGACCGAGGGAGAGACGAAAGCCTCCGCCGAGGAAGAGACCGAAGCGTCCACTGAGGAAGAGACGGCAGCCCCGACCGAGGAAGAAACGGAAGCGGCCACTAAGGAAGAGACAGCAGCCCCGACTGAGGAAGAGACGACAGCTCCATCTGAAGAAGAGACGGAAGCGACTACAGAGGCAGAGAAAGAGGCAGAGGCATCCACAGAAGCCGAGACCGAAGCCCAGGCCGAGGAAGAGACCGAAGCTTCGGAGGAGAAGGAGACGGAAGCTCTGGCTGACGGTTCAGCGGCAACTACGGAGATCGCCTATGATTTATTCCTTATGGGCAGTCCATCTGCCAATCCGCCGGAACTGACAGCTCCCCCGGAAGAGACGGAAACCCAGCCAGTGGCTCCGACTGAGAAAGAGACGGAAGCCCAGACTGAGGCAGAGACCGAATCGTCCACGGAAGCTGAGACAGAGGCTGAGACCGAGGAAGAGAAAGAGACTGAGACGTCCACAGAAGCCGAGACCGAGGCATCCACCGAGACGAAGGCTGCGGAAGAAACTGAGACTGAGACAGAGGCTCCGACGGAAGCTGAGGATGAGACCAAGTCTGAGACAGAAGGTGAACCTGAGTTTTCAGCGGCGAATACAGAAGGAAACGGCGAAACCAACAGCGAAACCGAGGCAGCGCCTCAGACAAGCGGAGGCAGCGGTTCCGGAAGTTCAGGCACCAGCGGGAATCATGTATCCTCTGACGAGAGCACAGCTGATGCGTATGCCCTTGAGGATGGAACGGAGCTGACCTGGGTTGTAAAGATAGAGAGCGACAAGGTTACTGTCTACTCCGGCGAGCCCTACAATGATGTGCTGAATCTGAGCATGAAGGCCGGCGACGAGTGGCCTGAATTCGGCGCCACTCATCTTAAAGATATGCCGGAAGATCCGCCTTATGGCGTGAACGTAACACTTCCTGACAACGGAACCTGGAGATCCATGGATGAGGATGTGATTTCCCTGACTCCCGAGGGCGCTATGACTGTCAAAGTGGACGACGGCGCCTGCGAAATCGCCTACAGCTACACCGACGAGAGCGGAGAAGTAGCCATCGCCATGTGGGATGTGGTGATTGGGGTTGGGATTGAGACGGTGAAAAGAAAATGTTATGTTGGCTCAATGGAATTTAATTATGGGAGTATAAAAGGATGTAGCCTGAAGAATGGTTGGAGTCGAGAAGAATCAAACCAGATTACTATTCATTATTTATCTAATAGCAGCAAAGCAAGTGAACGGAGCGGCGGGGAGGTTGCGTATTGTATCGAACCGGGTATTTGGACGGAGGACACAAAATACGGTAATGATAGTCGTTATTCAATATCTGAACGCACGGGAGATCAGATTGATACTTATTGGACAAAAACATACCCAAAGAATTATTCGAATGGGCAGTTGAACGGCACACAGGTGCAGTCCTATCTTAAGAAGATTTTAGCTTATGGTTATGAAGGTGGTATTTATTCATACACTTCAAAGGTTGATGTAGCTAAGGCGATAGCAACTCAGATTCTTGTTTGGGAAGTTATTGTAGGTGAAAGAGATACGAGCTTCGGAAAAGTTGGTGCGAATGGTAGTACTGAGGTAAAAAATTCTTTCACTTTTAATGCAGATTTTGCTGCAATGGTTGATAAAGAATATAATAGGATTGCAGGAAATATTCTGAACCCGTCGAAGCTTCCAGCTGATTTGAATCCTGGCGATTGGAGCAAAACCCAGGATGCTGATGGATACTATTCTGTAACGGTCACCGAGCCCAATGGAACTCTGAAATATGCGGATATCACTGTTCAACCAGCCGACTTTGAGCAGAGCATTAGTGATGATGGAAAAACATTGACTCTAAGGACGAGGGACATTGAGAAAATAAAAAAAGATACCAAAATTACTGTTGCTGTAACGAAGAGAACTGAGGCTGAAATTTTACCGTGGTATAGTCAGGGATTTAGAAATAAAAATTATGGACAGGATTGTATTACCTACATTACCGGGGGTTCGGATGGAAGCAGTGCTACTAAATCTACTACAGTTAAGGCCGCTGTTCTAAATCATGAACTTAGTTTTACGAAAAAAGTTGTCAAGGCTGAACGTAGTGAGGAACCAGCCCCGGGGCAGAAATTTGATATTATTGTTACTTTCGACGGTGGAGATAACGAGAAAACGGGAGCGTTGTCATATGAGTATGCTCCCAATACTAAATATGTTTTTTCTTTGGCTGACGGTGATACAGGTACAATTACGAATGTCCCTGATGGGATCTCTCCCAAGGTTGAAGAGTCGGATCCCGGAGAATATTGGTCAACTTCAATAAGTCCTCCAAGTTCTCCTAATAATTATACGTACACCATCACTAACACCTACAAGAAGGTAAAGGCCACTCTTCCTTTGTACGTGGAAAAGACAGTAGAAGGTCCAATTGTGAAGGGGGAAACCTTTAACTTTGAACTGTACGAAGGTACGAAAGAAGAAGGCGCATCACCCATTGATGAGGCCAACATTACAGTTGATCAGGATACGAAGACGAGTAATACACCGCTTCATACGTTTGAGTATACAGAAACCGGCACCCACACGTATTATGTTTATGAAACAGTGGGTACGGCGGGCGGCTACACCTATGTAGAGGACCCCGTAAAAATTACCGTAAATGTAAATAATAACCAGGGTGTGCTAACCAGTGAGATTAATGTTAATGGTATTAGTAGCAGTACTGCAACCGCAAAATTTACGAACTACTATAAACCTGAGTCGACCACTTGGACTCCGTCTGTAAAGAAGACTGTCTCAGGTGACGATGAAGATCCGAAGAAGGCTAGCAGAAAGTTCACCTTTACCTTAACAGGCGGTGGAGATGGAGTTGAATTTGGAGAAAAAACTTCTGTTTCCATTAAAGATGATGAAACTGAAAGCTTTGATTCAATCAAATTTACCAAATCCGGCACATATAGTTTTATTATCACGGAGACAGGTGTTGATAATGTACTTATTGAGAATGTACCTGAGGATATACCTGGATATAAGAACGGTATTGCTGGAGCACAGACCATTACAGTTGAAGTTGATGATAAGGATGGCCAGTTGACAGTGACTAATGTTACTGGAGATACACCGGTAAATGATGGGAGTGATGTTTGTGTTGCTGCCACTTATGAATTTACCAATACGTTTGACTATGAGGATATCGACTGGACGCCTAAGGTAAAGAAGATTGTTAATTCCGGCGTGCACAAGATTCCGGAAGAGAATAAGCCGAAGTTTAGCTTTACGCTATATGAAACTGATGAAGAATATAGCGAAACCGTACGTGAAGTAGTCGAAACTGTAGAAACTCATTCTGGTGAAGTTTCCTTCAATGCAATAAACTATAATACTACAGGTATCCATTATTACACGATTGTCGAAGATACGGCAAAGAACATGGGATATACGCAAGATTCTACAGTCTACAATGTGAAGGTAGAAGTAGATGATTCATCGGAAAAAGATGGCACTCTTGTCAAGACTGTTACAGTAAATAAGAAGCAGGGGCAGAATGTAAGTGAACAGACAGCAGATGATAGCTATGGGTTCGAATTTACCAATACGTATGCTCCAAATCCCACCCAAACAATTCTGAAGGTAAAGAAGCATATTACAGAAGTTGTAAAGCGTCCGGTAAGTTTTCCGGTTCCGGGTACGTCTGTTCCGACTTTTGAGTTCAAATTAGAACTTATTGGTGCTAATTATGGTGATTGTAAGCAGTATGTGAATATGCCGGAAGAGACATCGGTTAAGATTCCGGTTAATTGGAATGAGAATGATAAGCCGGCAGAGTTTGGTGAAATTGAATTTACTCGTGCAGGCGAGTATACGTTCGACATTTCTGAAGTTGTTCCGGAAACGCCTCTTCCAGGTTATACTTACGCAGAGCCACAGGAAGTTGTAGTGACCGTGGAAGATGAGAATGGAAATTTGAAAGTAACCGGAGTTAAATATGGAGACAACGACAACGCAGAATATGCGGAGTTTGACAACACTTATAATCCCGATAAAGTGTCCTACATTCCGTCTGTGACGAAGAAAATTACAGGAGCAAAGACACCGAAGGATAAGACATTTACCTTCATAATTCAGGAAGATGAAAATAACAACAATGAAGACAACTGTAATTATGTAATGCCAGATGAAAATGGGCGGACTGCCACTGTGACAGGCGTCGGACCGGCGTCCTTCGGACAGATTACCTTTAATCAGCCGGGAACGTATAAGTTTACGATTTCCGAAGTAGAAGGTAATGATAACGGTTACACTTACGATCCGGATCCGTGGACATTGAGTGTTAGAATTGTTGCGCTGGGTGGTTCCCTGGCGATTCGTGAAGTCATTTACGAGAACAGCAATACTTTGGATACCGATGTCCGGAGCAACAATGAGAATTATAAAACAGGCAATGTTACCAATCAGACGTGTGCTACATTTACCAACCAGTATCATGTAACGCCGGTTTCCGCAACCCAGTCTGTGCGTAAGGTAATTACCGGAGATGTTACTCCCAATAATAAGGTATTTAAATTTACCCGCGAGTTGGTAGAGCATCCGGTATTTGAGGATAGCTATGGCGTTGCTCCGTTCCAGCCCGGCAATAAGCCGCTCTTTGGAATCGGTGCTGACGGCAGTCTGAGTAAAGCGCCGGATACAGAGAGAAATCTGAATAATACAATAACCATCACGGGCGAAGGGACGGCTACTTTCCCAAAGTATACCTTTACGGCAGCCGGTACTTATGTATTTGAAATCCGTGAGGAAGATACTGGAATACCCGGTTATCATTATGATACGTTTGTATGGAAGGTTACGTATGAAATCGCTGATGAGGACGGTGTGCTGAAGATTGCTGAAGGTTCTCCAAAGTATGAGAAGTTCGCCGGAGACGGCACAAAGGTTGAAGTTGACAGCAGCATGATTCCCAATATTGGCTTCCTCCCGGTTCCCGGCAATGGGCAGGTTCGGGTCGGCGGAAACAACGAAATTCAGCCAATTGATGCTGGATTGAGTCTGTCGATTGATCCGAGCCGTTTAGACGGTATGAATGAGACGGTTGAGGGACCGAATCCGGATGAGATTACCTTTACTAATACCTATACGGTAGAGCCGACGGAACTGGCGCTTCGTATCTTTAAGGAAATTGACGGAGATATTCCTGCCGATAAGAGCTATGATTTCCAGTTCTCGCTGAGTGTTGTCGATGATAATACGAAAAATGAAGTTGCAGCGGGCAATGTGGTCATGCCGAATGACACGATTACCGTTACGGTAGGCGGTTCCGGCAGCGGCAGCGGATATTTTGATGATATCGTATTCAATAAGGCCGGTAAGTATAAGTTCCAAATTGCTGAGGTAACAGGCGATACTCGTGGTTTCTACTATGACACATCGGTTTACGATGTGGAAGTGACGGTTGATGATATAGACAGTACGCTGAAGGTTACCGGGGGTACTATTAGGAACGAGAACGGTGAGCTTGTCGGTCAGGGACTTGATGAGCCGATTGATGCTACCGCTTCCCTGTCAACAAGATTTACCAATAAATACACGACGGCTTCGACTACCTTCGACCCGCAGGTCCGCAAGACCGTTGAAGGCCAGCCTACTGAGGATGAGACATTTACCTTTAGGATTTTGGCGGCCGGAGAGTACGGTGATTATGTGGAAATGCCTGCAGATGATACGGTGACGGTGGTAGGCGAGGGCAATGCCAAGTTTGGACAGATTACCTTCAAACATACCGGTACCTATGACTTCACCATACTGGAAGAAGCAGGGAAGAACCCGTATTATACGTATGATGAGAGCGAGTGGACGCTTACGGTAGAGATTGTTGATAATGACAGCCAGCTGGAAGTGAAGGATTCATCCGTTGCTTACAAGAAGGCCGGTGCGGTCAATATGGAAGAGGCAATCTTTAACAATACCTACACCATTCCCGGCAATCTGGTGATCCGCAAGGAAGTAAGCGGTAACAGGGGTGAGAGAGAACGAGATTTCAATTTCACGGTTGAGCTGACTGACGCGGCAGGAGCATCTCTGCAGGGCGAATACCAGTATACGGGCAGCAGCACGATTCAGGGAGTTGCGGCACCGGCAGACGGAGTTGTGGTGAATGGAAATATGACTGTGACTTTGCGCCACGGACAGCAGATCACCATTAACGATGTCCCGGCAGGAACCAAGTACACGGTAACTGAGGCCGAAGCGGATACCGAGGGTTACGATACGACGGTGGATGTGGATGGCAGCGCGGCTGAAGATGTGGCGGAAGGAACCATTGTTACCAGTTGGACGACGACGGTTGAGTATGAGAATTACCGCAACCGTTCGGGTGGAACCACACCTGGCGGCAATCCTGGCGGCGGCCCCGGAGGCAATCCCAACAGTAATATTCCGGATAACCCCACGCCTCTGGCAGACCTTCCGGATGGAATGGTGCCGTTAGGAGCGGCTCCGATGGAGCAGATTCTTGATGAAGATGTGCCGCTGGCGTTCCTGGCGCCGCAGACCGGCGATGAGACACCTGTAGGAGCATTTGGCGTACTGGCGCTGGCAGCCCTGGGGCTCATGGGAGCCTTCGGGTTCCTGGGTTTCCGGAAGAAAGAAGATTCGGAATAATCCGGCGAATCAGGAACAGAAATAAAGAAACAACAGAATAGGCAGTAAATGAATTCCGGCCGGGCCCGCAAGGACCCGGCCGGAATATTTCGATTTATTGTGTATGTGTTTAGTAAACGGTACAAAACAAGCCTATGTTAAATGAGTAGCGGTCGCTTCGAGGCTGTATTTACGCCTGTTCTTCCGCAATCCCGGCGGCAGCCAGTTTCTGCTGAAGCTGTTGGATAAGAGCAGCCTGCTGATTAATGATAGTATCCTTCTGATCAAGCATAGAGGTCTGTTGTTGAAGGGTAACGGCCTGTTGTTGAAGGGCAGCGGTCAGTTCCTTAATCTTGTCATCCTTCCAGCCTACGCGCCGGTAGTAGTCCTCGCGGGCCTCGCACTGCATCCGTATCTTCTCGTCCCTGGAAAGCGTGTATATGGTATCTGTCGCTTCTGCCAATGCTTTATGGTTCTCTGCCAATCTCTTCAACTCCTCCATTCGGATCGATTTAGACATTATTATTTATGTTCTTTCTTAAAACGATTGATTTTAAGGCTGTATTTACGTCTATTCTTCCGCAATCCCGGCAGCCGCCAGTTTCTGCTGAAGCTTCTGGATGAGGGCAGCCTGCTGATCAAGCATAGAGGCCTGTTGTTGAAGGGTAACAGCCTGTTGTTGAAGGGCAGCGGTCTGCTGTTGGATGATGGAGGCCTGTTCCTTAATCTTATCATCCTTCCAGCCTACGCGCCGGTAGTAGTCCTCGCGGGCCTCGCACTGCATCCGTATCTTCTCGTCCCTGGAAAGCGTGTATATGGTATCTGTCGCTTCTGCCAATGCTTTATGGTTCTCTGCCAATCTCTTCAACTCCTCCCATGTAGTCGATTTGAAGAGGTGCGCCCAGTGGTCGATCTGATATGCCTTATCCTCTTCCGTTGCCAGTTCGATATGCTTTAAGTCTAACACAGAAAGACGCAGTTTGTCACTATATATTTTGTGGCTTTTGACATTCATCAGGCGGTAGGTGGCGTAGAATTCCGGAGCGTCGGGGAACAGGGTATAGTCCAGGATCCCGATCTGGACGGC